>JAISNC010000112.1 GCA_031276355.1 Odoribacteraceae bacterium
TGTCCATTTCGGGGACTGTTACTTTATCCTCACAAGACAACAATACAGCCGTGCAACATAGCAGGCAAAGAAAACTGATGATAAATTTGTTTTTCATATCTCGAATATTTTAGTTTTAATCGTTACAAACTATATTTTACAATATGCTTTTATCGTTTGTTCTTTGTACTCCTTCGCTTAAGTAAAGGGAAGAAATATTCCGCAAATGTATTTGAAAAAATGGGGACGACCCTAATATAATTCTCACAACATTCTCACAACATCCTCATGCATCACCCGGTGCGGACAAGGATCCAATCGTCGCCACAGGGCGTGTAGCCCCCGTTCCATATCGCGTGACGATGTCGTTACCCGGGAACTTAGCGGCGTCGAGGGTATGTCAAACGTCGATTTTCGTCATTGGTATCCGCGTAGCGGGAAGAGGGTGTGTCAAAAGTAAAATTAGCTCCCTGAGAATTGAATATTTGAAATCACTTTCAGATACCGACCCGAATAAAAAATACGAAGGGACGAAAAATTAATAAATGTAATAGTTTCTCACTTTGAACAAGCGATGATAAAACCTCATTTTCACCTAATTCAATGTTTTTGAATTAGGTGAAAATGAGGTTTGTTTGTCGTCTGTTTAATATTCGGGGTTGTTATACCTTATTTATTTGTCGTCTCTAAAAGAGGGTGTGTCCAGACTTTTGACACACCCCCTTCACCCTCCGGGTTCGCGATGACGAAACCCGCCCGAACATCTCGGCCGGGACGCGAGGTACCCCCTCCGAAATCCGACTTTGGAGATAACCCCAGGAGGGCGGCCGATTACCGGGCCGCCCTCCTCTCTATTTTACATGGTCGCCGCCGCGAGAAGTGGCCGCGCTCATGCGTATGTTACCTTGTAAACGGGCGGGTCAGTAGCCGCCGGTGATCTCCCAGACGAAGGCGCGGATGCCGTTCTCCCGGTTGACCTGGTCGAGTTTCTCGATGTACTTTAGCATCACGGGGACGACGTGGTCCTCGACGATGGTGAGTATCGCGGAGTTCATCTCCGGCCACGTGTGGTTGCCCATGCGCGGCTCCCCGCCGTGGGTGCCCTTGCCGTTGACGAGCGGGAACTGTGTCCAGCCGGTCACGTGCAGTTGCTCCAAGAGGTAATCGACGCGCTCGGTGAGCGCCTGGTTGTAAGATATAAATACGGCTTTCATGTGCTTGTTCCTTTCGTTATTTCTCGATCTCTTTGGTGTCAAACCCGGCCATGAACTTGAACTGTTTCCGCTGGGCTTTCTTCTTGTCGCGGCTCCCGCTCCTGTCCATGAGGGCGTAGACGACGGGGACGATGACCATCGTGATGATGGTGGAGAAGAGCAGGCCGCCCATGATGGCGATGCCCATCGGGCGCCACGTCTCGGAGCCTTCGCCGGTGCTGATGGCCATCGGCAACATGCCGAGGATCATCGTGACGGCCGTCATGAGGACGGGCCGGAGACGGGAGCGGCTGGCGATGGCGATGGCATCGTTGAGGCGTACCCCTCGCTCGCGCGTGAGATTAATGAAGTCGATGAGCAGGATGCCGTTCTTGGTGACGATGCCGACGAGCATGATGGCACCGAGCATGGCGATCATGCTGAGGGTGGTGCCCGTGAGCAGCAAGGCCAGGATCACCCCGCTGAAGGCAAAGGGGATCGAGAGCATGATGATGAAGGGCATCTTGAAGGACTCGAACTCGGAAGCCATGACGATGTAGACGAGCAGGAGAGAGAGCACGAGCAGGAGCATCAGCGATTTGTTTGACTTCTGTTGTTCCTCGTAGCTCCCGCCGATGAAAAGGGAGACATCTTGCGGCACGTCGGGGGCGATCTCGTCGAGGATCTCCTGGGCGGCGATCGCGATGTCGCCCATCGCGACACCCATCGCGGGCATGATGGAGACTTTCACGATGCGGAGCTTGTTCTTGCGCTCGATGTTGGGGGGCGACCAATACTCTTTGATCTCGCCCAGCTCGGTGAGCTTGACGCTGGCGCCGGCGGGGGTGGTGACCCGGATGTTCTCGATGGCATCGATGGAGTTGCGGTAGCGCTCCTCGTAGCGGACGATGATGTCGTACTCCTCGCCCTCCTCCTTGTACTTCGTGGGTTTGAAACCGTAGACGCGGTTGCGGAGGACGGAAGCGACTTGCGAGGTGGTGAGGCCGTGGCGGGCGAGCTTGTCCTGGTCGAGGAAGAGCTGCAGCTCGGGCTTGTCGTCGTCGCGGCTGATGGTGATGTCAACGGCCCCGGGGATCTCCTTGGCGCGCCGGGCGATGTCGGCAGCGAGGCGGTTGGTGATGTCGAAGTCGTGCCCGGTGATCTCGATGTCGACGTTGTTGGAGCCGAGGCCGCCGCCGCCGCTACTGGTAGAGACGGTGTAGAGGACGACCTCGGGGATCTTGTCGAGGCGCGCGCGGAGGTCGTCGGCGATGGCAAAGACGCTGCGGTCACGGTCGGCGATGTCGACGAGGCGGACGCGGACGTTGAGTATATTGCTGCCGGTCTTGTTAAAGAGGGAGGTCATGCTGGCATCTTCCTCCTCGCTGCCGTAGGAGATGTTGATGATGCGGGCCTCCGGGTAGTTGGCGCGGACAAGGGAGTCGATCTTGAGTCCCAGTTTTTTGGTCTCCTCGACGCGTTGACCGGTCTGGGCCTTGACGTAGATACTGAGGGAACTTTCGTCGTTTTGCGGCATGAAGTCGGTCTTGATGAAGCGCATGAGGGCGACGGAGGCGACGATGATGGCGACGGAGGCGATGACGATCGTCCACTTGTGGCGCAGGGACCAGCGGATGATGCGCTCGTACCAGGCATCGAGCCTGCCGAGCATCCGCGTGGTGAAAGCGTAGAAACTGCGTTGCTCGCCGTCCTCTCCGCCGACTTTTCGCAAGCGCAACATGATGGAGGAGAGCATCGGGGTGAGGGAGATAGCGGCGACGGTGGAGGTGACGACCGTGATGCAGATAATGTATCCCAGCTGCTTGAACATCACGCCGGTGATGCCGGTGACGAGGGTCAACGGGAAGAAGACGGCGACGATGACGAGGGTGGTGGCGATGACGGAGAGCCACACCTCGTTGGTGCCGTACTTGGAGGCCTCCCGCGGGGAGCTACCCCGGTCGATGTGCTTCGTGATGTTCTCGAGCACAACGATGGCATCATCCACGACCAACCCGATGGCGATCGAGAGGGAGGAGAGGGAGATGATGTTCAACGACTCGTTCGTGGCAAAGAGGTAGATGAAGGCGACCACCAGCGAGATGGGGATCGTGAGGGCGATGATGAAGGTGGCCCGCCAGCGCCCGAGGAAGACGAAGACGACGATCACGACGAAGAGCAGCGCGTAGAGGAGGGTCTCGGTGAGGTTGTCGATGGACTGCACGATGAACTTGGAGTTGTCGTGAAGCACCTCGACGCGGATGTCCGTGGGGAGTTCCTCGCGTATCTTTTCCATCTCTTTCTTGACGTTGGCGGCGACGGCGACGGTGTTGGCATCGGATTGCTTGGTGATAAAGATGACACCGCCCTGTTCGCGGTTGACGAGCTGCTCTTGGGTGATATCCTTGATGGTGTCGCGGACATTGGCGACATCCCGCATGAAGATGGACTTGCCGTTGGCGGTGGCGATCACGAGATTCTTGATGCGTTCGCTGTCGTCAAATTCCCCCTCGACGCGCACCTGGTAGGTCATCAGGCCGGTCTTCAGCGTGCCGGCGGGGAGGTCGAGGTTCTCGGCAGCGATGATGTTGCCGATCTGTTCGACGGTAAGGTTGTACGCCTCTAAGCGCCGGGGGTTCAGGTCCACGTAGACGACGCGTCGGGGGGCACCGCCGATGCCGACGGAAGCGACTCCGTCGATGCGATTCAGGCGGTTGACGATTTTGTCGTCAATGATCTTGTCGATGCCGGGATAGGAGACTCCGGCGTTGACGGTATACATGATGATGGGCATCATGGAGGTGTTGAACTTGAAGAGCGTGGGCCGTTCGGCATCATCGGGCAGCGCCCGGATGGCGCGGTCGATGGCGTCGCGCACGTCATTGGCGGCCTCGTCAAGGTTGCCTTCCCACTCGAACTCGAGGGTGACGACGGAGAGGTTATCGTAGGAGTTCGAGGTGATGTTTTTCAAGTTCTCGACGGTGTTTAGCTGATCCTCCAGGATTTTGGTGATATTCTCCTCGATGTCCGCGGCGTTGGCACCGGGATAGGTGGTCATGACCGAGAGGTAGGGCGGATCCATCTTCGGCAGCTGGTCAATGGGAAGCTGCACGAGCGAGAAGAGGCCCAGCACCATGACACCGATAAAGATCATGATCGTGGTGATGGGTTTTTCGACGGCGGTATTGTATATACTCATGTTATTATCGTGTAAGGAGGTTAACGCTGGATGTCGAGCGCGGCCCCGTCGACGAGGCGCGCTTGTCCGACGGTGACGAGTTGATCGCCCGGCTTGATCTCGTCGGAGATGATCTCTACCTGGTCATCGAAGCGTTTGCCGAGGGTCACTTCCACGCGCCGGGCCTTGCCGTTGTCGTTGAGGAAGAGGTAGCGGATGTTAGATCCTTGCAATTTAAGGACGGCGAGCGCGGGGACGATGATGGCACCGGAGGCCCCGACGAAGAAGTTGATGGTACCGAACATGCCGGGACGGAGGCTACGGTCGTCGTTGGGGATCGTGACCTCGACGGTAAACGTGCGCGAGTTCTTGTCGATGGTGGGGTAGACGATGCTTACCTTGCCGGGGTAGACGCGGCCGGGATAGAGGTTTGTCTTCAGCTCGACGCGGGTGCCTTCTTGCAGCATGGGGTAGTACTGCTCGGTCATGTTGACGTAAGCCTTCAAGGGGTTGATCTTCTCGATGGAGAGGATGGAGGCCTTGGGGGCACCGCCGGCGGGGGTGCCGGAGTACATCTCCCCGTCTTCAAAGAATTTCCCGGTGATCACCCCGTCGAAGGGGGCCAGGAGCCGGGTGTTCTCGCGCAGGAAGGCGAGGTTCGTTTGGGCCACCTCGTATTGCGTGACGGCGGCATCGTAGGCCTGGCGCGAGATGCTTTTTGACTCGTTCAATTGTTGGGCTCGCCGGTACTCGATCTCGAGGTTCTGGAACTGCACCTCGGCCTGGGCGAGTTGCGTCTTGTCCATCTCCACGAGCAGTTGCCCTTTCCGGACGCGATCGCCGATCTCCACGTGGATTTTCTGGATCCGGCCGGGGGAGGCGGGCGCGTAGTAGAGCTGTTCGTCGGCCTCGAGGGAGGCGGTATAGTCGAGGCTTCTCGCGATGTTTCGCGTTTCAAGGGTCATGACCTTCACGGGGATCGCCTTGGATTCGTTTGCCTCGCGGGAGGTCTCGGTTTTCTTGCCGGCGCACCCGGCAAGCATGGCCCCGGCCATGATCGTCAGAAGGGAATTTTTTACTATCATGATAGGTGTTGCTTTATGAGTGAATGTTTATTGTACGTGCGGGAGGCGGTTGTATAGCTTCTCGAGGTTGAGTCGCGCCTGCAGGAGCGCGAGCACGGCGCTCGTGTAGTTGTTCTCGGCCTGGAGATAGGTGGTGTTGGCTTGCGTGAGCTCCATGCTGGAGCGCGTGCCCACCTCGTATTTGCGCTTGTAACTGTCGAGGACGCGGTTGGCGACCTCGATGTTTTCTTTCTGGAGGTTGTAGTTTTCCATGGCGTTATTCAGTTCGAACTTCAACTGTCGCTCTTGCATCGCGAGTTGTTCCTCCAGCAGGCTTTTGTTGACAAGGCTCTGTTCCAGCGTGACGCGGGCCTGTTTTATTTTCGCGTCGCGCTGCATCCCGGAAAAGATCGGGATCGAGAGGGAGAGGCCGGCGGCATGTTTGGGACTCATGTCGAGTTCCGGTTTCAGTATCTTGTGCGTGTAGGAGTAGAGGCCGGCGAGGGTGGGGGCGTGGCTCCACTTTTCCGCGTCGAGCAGTTTTTTGTTGACCTCTGTCTGCGTGGCGACGAGCCTGTATTGGAGATTCTCCTCCACGTGGAAGGGCTGGAGGGCCAGGCGGGCGTTGGCATCGGGATCAATGAAGCACTCCAGGTCGTCGGAGAGCGTCACGGGGGTGTCGCCCTCGATGCCCATCTGGATACGCAGGAGGTTGTGGCTCACCTCCAGCGTGCGCTGCATGGAGAGGCGGGAGTTCTCGAGTTGCCCCACGGAGACGCGGAGCTGGTCAACGTCGGTCTCTTCCATGACACCGGCGGAGAACATGTCGCGCGTGTGTTCGAAGGAGTCGTTCATGAGTTGGATGTTACGATCCAGGATGGCCAACATCCGGCGGCAGGCGAGGATATTATAGTAGGAGTTGCACACGTTCTCGACGACCTCTTGCTCGGTGATGTCGATCTGTTGCGCGGCCAGCCGGTGGGCCAGGCGGCTGGCTCGCACGCCGACGAGCCACTGCCCGTTGAACAGGAGCTGTTGCAGGGAGAGCTTGGCGTTGGATTGATCTTTCATCGTGATTTTCATCCCGCCGAAGTCCATCTCGTGGTTGAAGTTGGTAGAGTAATCGACCGAACCGTTCACTTGCGGGAGGCCCTGGGCGATCGTTTCCCGGACTTTTTGCTTGTACAGCTCGATATTCATCGCCGACGCTTGCAACTGCTTGTTGTGTTCAAGCGCGAAGGTGATGGCCTCTTGCAACGTGAAGGATCGCGGGGAGGTTTCCTGCGCGCGGGTTTTCCAGGGGAGGAGGGATAGGGCCACGAGTAAGAAGATGACTTTTTTCATGTATCCGTTAGTTTTAAATTTTAAAATTAGCTATTCGTTCGTGTCGCGCGTCCCGCCGGCACTATCGTGTATGATCTGTTTTTGACAAACAGCGGTACAAAGACAAATTTCGTGCCAAACTTAACGGGCACTCCCCCGCGTGTTCTCCTTTAAACGCGCGTTCCCGGTCGTTAAAGGCAGAAGCGGGTGTCGTGTTAGCGTTAACACGGGTGTCGTGTTAGCGTTAACACGGGCATCGTGTTAGCGTTAACACGGGTGTCGTGTTAGCGTGGAAAAATAAGTGCCATCATCCCGCCCGCGGTGATCTAATATCGAGAATGTCGCGTACCTTTGCAACATGATAGACCAGGGCACCATCCAGAAGATATTCGACGCGGCAGACATCTATGAAGTCGTCTCCGAGTTCGTGAACCTGAAGCGACGCGGGGCGAACTACATCGGCTTGTGCCCCTTCCACAACGAGAAGACGGGATCATTTAACGTCTCCCCCGCGCGGGGCATTTACAAGTGTTTCGGGTGCGGGAAAGGAGGTAACGCCGTCAACTTCATCATGGAACACGAACAGATGTCCTACGTGGAAGCCCTGAAATACCTGGGCGCGAAATACAACATCCCCGTGGAGGAGCGCGCGCTGAGCGAGGAGCAGAAGAGAGAGCGAAACGAACGGGAGAGCATGCTCGTCGTCTCCTCCCACGCGCGGGAGTTTTTCACCTACCAGTTGCACCATACCGACGAGGGGCGCGACGTGGCGATGAGTTACCTCCGGCACCGGGGCATCTCCCCGGAGATGATCGAGAAGTTCGGGCTGGGCTACTCTCCCCGGGAACGCGACGCCTTCTCCCGCGCGGCGCTCGAAAAGGGGTACAAGAAGGAGTATCTCATCAAGGCCGGCCTCTGCGTGGAGAACGAGTACGGGCTTTTCGACCGCTTCCGCGAGCGCGTCATCTTCCCCGTGCAGGACATCGCCGGCAAGGTGATCGCCTTCGGGGGACGCACGATGTCGTCCGACAAGAAGATGGCGAAATATGTCAACTCGCCCGAGTCGGAGATTTACCACAAGGGCCGCTCCCTTTACGGCATCTACCTCGCCAAGAAGAGCATCGTCCGGCAGGACCGGTGCATCCTCGTCGAGGGTTATACCGACGTGATCTCGTTCCACGCGAAGGGGATCGAAAACGTCGTGGCCTCCTCCGGTACCGCCCTGACCACGGAACAGATCCGCCTGATCCGCCGTCTTACCTCCAACGTCACGATTATCTACGACGGCGACCCCGCCGGGATCAAGGCTTCTCTCCGGGGGATCGACCTCGTCCTGGAAGAGGGACTGAACGCGCGGGTGGTGCTCCTCCCGGCTGGCGAGGATCCCGACTCGTTCGCCCGCGGGCACTCTTCACCGGAACTCTTCGAGTTCATCGCCCGCGAGGAGACCGATTTCATCACCTTCAAAACCCGACTTCTGCTGGGAGACGCGGGGGACGACCCGATCGAACGGGCCCGCGTGATCACCGATATCGTGAGAAGTATCGCCAAGATCCCCGACACCATCACCCGCTCCGTGTATGTCCGGGAGACGGCGATGCAACTGGAGGTAGAGGAGCGGATACTCTACACGGAGATCGGCAAGATCCGCCGGCAAGGCGAGGTGCCCGCGCCCGTCTCGTTGAACCTTCGTCCCGTCACGAGCACCGGGACGCTCTCCCCGTGCGACCTCGAGGAGCAGGTGTTGATACGCTACCTGCTGCTCTTCGGCACGCTGGATCTCTACGAGGAGGAGCCGGAAGGGGAGGAGGAGGCGCCGCGGGCGGTGACCGTCGGGGAGTTCATCATCCGCGAACTCGACGAGGATGACCTGACGCTCTTCAATCCCGTCTACAACACGATCTGCGAGGAGTACCGGAAACAACTCTCTTCTCCCTCTTTTTTCCCCGACCGCCACTTTATCGCGTATCCCGACGAACGCGTGAACACCGTGGTGGCCGATATCCTGAGCGAGCCTTATGAACTAAGCAAGCTCTGGATCCGGCTGGAGAGTTTCGTGGAGAGCGAACAGACCAAACTGACGGAGTTCCTCCCGAAGGTGATCGACAACTACAAGATGCGCCGCGTCGAGATGCTGACCCGCGAGGCGGATAGCCGGATCCTCGAATTACAAAACGAGGGGAATGTAGAGGGGATCGTCGAATGGGTCAAGAAAAAAAAGGTAATCGACGATGTCCGTGGCAAACTCAGCGTGAAGCTGGGGCGTACCGGCGTGAAGTGAAAAATTCATCTCTTTTTTACTGCTAAATATCAACATCCTGGCGATCTCGACGAAAAAAAGTTGTCGAAAAGTGAAACCTTTTCTCACGCGACCCGTTCATGGGAATAGAAAATTAAAACGATTGAATTTTCAGCGATTTTAGAGTGTGTGTGCTGACAATCAATAATAGTATTATCTGATATTCATGTAGTTGATCTCCTTGTCGACGAGGATACTTCCTACAGGAACAGTCCCTTGTACGTAAACTGATTTCTCATCACGGATCACTCTATCATAAGCTCAAATTAGTGTGTGTTTTGAACTTAAGTGATAATTTTAATGAAGCAGCAAAAATGAGAAAGTTTATGAATGTATCTAATCTTGCGTGTCTTGCCGTGTTGGCACTGGCACTCGGTTCTTGTAAGAAAGAACAATCGGAAAACGGGGGAACCGGCTCTCTCGTAACCCATATCGTGTTTGAACGATCGGCCACGAGAGCCAGCTCTTCCGCCGTTCCTCAAACCTCGTGGTCAAGCATCAAGCAGGTGCAAATGTTCCTGTACGACGCGACTTCGGGAGTTATCAAATTCTCGGACATCTTTATACCGTCCCCCGCGAGCGGAACCTCGTTGAAGCAGACGTGGCCGATGGTGCCGGAGGGGGAGTACCAGCTGGTGCTGGTGGCCAACGCGAAATACCGTTCCGACTCGATCCTGACCACGATCGTTGCCGGTAATACCCCGGCGACGACGTGGACGGCCATGAACGTCCGTAACGTCGCCTCGGCCAACCTCGGGATCTATCACCTGCCGCGGTCGGGCGGTTTCCCCCCGCCCATCGCTACCGGGCTGGGTGCCGGTCATGCCCTTAAGGCCTTTTCCCCTCCCTCGGAAGTCTTCATGGCTTACTCCTCGTCCAACGTGAAGATCGAGTCGGGGAAGATGACCGATATCTCAACCTCCGATCCCCTGACGCTGAAACGGGAGGTGGCGCTGATGCGCGTCCGCGTGCGCGTTAACGACAAGAGCCAGGGGTATGATAACACGGACGTCGACTTTGCCCACAACGATGCCTCGATCCTGATCTACACGTTGCCCGATAAGATCGGTATCCGGGCCAAGGATGACGGCGGTGTCGTTACAACATCGGATGACAAGTCGGTCATGGTGGGCGCTTCGGGCACCGCTACCTTCTTTACCGCGGATCCCACCACCGGGTACAACCCGACGAAGATCGTCGACACGAACTTCGGCCTGTGGCGCGACATCGTGGTCTTCCCGAACAACGGCGGGCGCAAGACCCCCTCGGCCACCGCTTCCGCCGCGCAACGGTACTACGTCGTGGTGACCGGTCACGCCTCGGAGAACCATGTCCTGGGCAACCAGTCGAAGGTCGGCTCGGGCGGTGCCCTCGTTCACTGGGGTGGCTTGGTGGAAGCCTCTTTCGAGCCGAACACGATCCGCGAGTTGAACCTCACGCTGACCTCCGGCGGCACGACCGGCGTGCCCAGCGTGCCGGCCAAGGAGGGTGGCTTGACCATCCAGGTGTCCGCGCCCGCGCCCTGGGATAGTAATATCAAGGTTACCGACCTGAATATCTAATTATCGGACCTGTTAGAAGAGAGAGCCGGGGGCGGTCATGCCGCTCCCCCTCTCTCGCGACAGGTAGACAGGGAGAATCTTGTGTTATTTTACGAGAATAAAGAGAACAAAGATGGAGAAAAGAAGGATTCTCGTTGTATTCCTGATAACAGCCATGTTCGCGCGTTTATCCGTTTCATGCACGTATGACTACTTCGTGGACGAGACGAACTACAAGGTGTTCGTCCCCGAGGTGGCAAACGGGAGCATCACCACCTGTTTCGTGGCCGTGTATGACGAGGCGGGCACGTTGGTGAGGACGCGCCGGACAGGCCCGCTCGGCAGTGACCCGCGCGTGACCGCCGGTATTTTTAGTTTCCGCCTCCAGCCGGGGAAATACACGGCTTACTGCTACGCCAACGTGAACGACATGGAGGTGATGGACGCCGGATCGTCGGAACAGGCGTTCCTCGCCCTGAAAAGAATAGTCCCTCCGGTCGAGGAGCGCGACAGCCAAGCGTACGCGCTGCCGCCCGAGGTCGTTTTCCAGAAACTCACCCCCACGATCGGTAACACGTTCGAGCAGCTCGTCGACACCGCGACGCTGGAGCGATTCGTCGGGAGGATTACCGTCAGGCTCAAGAATCTCCCTTTCACCTTGCACGACGTGACGCGCGTGCAACTGGAAGCCACCGGGGTAGCCACGCGGCAGTATTTTAGCCGGGACACGCTCACCTCTCGCCTCACGGAAAACGACTACATCTTCAACGATTCGCCCTTGGCCGCTGGCAGCGAACACTTCATGGAAATGGATCACTACTATTTCCCCTCGATCGCCGACCAGTTGATGCGCCTGAATATTCGCTTTCTCAACGCGGGGGGGGAGATCCTCAACGAGATCCCGGTGGAGGTGATCGACACGAAAACGGCCCTCCCGCTGCCCTTGCTGCGCGGGAAACGCATCATACTGGAAATAGATAGCTACACCGTCGTGAGCATCGGGCTGGTGGGATGGAACGAGGAGATTAAAAATTCTGACAGGGAGATATAAACAAACAAGAAAATGAAATCATTTTATACACATGTGATAGCGGCCTGCACGTTACTGCTCGGCTGGGCGGGTGGAGCCGGGGCGCAATCAATAAAAACGAACGTGCCCCTTTGGCTGACGGGTTCCCCCAACATCGGGGTAGAGGTCACGCTCACGCGCCAGGTGACGATCGACGGGGAGATACTATGGATGCCGTACATGTTCAAAAAACACGAGGAGGTCTTCCGGGCGGCCATGGCGAGCGTCGAATACAGGTACCACGTGAGCCCCTCGTATTACTACACGAATGACTCGTGGGACGGATTTTACGTGGGGCCTTACGCCCTCTACGGGCAGTTCAACATCGGCCTCATGAGACACCACGACATGGATCGTTCCTACCGGCGCTCCGGCTGGGGACTGTCGGGCGGGGTCTCCACGGGCTACAAGTTCTACCTCTCCCCGCGCTTCAAGATCGACGTGAACGTGGGAATCGGCTACGCTCACTTGCAATACAACAAGTACAAGCTCGGCGGGGAGTACGCGCGTTTCCCGATAGAACAGAAGAACACCAAGTCCTGGATAGGCCCGACGAAGTTCGGGGTCTACCTGATATATAATATATTCCGTTAAGGAATCAAACGCACGACGAGATGATGATAAATGAATACACGATGAAGTACTCCCTCGCGGGCCTGTTGATCGCGCTGCTCGCCTGCACGGGCGTCGCGCGAACGTCCCCGGAGGAGGCCCCGCGCGAGAGAAGCGCGAAGGAGCGACGGGCCGATCGCCGCTTCCTCGGGCAAGATTTCCGCGGGGCGCTCGCCCTCTACAAGAGGATCATGGAGCAGGAGCGCGACCCGGAGAAAAAGGCGGCCCTCTGCCTCAAGGTGGCCCGCCTCTACGCCATGATACGGGACCACGCCGCCGCCGCCGATCACTTCGGCGCGTACATGGGGATGGGCCAAGAACTCCCCTCGGCGCCGGATATCTGCGACTACTTGGACGCGCTTCGCTTCCTGGGCGAACGCCAGAAAGCGGAAGCCGTGTGCCTCCACTACGCGTACGAGAATGTCTACGGTCGCAACCAGCGATATCACAACTCGCTGAACGCTATTATCACGCGATACGACACCGTCTCCAATGACTACGCCGTGCTCCCCTCCCGGGCCAGCGGGCCGAGATCCGAGTACTGGGTGGGCGATTTCATGGGAGAACCGTTCTACGCCGTCAGCCGGAGCCGTTTCAACGCGCCGGGCAAACTCTTTTTTCACCGCACGCGTTACCGCGCGCTCCACCCCCCCGGCCGCGCCACCCAACGGCGGCTCGACGACCGCTTCGCCGCCGTCCCGAAGGAGTTGCAGCGCGGGCCCGTGAGCTTCTCCCCCGACGGGCGCGAGATGGTCGCGACCGAGATCGTCTACGACAAAGACGAACGGGTACATATCGACAACGGGCGCGATCTCTCGTTAAAAACGCGCCTGGTCTACTCCGCCATCAGCGTCGACAAGAGACGTTTCACCCGCTTCCAGCCCCTCTTCCACCAGGAAGCGGGAGCCTCCTACGCCCACCCTTTCCTCTTCGACGACGGGCGGGCGATCCTCTTCACCTCCGACATGTCCGGGGGGTACGGCGGCTTCGACCTCTACCTCTCGCTACGGGACGGGGAGACGGGCGCGTGGGGGTATCCCGTCAACCTCGGGCCTACCGTGAACACCGAGGGGGACGAGATCTTCCCCGCCCTCGTCGAGGACGAGCTTTTCTTCGCTTCCAACGGGCACCTGGGACTGGGCGGGTACGACCTGTTCCGCGCGCGGTTCGACGGCCGGGGGATCATCTCTAACTCGCTTTATCACCTTCCCTATCCCGTCAACTCCCCCTACAACGACTTCCACATCTACCCGCTTGACAAGGTATCCGGCTACATCGCCTCCGACCGCGACGAGCGGGCCATGGACGATATCTTCTACTACTACAAGCGAAACGAGCTCCCCGGCCCGGGCCTCGACAACACGGAACAGTCCCTGCTCAACCGCTATTCCGCCCCCGAGCACGTCACCATCGGGAAGGAGTTGCTCGCCGTCGTCTATTTCGATTTCGACAAGGCGCGCGTCAACGACGAGGCCGCGGGCGCGCTGGAGATCTTCGTCCAGAAGCACGGCGCGGATGTCCCCGGGTTACTCGTCATCGGGTACGCGGACGAGATCGGCAAGGACGATTACAATCGCCGCCTCTCCCGTCGCCGCGCCCACGCCGTGGCCGACTGGCTGCGTTCCCGCGGCGTCAAGGCGCCCGTCGCCACGGAAGGGCGGGGCAAGATCATCCTCCCGGAACACGTCGACGACCGGTCGGTCGAGGGCGCGAAGCTCTCCGACCGGATCACCAAGAACCGTCGCGCCCGCCGCGTAGAGATATACCTCCAGTGAATCACGTGGAGACACTTGAAAATCGTAAATAACCAAAAGACAAAGAACATGGGAAAGAGTTTTTTAATTTCGACGCTACTGGGGCTTATCCTCGCCGGCGAGGCCCGCGCCCAGTCCATGCCCGTCGTCTTCGACAAAAGGTACGGGGAGAACAGCCAGATACAGCAAATATGTTTCGTCAACGGGAGCGAGATCGCGCTGACCGGGAAAAAGGGCGAGATCCTCTTCCTCTCCTGGTTACACCGCGACGGCCGGGTCGCCTTCACCCGGACGATGACCGGTTTCACCGAGATCAACCGGATCAAGGGACTCGACGACGGGAGGGTGCTCGTCGTGGGGCAATCCGCGCGCCCCAGGGTCGAGCCCAGGAATAGAAAGAACAAGAACGACGAGACGGCCCCCCTCGCCATCGCGGGCCGCGTCGTGATCCTCGATCGCGACGAGACGGTGCACGCGGACTTCTACGTGGGCGAGGAGGGGGCCTCCCTGCTCCAGGGAGAGGTCACCCGTTCCGGCAACCTCCTGCTCGCCGGCCACGAGAGGCGACGCGACGGGCAACGCCGCGGCATCCTGGTGAAAGTCACTCCCGACGGCAAGAATCTCTACAAGTACATCTCGCCGGCCGGCTCCGTTTGCACCCGCTTCGAGGTGCTGGGCAACGCCGCGGAATCCGTCTGCGCGGCCTTCTCCTCCGACGGCGACGCCGCCGCGTCCAGCGTCGTGCGATTAGACAACCGGGGCAAGCCCTACTACACCACCATCCTCCCCGCCCGGGAATTTACCTGCACCGGCATCAACGCCCGGGCCACGGACGGCTCGACGCTCGTGGTCGGCCACTCGCCCTCCGGGGGGGGGATCATCTACAAGATCCGCCCCGAGGGGGACATCGTCTTCACGAAGACCATCGTGCCTTCCGCCGGGGAGCCTCGCCTCGAGTTTCTCGATGTCTCGCGGGACGGGACGATCCTCGCGGGGGGGAACGACGAGAGCCACGGCTACTACGTGATGTTGCGCGATGACGGCACGAACCTCTTCGCGCGGCGCGTCGACGGCAGCGTCACCTGCCTCCGGATGAACCCCGCCACCGGCGAGTCCATCGTCGCCACGTTCGACCCCTCCGCGGGCCACGGCTCGCTGGTCAAGCTCTCCGGAGAGGGCAAGGTGGGATTCGAGAAAGGCATCGACGGCCTCTTCGAGGAGGTCCGCCTCGCCGCCGCCGGCGAAGTCACCTTGCTCTCCCGCGCCGAGGGGCGCATCAGCCACTACTCTCCCTTCGGCGAGCTGCTCTCCGACGGCTACATCTCGGGCAAGCGGGCCTCCAGCTACGACGGCACCCTGGTCGCCCCCTCCGGGGAACTGCTCTTCTGGGGGGCGGGCAACCACCTCGTCAAGCTGGGACACGGCCTTTACGTCTCCGACGTCAAGATCACGAAACCCGTCAACGGCCTCGCCACGGCCCTCTTCACCGTCACCCTCACCGGGTTCGCCACCGGCCCGGGGGGCGTCGCCCTCCCCGTCAACGTGAGTTACGAGACGCGGCCCGGGTCGGCCAACGAGACCCATCACTTCGTCCCCGTCAGCGGGCGCCTCTCCTTCATCCCCGCGAAAGGGGAGACCAATCGCTACCAGGTGAAGCAGGAGATCGAGGTACCCGTCATGGCCAACGACCGCGTCGAGGGAACGAAAGAGTTCGAGGTGAGGCTCTCCGGCGCGGAACAGGGCTACCTGATCAAGCCCGCCGGGCGGGGGATCATCGAGGACCAGCAGGCGATCGTGAAACTCGTCCGCGTGGAGGACGGCGTGGAAGGATCGAGGGAGATCGACTACCGGCTCGGCCTCTTCAAAACGGACGGCAGGCCCCTCGTCAACGCCACGAGCACCGATATCATACTTGACGGCGCTTACGGCGAGGGCACCGCCGACGCCCTCGATTTCGACGCGAGCGTGCCCCCGCGGGTGGTGATCCCCGACGGGCACCAGGCGGCCGGGTTCAGCGTGAAGACGTTGAGCGACACCCGCTACGAGTTGCCGAAGACGGTCGTCGTCAACTTCAATAAGATCCACGCGCTCAGCGGCGCGCGGGTGGCCTTCGAGGGGGCCCTCCTCGCCTGCCGGGGCACGGTGATCGATCAACCCGCCACGCTCGTGGCCTCCGCCCTGGGCGATCGTCGCGCGAACCACAACGTGGTCTCGGGCTTCTTCAACCTCTCGTTGCGACGCGCCTCCGACGGGGCTTCGCTCACGAACACCACCGGCGACGACATCGTCATCCACTTCGTCGTGGATCCCGAGTCCACCGCCATCGAGGGCAAGGATTTCGTCCTCACCAACCAGCACGACCTGCGCGTCGACGGGAACGGCAACCACGGCTCGGTCAACCTCTCCGGCGTGGTGCTCCACAACCCCGGCGGGGAGGAGCGCGTCCTGAAGATGTCCATCGACAGCGTGACCGCGCCGGCCGGCGCGGTGCCGATCACGATAGACCCCCGGGGAAGATCGGCGCGCTTCTCGATCAAGCGATAAGGGGACACGGGCGTCTGACACGCCCCCTTTCCTGGTACCGCGCCGGTACAGCCTGCTGTACCGCGCCCGTACAGCCTGCTGTACCGCGTCGGTACAGCCTGCTGTACCGCGCCCGTACAGCCTGCTGTACCGCGTCGGTACAGCCTGCTGTACCGCGTCCGTACAGCCTGCTGTACCGCGCCCGTACAGCCCGCTGTACCGCGCCGGCACGGCCTGCTGCATGACACCCGGGCGCGATCCCTTTCGAGACAGCCCCTTGCTACACGAAAAAGCGCGTCCCCGGTGACGCGTTCGCCCCGGAGAAAATCCCCGCCCGTTTCGCGGCGTCCAGAATTTTTCTACCTTCGCGTCATTCAAAACGAAAACACTCCTGACGATGATAGAAAAAATTCAACAACTGCAAGCGGAAATAGACGCCTTCCAGGCCTCCCTCCGGGAAGAGGTGGAGCGCTTCCGCCTCAGGCACCTGAGCAAGAAAGGGACGATCGGGGCCCTTTTCGATGACTTCAAGAACGTCCCCGTTGAACAGAAACGACTCGTCGGGCAGGCGTTGAACGACCTGAAAACAAAAGCCATAGAGAAAATGAACGCGTTGAAGGAGCGCGTCGAGGCCGCGGGCGAGACGCGCGAGCGCTTGGACCTGACCCGCCCCGGCGACCCGTTGAAACCGGGCAGCCGCCACCCCCTCTCGCTGGTGAAGAACGAGATCCTCTCGATCTTCTCGCGGATGGGCTTCGCGATCTCCGAGGGGCCCGAGATCGAGGACGACTGGCACAACTTCTCGGCCCTGAACTTCCCGGAAGAACACCCCGCCCGCGACATGCAGGACACCTTCTTCATCCGGACCTCCCCCGACATCCTCCTCCACACGCACACCTCCTCCGTGCAGGTGCGCGACATGGAGACCCACCCCCTGCCCATGCGCCTCGTGACCCCGGGGCGCGTCTTCCGCAACGAGGCCATCTCCGCCCGGGCGCACTGCATCTTCCACCAGGTGGAGGCCCTCTACATCGACAAGGGGGTCTCCTTCGCCGACCTGCGGCAGACGCTCGACTACTTCGCCAGGGAGTTCTTCGGGCAACAGACGCGCGTCCGCCTCCGCCCCTCGTTCTTCCCCTTCACCGAGCCGTCGGCGGAGATGGACATCTCGTGCAGCCTGTGCGGCGGCAAGGGATGCAACGTCTGCAAGGGCTCCGGGTGGCTGGAGATCATGGGATGCGGCATGGTCGACCCGAACGTGCTCGCGTTGAACGGCATCGACAAGGACCTCTACTCCGGCTTCGCCCTCGGCATGGGCATCGAGCGCGTCGCCATGCTGAAGTACGGCATCCGTGACCTCCGCCTCTTTTTCGAGAACGACGTCCGCTTCCTGGAACAGTTTACCGCCGCCGGGATATAAGATGAAGACCCCGCTCGCCATCCTCTTCGCCCTGCTCTCGCTACAATGTAGCGGGGAGGACGCCCCCCGCGTCTCCCCGGGGGATCGCGCCGCGCTGGAACGCTACCTCGCCCACGCGCGGGAACACCGCTTCGCCGCCCTCCCCCTCGCCCGGCGCGTCGCCGAGACGGGACGCTTCTTCCTCGGCCTCCCCTACCGGGGCGGCACGCTCGACGGGGAGGGGCCGGAGCGCCTGGTGGTCAACTTGCGGGAGGTGGATTGCGTCACCTTCGTCGATAACGTGCTGGCGCTCGCGCTGCTCGCCTCGTACGACGAGGAGAGCCTGCCCCGCTTCCTGGAGAATCTCCGCCGCGTCCGCTACCGGGACGGGAAGATCCTCGACTACACCTCCCGCCTCCACTACTCCACCGACTGGCTCTTCGAGATGCAACGGCAGGGGATCCTCCGCGACTGCACGCCCGGGGAGGGGAGCGTCCCCTTCACGAACCGGGTGAACTACCTCTCGCGGCACTACCTCTCCCGCGCTCCCCTGGCCGCGGACCCCGCGTTGGTCGCCCGCGTCGTCGCCATCGAGGAGAAGATCAACGCGCGCGAAAAACGACACCTCCCCAAGGAGCGGGTGGAGTCGCGCGCCGGGCACCTCCAGGAGGGCGACATCGTGCTGATCACCACCGGGCGGGAAGGACTTGATACCGCTCACCTCGGCATCGCGGTGGAACAAGAGGGGAAGATCTTCCTGCTCCACGCCTCCAGCGACGCCCGCGCGGTGGTCATCAGTCGAGTGCCCTTACGCGATTACCTGCAAGCCGTCCGCCACCACGCGGGAATCATCGTGGCAAGAACAATACAATAAATAACTGTAAAACAATTCGAGAATATGAAACATGTATCTACCGGGATAGCAATCCTAACGACTTTACTCCTGCTCGGCGGTTGTGGCCGGACGGTGACGCGCGTGAATCCCGACACGGTCATCGACCTGAGCGGGAGATGGAACGACACGGACTCGCGGCTGGTGGCCAACGAGATGATCGGGAACATGTTCAGGGACCGGTGGCTCCCCGAACACGCGCGAACGAACCCCGGGAAACGGCCCGTGGTCGTCGTGGGGCTCGTGACGAACAAGAGCCACGAACACATCAACGCCGAGACGTTTATCCTTGACATCGAAAAAGCCATCGTGCAGGACGGGGCGATTCGCCTGGTGGTCGCCGGCGAAAAACGCGACGAGCTGCGGCGGGAACGGGCCAATCAACAAGACTTCGCGTCGCCGGAAACCATGAAGCGATGGGGACGGGAACTCGGTGCCGACTTCATCCTGCAAGGCTCGATTAACAGCATCGTCGACGCGTACAGGCGAGACAAGACCGTCTTCTACCAGGTAGACCTGCAACTGACTAACATCGAGACGAACGAGGTGGTCTGGATCGGGGACAAGAAGATCAAGAAGAGCATTAACAATTGACTTTACGCGACGGGACATTGAAAACGAACCGCCTCCCCGCGCGCCGTCCCCCCGGCGGCGTCTCCCGACGAGAGAAGGGACGACGCGCGCGTGCGCCGTTTTCGCTCTTCCCCCTCCCGGCGTTTGTCGTCGCCTGCGGGCTACTATTCGCCGGTTGCGCGACGTGGTACCAGCGTTCCGCCGCTTTCCACTCGGCCGTCTACGCCGGGGATTTCGAGGCGGCCAGCCGGGCGCTGGACAAAAGCAAAAGCCAGGCGAGGAAAAAAAACCGGATCCTCTATTACATGAACAAGGGCTACGTGGAGTTCACGCGGGGCCGCGCGCGGGAGAGCAATGAAGCCCTGGAGACGGCCGAGAGACTGGCGGAAGCGTACCGGCGCGAGGCGTTGAACGAGGCGGCGGCCATCGTCTCCAACCCGGAAGCGCGTCCCTACCGCCCGGAGGATTTCGAGGTGATCATGATCAATTTCTACAAGGCCATGAACTACCTGCGGCTCCCCGACATGGAAGGCGCGCTGGTCGAGGCGCGCAAGATCAACATCAAGCTGAACGCGCTCAACGACAAGTACCCCGACCACAAGAACCGCTATCAACGCGACGCCTTTGCCCACCTGCTGATGGGGCTGATCTACGACGCGGCCGGGGATGATAACAACGCCTTCATCGCCTACCGGAACGCGTACGAGGTGTATCGCTCCGATTACACCGCGCTCTTCGGTATCCCCGCCCCGCGGCAGTTGCAACGCGACCTGTTGCGTTCGGCCTACCGCAACGGCTTCACGGTCGAACTGCAGGAGTACGAACGGGAGTTCGGGCTGAAATATACCCCCCCCGCCACGTCCGACGGGGAGCTGCTCTTTTTCTGGCTGAACGGCTTCGGGCCGGTGAAGGAGGAGCAGAGTCTCCACTTCATCCTGCAGCCGAGGGGCGGTTCCGTCGTTTTCTACAACGAGGCGCTGGGCCTATCCTTCCCCTTCGCCTGGAGCGGCTCGGCTGCCCACCCGGGCGTGCTCTCCGTCGCGTTCCCCCGTTACGCGGAGCGCCCTCCCGCGTACGTGAGCGGGCACGTCGCGACGGCGACCGGCGAGACGTACCCGCTGGAGATCGTCGAGAATATCAACGAGATCGCCCTGAAAACGCTCCACGATCGCATGTTGCGGGAGTTCTCCACCACGCTCCTGCGGCTGGCCGTCAAGAAAAGCGCCGAACACGTCGCCCGGAAACAGAACGAGTGGGCCGGCCTGGCCGTTAGCATCCTCAACAGCGCTACCGAACATGCCGATACCCGCAACTGGCAAACGCTGCCTTACGCGATTTTCTACGCCCGCGTCCCCCTGCCCGCCGGCGATAACGAGATCACGCTCCAGTGCGTCCCCCGCGCGGGCCTCCCCGCCGTCGAGCGGTTACGGCTGACCGGCGACGGGCGCGGCACCCGCTTTTACCTCTTTCAAACGATGAAATAACCTTTAAAAACGATAAACATGTATCTATTCTTCGACACGGAAACCACGGGCCTCCCCAAAAGCTGGAAAGCGCCCGTCACGGATCTCGACAATTGGCCGCGGCTCGTGCAATTGGCCTTCTTGGTATACGACGAGAAGGGGAACAAGCTCTCCGGGGGGGACTTTATCATCAAGCCCGAGGGTTTCACGATCCCGCGAGAAGCCTCGAACGTGCACGGGATCACGACCGAAAGAGCCATGCAGGAGGGGCAATCCCTCGCCCTCGTGTTGCAACAATTCGACGCGTTGATCCGGTCGGCCAGCTATCTCGTGGCCCACAACATCGCTTTTGACGAAAAGATCGTCGGCGCCGAACTGCTGCGGAACGGCATGTCCAACACCCTCGCCGGGAAAAAGAAACTCTGCACGATGGAGAGCACCACGGATTTCTGCGCGATCAAAGGCCCCTACGGGAACAAGTGGCCCAAGCTCTCCGAGTTGTACTACAAGCTCTTCTATTCCGGCTTTACCGAGGCCCACAATGCCTCCGCCGACATCCAGGCAACGGCAAGATGCTTCTGGGAACTAAAACAACGGGGGATCCTCTGACGTGACGTGCCCCCGCGCGCGGCTGTCTCGAAAACCGGTTCCCGTCATCGCGATCCGCGGGGCGGGAAGCAATCCAGAACACGGTAAATCGCTGGATTGCTTCGAGCTACTCTCTCGTGATGCTGACCGTTCGAGACGTTCCTTGAAACGACAAGTTGAAATGCCCCCGGGAAATTCGTATATCCGCCCCGTGCCACCCTTGCGGGGAACGCCCGCTCCCGGCGGGGTGGTCCCAAGATAAAACGGGCGAGCGCCGTGAGAAATAAATAATTTAACTATTTTTGCCCGTTCGAATAATGTCCGATATATGTGGATCAAGATAGCAGGAATACTTTTACGTAACCGGGTGGCTTTTCTCGTCGGCGCGGCGGGCATCACGCTTATCCTCGGTATCCAGATCAGGAAGGCGGAGATGTCATACGAGTACGCCGGGCTTCTCCCCTCCACCGATAGCGCCTACCTGGACTATGTCGAGTTTCACGAGACCTTCGGGCAAGAGGGCAACGTGATGGTATTCGCGTTCCGGGACAGCAACTTCTACCAGCTCGACAAGATGAACGATTGGATCACCGCGTGTAACCGCGTCAAGGCCATCCCGGGCGTGGTGGCGCTGGTCGACTTCACGCGCTCGTTCAACCTGCTCAAGGACACCGCGAGCCGCTCGTTCACGATCGCCCCGGTATTCCCGGAACGTATCCGCGGCCCGCGCGAGATGGACAGCCTCGTCCGCGTCGTCGAGTCGCTCCCTTTCTATAACGGCACCCTCTTCAACAAGGAGAAACAGATCTACGGCATGATGCTCACCGTGTCGGCCGACGTGATGAAAACGCCGGCGCGGGTGCAACTTGTCAAGGACGTGGTGAAGATCACGCGAGCGTTCAACGACAAGTATCACCTCGTGATGCACTACTCCGGGCTACCCTACATCCGCGTCGTCAACGCGGAAAACCTCAAGGGCGAGATGTACATGTTCATCCTCCTCTCGCTACTCGTCACGACGTGCGTCCTCTATCTTTTTTTCCGCTCGTTCCGCACGGTCGGCTTCTGCCTGCTCATCGTGCTGGTATGCGTCACGTGGACGGTGGGCGTGATGGCCCTGCTGGGGCTGAAGATCACGCTGCTCACGGCGATGGTACCCCCGCTGCTCATCGTGATCTGCGTCCCGAACATGGTCTTCATGATCAATAAATTTCACGTGGAATACGACCGGCACGGGAATAAAATCAAGGCCCTGCAACGCATGATCGAGAAAGTCGGGAACGCCTCCTTTATCTGCAACTTGACGACCGCCGCCGGCTTCGGCACCTTCATCATCACCTCGAGCCGGATACTCGTGGAGTTCGGGATCACGGCCTCCATTGGCATCGCCTTCGTCTACGTCATCTGCCTGGTACTCCTCCCCGGCCTCTTCAGCTTCCTGCCCCCCCCGGACAACAAACAGACCCGCCACATCCACAACCGGAACATCCGGCGGATGCTGGAGCGGGCCGTCGCCACCGTTCTGCGCCGCAAGCGCCGCGTCTATGCCGTCATCGCGCTGCTGATGATCCTGAGCGTCGTCGGCTTCCTCCGCGTCAAGACCACCGGCTACATGATCGAAGACCTGAAAGAGAGCGATCCCATCCGCCGCGATCTCGCCTTTTTCGAGGAGAACTTCGACGGGCTGATGCCCCTCGAGGTGACCGTCGACTTCCGGAAACCGCGGCAGGTGATGAACCTCGCCAACCTGGAGAAGCTCGACGCTTTCGCCACCGAACTCGCTGCCGACGAGGATATCTCCCGCCCCGTCTCCATCGTCGAGGTGATCAAGTTCGCCAACCAGGCCTTCTACAACGGGAACCCCGCGTACTACAAGCTGCCGACCAACCAGACGAAGAACTTTATCCTGAAGTACGCCACGACCGCCGCCGGCAACGTCGGGGAGATGGCCGCCTCGTTTGTCGACTCCTCCATGCAACGCGTCCGCATGAGCTTCCGCGTGAAAGACATCGGCACCGTCAAGATGCAGGCAAAAGAGCGGGAGATCTACCGGCTCGCCGCCCGCTATTTCCCCGACCAGTGCCGCGTGAAGGTGACCGGCTCGAGCATCATTAACTTCAAGGGCACCCGCTACCTGGTAAAGAACCTCTTCGTCTCCCTTGCCCTGGCCATCGCCTTCATCGCCCTGCTCATGGCCTGGACCTTCAGAAGCAAGCGCATGGTACTCGTGGCCATGCTCCCGAACATCCTCCCGCAGCTCCTCACTGCCGCGTTGATGGGCTACCTTGGCATCCCGGTCAAGGCCTCGACGGTGCTTGTCTTCAGCATCGCCTTCGGCATCTCCGTGGACGGCACGATCCACTACCTTGCCAAGTATCGCCAGGAGCTTCGCCCCACCCGCCGCGGGCGCAAGGACATCCCTGTCGCCGCCATCACCGCCTTGAAAGAGACCGGCCCCAGCATGATCTATAACGCCGTCATCCTCTTCTTCGGCTTCGGCATCTTCGCGCTTTCCGACTTCGGGGGCACGGTAGCGCTGGGCCTCCTCGTCTCCATCACGCTGCTCACCACGATGCTCTCCAACCTCTTGCTGCTCCCCTCGCTCCTCCTCACGCTGGACCGGCTCGCCGGGAAAAGCAACAAGCCGTGAAGGAACGCGAACGAGTAAATGCCCCTGTCGGTTATTCTCGGTCAAGACGCGTTGGCCACGCGCTGGATATTTTGTTGGTCGAATAATTATTCCTATTTTTGCCCGGGATTTATATGAATACACGATAAATATGCAAGATTTTAAAAAGGCCCGCCTCGTGCTGGAAGACGGGACAACATTCGAGGGGACTTCCTTCGGCCACGAGCGATCGGTGGCGGGGGAAGTCGTTTTTTACACGGCCATGACGGGCTACCCGGAGAGTCTCACCGACCCCTCTTACAAGGGGCAGATCCTCGTGCCCACCTACCCCATGATCGGGAACTACGGCGTGCCCGTTGACGACGAGGAGGGGGGCATCTCCAAGTTTTTCGAGTCCGACAGGATCCACTGCTCGGCCCTCGTGATCTCCGACTACTCCGCCCGCTACAGCCACTGGAACTCGCGGTGCAGTCTCGGCGACTGGCTGAAGCAGGAGCGCGTGCCGGGGCTGTTCGGCATCGACACGCGTGCCCTCACCCGCCGCCTCCGCGAGCACGGGGCGATGAAAGGGAAGGTGCTCTTCGACGAGGACGAGATCCCGTTCTACGACCCGAACGTCGATCACATCGTGGCGAGCGTCTCCACGCGGCGCGTGATCGAGTACGGCGCGGGGCGTTACCGGGTGATCCTCGTCGATTGCGGCGTGAAGAACAACATCCTCCGCTGTCTCCTCAAGCGGGATGTCCGCGTCAAGCGCGTGCCGTGGGATTACGACTTCACGAACGAGGCGTGTGACGGTATTTTCCTCTCTAACGGGCCGGGAGATCCCGCTCTCTGCGAGGCGACGATCGCGCACGTGCGGCGGATGCTGGATCGCGACACGCCGATCATGGGCATCTGCCTCGGGAACCAGATCATGGCCCGGGCCGCCGGGGCCGACACCTACAAACTCAAGTACGGGCACCGGAGCCACAACCAGCCGGTCATCCGCCCGGGACACTCCCGCTGCTACATCACCTCCCAGAACCACGGCTTCGCTATCGACGAGCAAACGCTGCCCCCCGGCTGGGAACCCCTCTTTGTCAATGCCAACGACGGCACCAACGAGGGGATCCGTCACGTCTCGAAGCCCTTCTTCTCCGCCCAGTTCCATCCCGAGGCGGCTTCCGGGCCGGTGGACACGGAGTTCCTTTTTGACGATTTCATCGCCGCGATGTCCGGCACGCGTGGTACATTTTAATAGATACAGCCAATGAAAAAGATACTATTGCTCGGTTCCGGTGCCCTCAAGATCGGTGAGGCCGGTGAATTTGATTATTCCGGTTCCCAGGCGCTCAAGGCGCTGCGCGAGGAGGGTATTCGTAGCGTGTTGATCAACCCCAATATCGCTACCGTCCAGACCTCCGAGGGGATCGCCGACAAGATATATTACCTGCCCGTGACGCCCGAGTTCGTCGAGAAGGTCATCGAGAAGGAGCGTCCCGACGGCATCCTCCTCTCCTTCGGCGGTCAGACGGCGCTCAATTGCGGGGTGGCGCTTCACCGCGCGGGGGTGCTGGAACGGTATGGCGTGGCGGTGCTGGGCACGCCCGTGCAGGCGATCATAGACACGGAGGACCGGGAAATTTTCTCGGCCCGGCTGGCGGAGATCGGTGTCAAGACGCCGCGCAGCATCGCGGCCGCGTCGATCGACGAGGCCCTGGCGGCCGCTGCCACGCTCGGGTTCCCCGTCATCGTGCGCGCGGCCTTCACGCTGGGGGGGCTTGGCTCGGGCTTTTGCTCGTCGATGGAGGAGTTGCGCGTGCTGGTGGCGAGCGCCTTCTCCTATTCGCCGCAGGTGCTCGTCGAGGAGTCGCTGAAGGGGTGGAAGGAGGTGGAGTACGAGGTGGTGCGCGACCGCTACGATAACTGCATCACGGTTTGTAACATGGAGAACGTCGACCCGCTGGGTATCCACACGGGCGAGAGCATCGTCGTCGCCCCGTCGCAGACGCTCAGTAACAGCGAGTATCACAAGCTACGCGCCATCGCCATACGCATCATCCGGCACGTGGGGATCGTCGGCGAGTGTAACGTGCAGTATGCCCTTGATCCCGATTCGGAGGATTACCGCGTCATCGAGGTCAATGCCCGCCTCTCCCGTTCCAGCGCGCTGGCGTCGAAGGCCACCGGCTATCCCCTCGCCTTCGTCGCCGCGAAGCTGGGGCTGGGGTACGGGTTGCACGAGATCAAAAATTCCGTCACGCGCGTGACCACCGCCTGTTTCGAGCCGGCCCTGGATTACGTCGTCTGCAAGATCCCGCGCTGGGACCTGAACAAGTTCGAGGGGGTCTCGAAACTGATCGGCTCCTCGATGAAGAGCGTCGGCGAGATCATGGCCATCGGGCGCACGTTCGAGGAGGCGATCCAGAAGGGGATCCGGATGATCGGCCAGGGGATGCACGGCTTCGTCTGCAACCAGGTCAGGATAAGGGACGTGGACGAGGAGCTCGTCAATCCTACCGACGCCCGCCTTTTCGCGCTCGCCGCCGCCTTCGAGCGGGGCTATCCCGTCGAGAAGATCCACGACATGACGAAGATCGACCGCTGGTTCTTGCAGCGCCTCGAGAACATCCACCTGTTGAAACAGGCGCTCGCCGCCGTCGAGGGGGAGCCGGGGCGGGCGCTCCTGTTGAAGGCGAAGCGCTACGGTTTCTCCGATTTCCAGGTGGGTCGGCTCGTGATCCGCGATCCCGCTCTCTCGCCCCACGAGAAGATGCTTCGTGCCCGCGCGCTGCGCGTGTCGCTGGGCGTGTTGCCCGTCGTGAAGCAGATCGACACGCTGGCGGGGGAGTACCCGGCCATGACGAATTACCTGTACCTCACCTACAACGGCGACGAGCACGACATCCTCCACGAGGATGACCGCCGCTCGGTGATCGTGCTCGGTTCCGGGGCTTACCGCATCGGTAGCAGCGTGGAGTTTGACTGGTGCGGCGTGAGCGCCCTCGACACGATCCGCGAGCGGGGCTACCGGTCGGTGATGATCAATTACAATCCCGAGACGGTGAGCACGGACTATGACACGTGCGATCGCCTCTACTTCGACGAGCTATCTTTCGAGCGCGTGATGGACATCGTCGAGCTGGAGCGCCCCCGCGGCGTGATCCTCTCGACCGGCGGGCAGATACCCAATAACCTCGCGATGCGTCTACACGGGCAGGGTGTCCCCATCTTGGGCACCTCGCCCCTCTCCATTGACCGGGCGGAGGACCGGCAGAAGTTCTCGTCGATGTGCGACGCCCTCGGCATCGACCAGCCGCGGTGGAGCGAGTTAACGTCGATGGACGATCTCCTCGCGTTCGTCGACAGGGTAGGGTTCCCCGTGCTGATTCGCCCCTCCTACGTGCTCTCGGGCGCGGCGATGAACGTGGTCTCGAACCGGGAGGAGCTGCGTTACTTCCTCGACCTGGCGGCGGAGGTGTCGAAGGAGCACCCGGTGGTGGTCTCCGAGTTTATCGAGCAGGCGAAAGAGGTGGAGATCGACGCGGTGGCGCGGGAAGGGGAGATCCTCGCCTACGCCATCAGCGAGCACGTCGAGTTCGCCGGGGTACACTCCGGCGACGCGACGATCGTCTTTCCCGCGCAGAAGCTCTACATGGAGACGATCCGCCGCGTCAAGCGCATCGCCCGCGACATCGCCCGCGCGCTGGCGATCTCCGGGCCGTTCAACATACAGTTCCTGGCGAAGGACAACGACATCAAGGTGATCGAGTGCAACCTCCGCGCCTCGCGGAGTTTCCCGTTCGTGTCGAAGGTGTTGAAGTACAATTTCATCGACCTGGCCACGCGGGTGATGCTGGGCGAGGAGGCCGAGCCGCTGCACCGGTCGATTTTCGACCTTGACTACGTGGGTGTCAAGGCGTCGCAATTCTCGTTCGCCCGCTTGCTGAAGGCCGACCCGGTGCTGGGCGTCGACATGGCGTCCACGGGGGAGGTGGGGTGCATCGGCGAGAATTATTACGAGGCGATCCTCAAGAGCATGCTCTCCGTGGGCCATCGCGTCCCGGAGCGCGCGATCCTGATCTCTTCCGGGCCGGCGCGGTCGAAGGTGGAGCTGCTCAACTCGACGCGGATGCTGCTCGAGAAGGGGTACACGGTGCTCGCCACGGGCGGCACGGCGCGGTTCCTCGAGGAGAACGGGATTCGCGTCGACACCCTCTACTGGCCCGACGAGGCCCGGGAGCCGAACGTGATGCGCTACCTCCGCGAGCGGAAGGTCGACCTCGTGATCAACATCCCGAAGGATCATACCCCCCGCGAGCTCGATAACGGCTACAAGATTCGCCGCGCCGCCGTCGACTACAACATCCCGCTGATCACGAACGCCCGCCTCGCCAGCGCCTTCATCTACGCCATCTGCAAGGTGGACCCGGCGGAGGTCGCCATCAAGAGCTGGGACGAGTATTGAGACCGCCGCCGCGTTTTTTCCCGCGCCGCGGCCGCGGGGGACGGCGGTTTACCGGGGATTTGTCGCTATATTCGCGTCCCGGCGGTCGCTCCCCGCGGCCGGCCCGGGCGGGAGCGTTTCCCGGAAACCATTCATTAGACCATCATGACACGTGAAATCGAACATCCCGAGAACGACGACCGCTACGCCGCTCTCGCCGTCAACAAGGGCATCGAGCCGCCCGATCCCGTCAACCCGGCGCTCGCCGCTCGCCTGGCGGGCCTGAGGAGGAGACCGCTCTCCACCGGGGAGTACGTCGCCGGGATCCTCGCCGGGAGCATCAACGTCTTGAGCCAGGCGATCACGCTGGCCGAGAGCGCGCGCGCCGATCACCAGGAGCGGGCGCGCGAGATCATCAATCGCTGTCTCCCCGGCACGGGGAACGCCACCCGCGTCGGCATCACGGGCGTCCCGGGCGCGGGGAAGAGCACGTTTATCGAGACGCTCGGGAAGTACCTCACCGCCCGCGGCCACAAGCTCGCCGTCCTGGCCATTGACCCCAGCAGCGAGCGTTCCGGGGGGAGCATCCTCGGCGACAAGACGCGGATGGAGGAGCTGGCCCGCGACCCGGCCGCCTACATCCGTCCCTCCCCGTCGGCCGGGTCGCTGGGGGGCGTCGCCCGCAAGACCCGCGAGGCGATGCTGTTGTGCGAGGCGGCGGGGTTCGACGTTATCCTGGTCGAGACCGTGGGCGTGGGCCAGAGCGAGATCGCCGTCCACTCGATGGTCGATTTCTTCCTGCTCGTGCAGATCGCCGGGGCCGGCGACGAGTTGCAGGGGATCAAGCGCGGCGTGATGGAGATGGCGGACCTGATCGTGGTCAACAAGGCCGACGGCGGTAACGTCGAGCGGGCGGCGCTCGCCGGGGCGCAGCTGCAGAACGCCCTGCACCTCTTCCCGCCGCACGAGTCGGGCGTGGAACCGGGGGTGATCACCGCCTCCTCCCTCGAGCGGAGGGGGATCGAGGAGGCCTGGGCGCGCGTCCTGCACCACCGCGACGTCACGCTGCGAAACGGCTACCTCGATCGCCACCGCGGCGAGCAGGCCCGCTACTGGATGCACGAGACGATCAACGAGCAGTTGCGCGATCACTTCTACCGGGGGCAACGGGAACGGATCCTGGTGGCCGAGGGGGAGGTGTCGCGCAACGAGATCAGCCCCTTCGACGCCGCCTTTCGATTGCTCGACGGCTATTTCCACGACATTTAACGGGTATCCCGCGGCGGGCTGTCCCGGCGCGGGACCGCAGCAGGCTGTCTCGAAAGGGATCGCGCCCGCGGGAGTAGACGCGGGCGCCCCGTTTTTCCCCCTACCGGCACGATCCTCTGCCTTTTTTCCCGCGCCCGCGTCCCCGCTCTCGACCCGGACTGCCATTTTGTCGCTAAAAGCGCGGCCGTTGTCGCAAAAAGCGAGGACATCCTCGCTCCGAGCGAGGACATCTTCACTCCGAGCGAGGACATCTTCACTCCGAGCGAGGACATCCTCGCTCCGAGCGAGGACATCTTCACTCCGAGCGAGGACATCCTCGCTCCGAGCGAGGACATCCTCGCTCCGAGCGAGGACGTTGTCAGTAAAAGCGAGGACATCCTCGCTCCGGGCGAGGAATCCCGGGTAAAAGGGCAGAAAATCCCCGCTCGCGCGTCCCGGCCGAGATGTTCGGGCGGTTTTCGTCATCGCGAACCCGTGGGGGGAGGTAACCCGGGGGTTCACGGGTTTCTGGATTGCTTCCCGCCACGCGGATACCAATGACGAAAACCGACTTTTGATACACCCCCAGGCTGTCCCGGCGTGAGACCGCGGGAGCTCCCGGTGTGGCACGGTAGGCTTCACGGGTGTCATGAAGGAGGATTTAATGACCCGTTAACGCGGGCGTTAATGACCCATTAACGGGAAGGGGCCGTCTCGAGTTGATTTTCGAGACGGCCCCTCGCTTGGTAGAAAAACGAGAACCTCTCTTTTGGGGCTGTCTCAAAAGTCGGTTTTTATCATTGCGAATGACCGTCATCGCGAGTGCCTATATTTTTCAAATAAACAAACAGTAATGACGTGTCTTCGCGTTCCAATGGATTACGTACGGGGCAGGTGAAATATCAACAACAGCTTGTACAACGAGAATTGAATTTGCTCCAGAAGCTGGTCATGAAACATAATTTCAACCGGTTGAACACTAATAGAGTAAGGAAATCTCGTCATTGGTAGCATACAGTTAATCAAGTGTCGTCCCTCGCGGCCGTAAGCTGAAGCATACGGTTAATCAAGTGTCGTCCCTGCGGGACTGGTAGGTAGATGTGTTCCCTCACCGTAAGCTGAAGCATACGGTTAATCAAGTGTCGTCCCTGCGGGACTGGTAGGTAGATGTGTTCCCTTACCGTAAGCTGAAGCATACGGTTAATCAAGTGTCGCCCCTGTGGGGCTTCCCTTGCAGTAGCCTCCAAGTCCCGCAGGGTAGGCTGTGCAAAAGATACAAAATTTCTCTTGCGAAAATTGCTTTTTTTAATCA
>JAISNC010000001.1 GCA_031276355.1 Odoribacteraceae bacterium
GAGTTCTAATGGAAGTACATACTTTGTCAGTTCATGTAATAAATTGTTTCCTTGCATTGTTTTTTAGAGCAAAGCTAATACTTTTTCTAGAAACACAGGGTTTTACTGGTGACCCAACATTGATCTCATCCACCATCGATTCTTTTGCATCGTTCTATTTCAAGAAAACGTCGAGGCTTCATTGTAAAAAACTCCTCGAACGAAATACCGTCGGTGCCAATCGTGAAAACGTGGTCGGGATTGAACTGCTTACAGAAAACAGGGAGCCCGAGGCTGGTGCCATCCTTACTCGATTTCACTTCCAAACCGATCACGACGCCCTCTTTTTCCAGCACGAAATCGACTTCTTTGCTGTAAAGATAACGAGAATGTTCTATATATAAACCAAATTTGTTAGACGTCACTAACACATCTGGAGTTCACCGTTACTCGAGATCCACTCGTGTATAGGCGTACCCGCACGTTGTAGGTGCCGTCCGCGCGCTTGTTCGGTATCTCTATCTTGAACGTGGCCATGCAACAATACGTCAACATTTACACGGAAAATGTACGTAAAAGCCCTGACGGGCGAGCCATTTTCGCGCTTTTTAACCCTCGACCCGGCGACGGCCAAAAAAGAGGCGCCTGAAAACCATTGATTTCAAGCGCCTTGCGGGGAGTGGTACCACCAGGAATCGAACCGGGGACACAAGGATTTTCAGTCCTTTGCTCTACCAACTGAGCTATGGTACCGTTAAAACGGGGACAAATGTAATACGAAATCCTGAAAATACAAACGATCACGCCAAAAAAGTTTTTCTCCCGGTATACACGCCGCTTGATCGCTTGATAGAGATTATCTATCGGCCATCGTCGGGGCGGGTATTTTTTTTTCGTACCTTCGCGAAAAATTGTAAAAACGGTAACAGGAAGAGAAAAATGGATAAAAGCCAACAGGATATATTGGGGGAGGTCACGCGGGGAGAATACAAGCACGGCTTCGTCTCGAACGTGGAGACCGAGGTGATCGGGAAGGGACTGAACGAAGAGGTAGTGCGCCTGATCTCGCGGAAGAAGGGAGAGCCGGGGTGGTTACTCGAATTTCGCCTGAACGCGTATCGCCACTGGCAGACGATGAAGATGCCGGGGTGGGCCAAGCTCACGATACCTCCCATTGATTACCAGGAGATCATCTACTACGCGGCCCCGAAACAGGCCGAGAATCGTTCGTGGGACGAGGTAGACCCGGAACTGAAAGCGACCTTCGACAAGCTGGGCATCCCGTTGGACGAGCAAAAAGCGCTCTCCGGCGTGGCCGTGGACGCCGTGATGGATAGCGTTTCCGTGAAGACCACCTTCAAGGAGGCGCTGGCCGAACGGGGGATCATTTTTAGCTCGTTCTCGGAGGCGGTGAAGGATCATCCCGATCTGGTGAAACGATACCTCGGCACGGTAGTGCCTTACACGGATAACTATTTCGCGGCGCTCAACGCGGCCGTTTTCAGTGACGGTTCCTTTGTCTATATACCCAAGGGGGTGCGTTGCCCGATGGAGTTGTCTACCTATTTCCGGATCAACGCGGCGAAAAGCGGGCAGTTTGAACGGACGCTCGTCGTGGCCGACGAGGAGAGCTACGCGAGCTACTTAGAGGGGTGTACCGCCCCGCGACGGGACGAGAACCAGTTGCACGCCGCTGTCGTGGAGATCATCGTCGAACGGGACGCCGAGGTGAAGTACAGTACCGTCCAGAATTGGTATCCCGGCGACAAGGAGGGGAAGGGGGGCATCTACAACTTTGTCACCAAGCGGGGCATCTGCCGGGGGGAGCGCGCGCGGTTGACGTGGGCGCAGGTAGAGACCGGGTCGGCCATCACCTGGAAGTATCCCAGCACCATCCTCCAGGGCGATCACTCCGTGAGCGAGTTCTACTCGGTGGCGGTGACGAATCACCACCAGCAAGCGGATACCGGCACGAAGATGATTCACATCGGGAACGAGACCCGCAGCCGGATTGTCTCGAAAGGGATCTCGGCGGGACGGAGTTCCAACACGTACCGCGGGTTGGTGAAGGTGGTGAAGGGGTGTCGAAACGCCCGCAACTTCTCGCAGTGCGACTCGCTGCTGCTGGGCGACAAGTGCGGGGCGCATACCTTCCCCCGCGTGGAGGTAGCGAACCCCACGGCCCGCGTGGAACACGAGGCCACTACCTCCAAGATAGGGGAAGACCAACTGTTCTATTGCAACCAGCGGGGCATCTCCACCGAAGATGCCGTCGGCCTGATCATCAAGGGGTACGCCGGCGACGTGATCAACAAGATGCCGATGGAGTTTGCCGTGGAGGCGCAGAAACTACTACAAATCAGCTTGGAAGGAAGCGTAGGATGAGTAACATTTTAGATAGATAACGGATATGAACGAGTTATTAAAGATACGGGATTTACATGCCGTCGCGGACGGAAAAGAGATATTAAAGGGGATCAACCTGGAGGTGAACGCGGGAGAAGTACACGCGATCATGGGCCCTAACGGGGCGGGGAAGAGCACCTTGTCGGCGGTGTTGACCGGCCGGGAGAATTTCACGGTGACCCGCGGGGAGGTATGGTTTAAAGGGAAAAACCTGCTGGAGCTGCCGGCAGAAGACCGCGCCCGGGAGGGGATATTCCTGAGTTTCCAATACCCGGTGGAGATACCCGGCGTGAGCACGGTGAATTTCCTGAAGACCGCGATCAACGAACACCGGAAGTACCGGGGCGAGCCGCCCTATCCCGCGGGCGAGTTCCTGAAGATGATCCGGGAGAAGATGGAGTGGGTTGGCATCGACAGCAAGTTGCTCAACCGCTCGCTGAACGAGGGATTCTCGGGGGGCGAGAAGAAGAAGAACGAGATATTCCAGATGGCCGTGCTGGAACCGCTGCTGGCGATCCTCGACGAGACGGACTCCGGGCTGGACATCGACGCGTTGCGCGTGGTGGCAAACGGCGTGAACCGCCTGAAAGGAGCGGAGAACGCGACGATCGTGATCACTCACTATCAACGCCTGCTGGCCTACATCGTGCCGGATGTCGTGCACGTGCTGTACGACGGCCGCATCGTGAAGACGGCCGGCAAGGAGCTGGCCATAGAGCTGGAGAAGCAGGGATATGACTGGATCAAACGCCAGTTGGCCGAGGGTAATTGATCGTAACGTTTTGTTCCATGAGAAGAGAAAAGATAAACACGGATTTCACCACGCTCTTTCACGAGGGGAGGGAACTCCTGCGATCGAGGAGCCACGAGCGAATCGACCGCCACCGGGAGGAGGCCTTTCGCCGGTTCCTGCAACTGGGAGGCGTTCCCGACAACAGCGAGGAGTACAAGCACGCCGACCTGCTCCCCGTGTTTGACCGGGACTACCGGGTGACATTGCATCCCCCGCGGCAGGAGGTAGACCCGAACACGCTTTTTACCTGCAACGTGTCGGAACTCGATACCCACGTGCTGCTCACGGTCAACGGGTGGTTCGGGAACAAGGAGGAGGTGCTGGAGTTGCCGGGCGGGATCGTGATCTGCGGGCTGGCCGTCGCTGCCACGCGCTACCCCTCCTTGCTGGAGGCTCACTACAATCGCCACGTGGCGGCGGGCGAGCGGGACGGGCTGGTGGCCTTGAACACGGCTTTCGCCCAGGACGGGATATTCGTCCACGTGCCGGCCGGGGCCGTCATGGAGAAACCGCTGCAGGTGGTCAACCTGATGCGGGGCAACGCCAACCTGATGGCCTTCCAGCGCAACCTGGTGATCGTCGGGAAGGGGGCCAGGGCGACGATCTTGGTGTGTGATCACACCCTGTCGGACCACTCGTTTCTCTCCAACAGCGCCACGGAGATGGCGGTGGGCGATAACGCGTCGTTAGAGTACTACCACGTGCAAAACCAGCACATCGAGGCCTCTCAAATCAATAGCCTCTTCGTCACCCAGGGACGGGATGCCCGTTTCGACGCGAACATCATTACCCTGTATGGCGGGTTTATCCGTAACAATCTCTTCGTCTCGTTGACCGGGGAGGGGGGCGAGTGCAACCTTCACGGGATCTACTTGTCGGATAAAAAGCAACGCGTGGATAACTTCACTGCCATCGACCACATCGCGCCGCGCTGCCGCAGCCACGAGCATTTCAAGGGGGTTTTAGACGACGCGGCCGTGGCAACCTTCACGGGCCGCGTCACCGTACGGCCGAACGCGCAAAAAACAGAGGCTTACCAAGCAAACCATAACCTGCTGCTAACGGACACGGCCCGGGTAAACACCCGCCCGCAATTGGTGATCGACGCCGACGACGTGAAATGCTCGCACGGGGCTACCGTGGGGCAGCTCAACGAAGAGGCCATGTTCTACCTGCGCTCCCGGGGTATCGGGGAGGCCGAGGCCCGCTTGATGATGATGTTCGGCTTCGCCCACGAGATCGTCGGGCGGGTACGCCTGGTGCCGCTACGGGAACAACTCGACGACTTGATCGAGAAGCGCCTGCGGGGCGAATTGACGAAGTGTTACAACTGCGTGTTGCATTGCAAAAAGTTTTAAAGATGTTCGAGGTAAATCACATACGGGAAGAGTTCCCTATCCTGAAAGAACAAGTGCACGGGCAACCCCTGGTGTACTTAGATAACGGGGCCACCACGCAACGTCCCGCGCGGGTGATCAAGACGATGACGGAGTACTATCTCCGCTATAACGCGAACGTGCACCGGGGCGTGCATTACCTGAGCAACCTGTGTACCGATGCCAACGAACAGGCCCGGGAGCGCGTGAGGGCATTTATCCACGCGCGCTCCGTCGAAGAGATCATCTTCACGCGGGGAACCACGGAGGGGATCAACCTGGTGGCCTACTCGTTCGGGGAGGCGTTCGTCAGGGCGGGGGACGAGATATTGGTCACGGGGATGGAACATCACTCGAACATCGTGCCGTGGCAGATGCTGTGCGAGCGGAAGGGGGCGGTGCTCAAGGTGTTGCCGGTGCGAGATAACGGGGAACTGGAGATAGAGGCCCTGCCGCTCCTGCTAACGGAGAAGACGCGTTTGGTCGCCGTGACGCACGTCTCTAACGTGCTGGGGACGATCAACCCCGTGCGTCGGCTTGTCGAGGCGGCCCACGCCGCGGGGGCTTGCGTCCTGGTAGATGGTGCCCAGGCGGTGCCGCACTTCCCGGTAGACGTGCAAGCGCTGGGGTGCGACTTCTACGCGTTCTCCGCCCACAAGATGTACGGCCCCACCGGCGTGGGCGTCCTCTACGGCAAGCGTGATCTCCTGCTCCGGATGCCCCCCTGGCAAGGTGGCGGGGAGATGATCAAGGAGGTGCGTTTTGACAAAACGACGTACAACGATCTCCCCTTCAAATTCGAGGCCGGGACGCCCGACTTCATCGGTATTATCGGCCTGGGCGCGGCGATCGACTACCTCGCCGCTATTGGCCTGGAACAAGTCGCCGCCCACGAGGAGGAGCTTTCCCGCTACGCGCGGGAGCAACTCAAGACCCTGCCCGGCATCGTGATCTACGGGGAGGCCCCGGGCACGTCATCCGTCCTCTCGTTCGGGATCGAGGGGGTGCACCCCTTCGACGCGGGCACGCTGCTCGATCAACTGGGCATCGCCGTCCGCACGGGACAGATGTGTGCCGAGCCGCTCATGCGACACTACGGGGTGACGGCCATGATCCGGGCGTCGTTCGCCATGTACAACACCCGCCAAGAGGTCGACATGCTGCGCGACGGGTTGCGGCGCGTCAGCGCCCTGCTCGGGAACGGCTAATGCTTTCGCCTGGACTTGGACACCGAGAACAGATACCCCACGCGGAACTCGTGCAGGTGCCCGCCCAAGATATGTTTTGACGAGGCGAACGAGCGGGTGTAATGATACTGGAAACGTAACCCGTGCGTGAAGTAATCGTTCGCGTTGGCGTGCGAATAGAACCGCCAGTCATACTGCAGGCCCAGCCCGATTTGCCCGTGGCTCATCGCGGCATTTTTCAGGGATTTATCGTTGTTCACCTCCCCGGCGTTCGGGTTGACGGAGATATACCCTAACGACACGGCCGGGGAGATCGCGTGCCGCTTGTAGCCATACAAACGATAATTCACGCGGCACCCGCCGTGCGACAACGAGGCGCTCGAGCCTTTCCGCCACGTCCCCCCGTCGTACGACACATCCCGCGACACGCTCGACGGGGAGAGAGATATATAGATGCCGGTTTCCCACCTCCCGAACTCGACCACCCACTCCACGGAGACGCCCCCGGCGACGTGGAAATAGTCGGACAACGTCCCGCCCGGGAGAGCGTACTGGCCCAGGATCGCGTACTTCATGCTCCAGTTGGACGGCCCCCACTCCACGAGGGCCATCCTGACGAGGCGTTCGTACGGCGAGCCCGCGTAAGCCGTGAAGAAACGGTGACAGGCCGCGTTAATCCCCGCCTGGTCGAGGCGTGGATCCATGTTTTGCATCAGGTAATCGAGCATGATACAGAGCAATTCTTTCATGTCCCCGGGCAGGTCGGCACAGCGTATGCCCGCCTGGTACGACTCCCGGAACAGGACGAAATGATCCATCAGGTACGCCCGCAGGTCATCCGGGGCCAGGAGGTGATCTCTTCGGGGCGACGTGGAGATCGTGTCGAGCACCCCCAGGTAGCGCGCCACTCCCTCGTGATCGCCGCGACGATAGAACAGGAGCAGCCGCTCGGAGGGGAGCAGGGCCAGGAAATCCTCGCTCTCCACCTCGCTCGCGATAAACCGGATCATCTCGTCAACCTTCTCCAGGTTATTCTCGTCGAGATAAGAGAGCAGCAACTTCCGGCATTTGAGCGCGAGGATCACCCGGTCATCGGGCGTCGCGGCCAACTCGGAATACACCTGGCGTTTCAGCAAGGTATCTCCCGCCGGGCGGGCACTGGCCGGCATCACGGCGAGCCAGGAAAAGAGGAAAAGTAGCGCGTGTTTCATCACGTGTAGCGTGTTATAGTGTATAGACAAAAATTCATATCATCCGCGAGATCCCTCCCGGGGCAAGAACACGGACTCGAACGCGTCCTTCAGTACCGCCTTCACCCCCTCCATCGCCACGGCGCGCCCCAACTCGCGCGCCATCGAGGTCACCCCCTTGTCCGTGAAGCCGCACGGGTGAATGCGCGAGAAGTAATCCAGCTCCGTGTTCACGTTCAGCGCGAGGCCGTGCATCGTCACGTGCCGCGCGCACTTGATCCCGATCGCGCAAATCTTCCGGGCGTTCGCGCCGCCCGGCGCTATCCAGACGCCCGTCGCCCCGGGGAGGCGCTCGCCAACAATCCCGTGGTGACGCGTGACGCGGATCACCACCTCCTCCAGCCCCGCCACGTACGCCCGCGCGCCCAGGCCCAGGGCGGCCAGGTCGAGGATCGGGTAGACCACCAGCTGCCCGGGCCCGTGATACGTGATGTCCCCGCCTCGATCCACCTTCACCAGCGGGACATCCCCCCGCTCCAGCATGTTCGCCTCGTTCCCGTTGCGCCCCAACGTGTACACGCGCGGGTGCTCCACGAACAACACGTGGCCCGCCGGCCCGTCCCCCGGGCGTTCCATCACCGCGCGGGCCACGTCCCGTTGCCTCTCCCAGGCGGCGAGGTACTCCATCACGCCCAGGTCCGTGTATACCACCTGGCCCTTCATCTCGCGTGTCTTTCCGCGTGATAACTCGACCGCACCAGCGGCCCGCTCTCCACGTGGCGGAAGCCTTTCTCGAGGCCCGCCCGGCGATACGCGTCAAACACGTCCGGCGTGACGTACTCCGTCACGGCCACGTTCCGCGCCGACGGTTGCAGGTACTGCCCGATCGTCATCACCTCGCACCCCGCGGCCCGCAGGTCGTCCATCGTCTCCAGCACCTCCTCCCGGCGCTCGCCGAGTCCCAGCATGATCCCCGACTTGGCGACCCGCCCCGCCGCGGCGACCCGACGAATCACCCGCAACGACACCTCGTACGTCGCCCGCCCGCGTATCTCCCGCGTGAGCCGGCGCACCGTCTCCAGGTTGTGCGAGATCACCTCCGGGGCGGCGGCGATCACTTGCAGCACCAGCTCCTCGCGCCCCTGGAAGTCGGGGATCAGCACCTCCAGCGTCACGCCCGGGTTCCTCCTCTTGACCTCCTCGATCACCCGCGCCCAGTGCGCCGCGCCGAGGTCGGGCAAGTCATCCCGGTCGACGGAGGTGATCACGACATGCCTCAACCGCAGCGACCGCACGGAACGCGCGACCCGCTCCGGCTCGTCGGGGTCCAACGGCACCGGGTGCCCGCTCTTCACGTTACAGAAGCGGCACGCGCGCGTGCACACCTCCCCGGCAATCATGAACGTGGCGGTGCCGTTGCCCCAGCACTCGCCCCGGTTCGGGCATCGCCCGCTCGTGCAGATCGTGTGCAGCCCGTGTTCCCGGACGACGCTCGATACCTCGATGGCGTTTTCTCCCTTGGGTAACTGGATTTTCAGCCATCCCGGCTTTCTTCTATCGGTCATTTGCTTCCCTTTTGATTTGACCGCGAATATACCTCTTGCCGGGCGATAAAAAAAGTAAAGCCACCCGGACGGATGGCCTTACCTACTACTAACCCTAAATTTGAACGAATGAATCACTACGGATTCTTGACTACTTAACTGTTTTTATTACTTGGCTGTTTAATCTCTTTTACAACTACAAGACGCGCCGGGCCGCTAATGGTTGCGTTCAAAAGGAGAAAATATATCGTTCAAGTCCTTTTTTATTCAAGATAATTGAAAATCAGGAAGAAAATTTCGCGAGAAGCGGCATTATTCCCAAGTGGATTGGAGCCGTCTCGAAAGGAATCGCGAGGGCGTGTCAAAAGTCGGATTTCGGAGGGCGTACCTCGTATCCCGGCCGAGACGCGCGAGCGGTTTTCGTCATCGCGAACCCCGGGGGGGGTGAAGCAATCCAAGGGTTTACGGGCTTCTGGATTGCTTCCCGCTACGCGGATCGCGATGACGAAATCCGACTTTTGACACACCCTCGCGATCACTTTGAAGACCGTCCCGGAACGACCATTCGAAATGCAGCCGCTCTAGCGGGCGAGTCATCCGCTCGAGCGGGCGAGCCATCCGCTCTAGCGGGCGAGCCAACCGCTCGAGCGGGCGAGCCAACCGCTCGAGCGGGCGAGTCATCCGCTCGAGCGGGCGTGCCAGCCGCTCAAGCGGGCGAGTCATCCGCTCGAGCGGGCGAGCCAGCCGCTCAAGCGGGCGAGTCATCCGCTCGAGCGGGCGAGCCAGCCGCTCGAGCGGGAAGCGTCACAGGACCGTCTCCGCGACGAGTTGTCCATCGAAGAGGTTGATGACGCGGGAGGCGAAACCGGCGTCGTGCTGGCTGTGAGTGACCATAACGATGGTGGTGCCCGCCTTGTTCAACCCGGTAAGGAGGTTCATCACCTCGAGGCCGTTCTTCGAGTCGAGATTCCCCGTCGGTTCGTCGGCGAAGATCAGGCGCGGGTTGGCGACGACGGCCCGCGCGATGGCGACGCGCTGCTGTTGGCCCCCGGAGAGTTGCCGGGGAAAATGGTTGACGCGGTGAGCGATCTGCATCCGCTCCATCGCCTCGTCCACCTTCTGTCGCCGCCCCGCGGGTTTTATCCCCATGTAGAGGAGGGGCAACTCGATGTTCTCCCGGACATTCAACTCGTCAATGAGGTTGAAACTCTGGAAAACGAAACCGATAACGCCCTTCCGCAGGCGGGTACGCTCGGACTCGCGGAAGCCGCTCACGTCGGTGCCGGCGAGCAGGTAACGCCCGGAGGTCGGGGTATCGAGCAGCCCGAGGATGTTGAGGAGCGTCGATTTCCCGCAACCGGAGGGGCCCATGATGGCGACGAACTCGCCTTCCGCGACGTGCAGCGTTATGTCGCTTAGCGCGCGCGTTTCTACCTCTTCCGTCCGGAAGATCTTGGATAGGTGTTCTGTTTGAATCATATTATCGCGTGTTAAAAGATTATTCTGTTTGTAATACCCGGGCGGGGTTCTCGCGGCCCGCGCGGACGACCTGGTAAAGCAGCACGAGCAGCGAGACGAGCAGCGAGACGCCCAGGGCCACGGCGAACAACCACCACGACACGGGCGCCCGGTAGGCGAACCGCTCCAGGTAGACCCGGATCACGACGAGGGCCGCGGGGGCCGCGACCAGGAAGGCCAGGAGCGGCAGCGCGAGGTAACGCCGCGACAGGAGGAGGAGGATCTCCCGCGCGCGGGCACCGTGGATCTTCCGGATGGCGATCTCCTTGCGTCGTTGCCGCATCTCGAAGAGGGAGACGCCCAGCAACCCGAGGAGGGTGACGAGGATGGCCACGCCGGTGAAGCTGGTGCAGAGTAGCGCCACCTGCCTGTCGGCCTTGTAGAGGGCCGCGATCTCGTCCTCGATGAAGGAGCAGGTGAACTCGCCGCCGACCAGTTCCTCGTGGAGTTCCTTCATGAAGGCGAGCACTTCCTGCCGGCGATCGGCCGGGAAGGAGGCGATCACGGGGTCATCGCCGTGTGGCTTGGAGAAGAAAAAGACCATCGGCTCGAGCGACCGCGACAGGTGCGTGACGTACATGTCCTTCACCACGCCGACGACGCGGTAAGGCGGGTTCGTCGACATCTCCTCGGCCCGTCCCGACGTCAACCAGATCCGCCGCGACGGCTCCAGCAACGCCTCGCGCCACTCCTTGATGCCGAAACGATCGAGGACGCTCTCCGTGACGATCAGGTTATAGGCGAACAAGTTGTCCGTGGCGTTATCCCACAAGCGCCCCTCCACCGCGCGGACGTCAAAGAGCTTGAACCACGTCTCGTCGACGCCGCCGAGGATCGTGTTCTGCATCTCCCCGCCGGGCACCCGGAAGCCGAAGAGTCCCGGGCGGTCGCCCACGGGGAAGGTACCGAAACTCCAGTGCTCCAGCAAGGGGGAGGCGTCTAATCGCTGCCGCAGGAGGTCGAGCGCCGCCCGGGCCTTCTCCCGGCGCGCGTTTTCCTCGCCGGGGCGGAAGTCGTGGATCGTGTTCGTGTTTTTCAGGAAAGGCACCTGTATGATGTCCCGCGCGCGGAAGCCGGGATCCTTGTCCAGCATGAAACGCAACTGCTTCATGAAGAAGAGGGAGACGACGACCAGCCAGATCGTCATGAAGTGCTGGAGCCAAAGGTATATCACCCGCGCGCGCGACCGCGATCTCCCGGCATTCACGACGCGCGACAAGTGTAACGGCGAGAAAAAGCGGTAGCGCGAGAAGGCCGGCACGCTGGCGACCAGCGGCAGCGCGAGCAACAGCCCCGCCGTCAGCCACGCGTCGAAGCGCGGCGAGGGGAGTTGCCGGACGTCGAGCATGTTCTCCATGAACGGCTGCACCACCCCGGCCAGCGCGAAGGCACACGCCAGCGAGAAGAGCACCACTATCCCGTTCTCGACGAGCATCTGGGCGAGCACCCGGCCGCCCCCGGCCCCGAACACTTTTTTCATCCCCAGCTCCCGGGCGCGCCGCGTCATCACCACCGATTGTATGTTCAGGTAGTTCACCATCCCCACCAGCAGTAGCAGCGCCCCGATACCCGACAAGACGAAGACGTACGTCGGGTTACCGTGCGCGAACACGGAAAAGGAGGTCGTGTACCGGTCGAAATAGACCTGCTTGTAGGGGAGGAGCCGGTAGCGCATGGCGCGGTCACCCCAGATTCGTAGCTTGATGAACCGGTCGTGCAGCCGGTTGACCTCCCGGTAATCGCTCCCGGGGTGGAGCAACACCAGGCTCTGCGACGTGCGGGTCCAGGCGTGGGCCAGCCGCGTGCAGACCAGCACGTCGAACGCGAGCGAGGCGCGCCCGGGCGGCGTCGCGAGCACCCCGGCGACGGTCAGCGTCTGGTAGACGCCCGGGTACGTGAACGTCTTCCCGAGGGGGTCTTCGTCGCCGAACAGGCGCTCCGCGAAGGCCTCCGTGAGGAGCGCGTCCTCCGGGCGGCTGAAGTTGCCGAGGCCCGCCCGCGCGGGATAGTCGAGAAGTTGCAGGAAAGTCGTGTCGGCCACCACCACGCGGGCACTGTACCCGCGCCCGTCGACGAGCAGCTCCTCGTCATCGTACACGCGGAAGGGCGCGTGCGCCTCCACCCCGGGGTGAGCGGTCAGGTCGATGAAATCTTTCTCGTTGTTCAGGTTGTTAATGCCGGCGAAGATCGTCGCCTCCCCCTCGAACTCGGCCGTCGAGACGAAGAGTCGATCCAGCTTGCTGTTGAAGTGATCCACCGTCAGCTCGCCATGCACGTGACGCGCGATGACGATGACACAGGCCAGGCTGGAGGCTAACCCCAGGAGGTTGATAAAGGCGTAGAACTTGTGATGCATCAAGGCCCGCCAAGCGTACTTTACTATTTTCATGTTCCTATATTTAGAGGTTTATTCCAGGATAATCTCTTCCGCGTCACCAAACGCGGCGTAGCCCGACACGATCACGCGATCACCCGGGCGTAGCCCCTCGAGGATCTCGTACTGCCGCGGGTTCTGGCGCCCGATGGAGATGTTCGTCTTGCGGGCCTTGGCGCCCGAGGCGTCGAGCGTGAATATCCAGCGCCCGCCGGTGGACTGGAAGAAGATGCCGCGGTCGATCACCAGCGCGTCCTCCGGTTGTCCCAGCTCGATCTGCACGCGGTAATTTTTCCCGACGCGGGTATTTTCCGGTGGCGTGGCGGTGAAGAGCAGGTCGATGTCGAACTGCCTCTCCTTGATCTCGGGGTTGACGCGGATGATCTTCAAGGGGAATTTCTCGCCCTGATAGGTGACGGTGGCGGGGAGGCCGACGGTGACCCGGTCGATGTAGTACTCGCTGATCTTCGCGCTCACCTTGACCTGGTCGATGATCTTCAACTCGCCGATATTCGTCCCGGCCGCGACGCGCTCGCCGGGGATCACGCTCACGAAACTCAGTTGCCCGCCAACGGGAGCGCGGACAACGAGGTTGTCGAGGCGCGCGCGACCGCGCTCGAAACGTTTCTCCTCGCGGGTAAAGTCGCCCCGCATCAAGTCGGCCTGGATCAGGTTCAAGAGGGAGTCGTGTTTTAACTCTTCGAGGAGGAGGCGGGCGTTTTCCCGGTTGAACGCGTACTCGTCGGAGGCCACCTCGAACTGCGCCTTGCTTTGAATACCGATTCGATACTCTTCCCGATCCAGGGCGTGTTGCTTGGTGAGGCGCTCGAGCTTGTAAAGCGTCTCGAGGGCCTGGCGTTTCAGCCCGGAAGTTTTCCGTTCCATCTGGATCTGCTTCTCGCGGTAGTTGATCTTTTGCTTGGCCAACTCGTCGCGCTCGTCTTCGATGAGGCGGGATAGCTCGGGGTTGGCCAACACCAGGATCGTATCGCCGGCCTCGAGCAGGGAGCCATCCTCGGCGACGATTCGCTCGACGCTCCCCCCCTCGAGGGTGTTTAACTTGACGGTCAAGCGCGGCTGGACGACACCCTCGATGTCGAGGTATTCCATGAATTTCCCCCTCCTCGCCTCCGCGATGGTGAGCTTGTCGGCAGCGTGACGCAGGCGGCGAGGCCCGGCGCTCGCTATCAACAGGTAGGCGAGGAGCGCCACGAGGAGCGCGCCGCCCAGTAGATGGTACTTGTAGCGCGCGATGGGATGTCTCTTCTTAATAGGTATGTCCATTGTCTCATAAATTAAAGCGTGTAAATCTTCTTGTGTTGATTTACACGCTTTATACAATGAAGGGAGGAAGGGGCATCTTGCCACCCGGTTCCCGGTTTATCTTGTTATCCAGTTTTCGATGATGATCTTCCTGATCCTGCCGAGGTGTCGTTCATTCTCCGTCGCCAATATCAAGTTGTTTACCACGGCAGAACATCCTATCAATAAATCGAAATCATCCACTATTTTACCTGACTTCCTTAATCTTGCTTTTTCTTTCGCATAAAATCCCAAACAATTATATATGGGCAACACCGATATATGGCCCACGAAATCATCCACCAACTGCATTGTTTCAACAACACGATCGCTACATTCGGCACCGAATTTTAACTCGGCAAGGGTAATCTCGGATATATAACAGTTCTCCAAACCGATCGCATTCAACCTCTTATTTATATCATATCTTCCCCTGAGATAAAAGATACAAATATTCGTGTCTAACAAATATTGCTTCATCTCTACAAACGCGCTACCGTTCGAGTAAAATCCCTGCTATTCCGTATTGTCGCGATAATCTCTTCGGCAGACCGGTCCGATTTCCATGCACCATAGAACATGTCAACGACATTCTCTTTTCGCTCGTCCGTCGTCTCCACGATGTCGCGCGACAGCCGCGCCACTAATTTTATTTTATCTTCCCGGGTTAAGCCTTTCAATAAACCCAGGTAATTATCCAATAAAACGGTGCTGTTCGGGGTATTCATCCTTGTATGCTTTTTATGTCACACAAAGATACACCTTTTTTTCGTGTAAATCAACATGTCAAAGAACGCGGTTTTCTTATATCGTTTTCAATTCATCAACAACGTGTAATCTTCCGTGATCGGGATTCTTTTCTCGAAATCGAAGAGCGCAAGGCTCCTCAACGTGTAATACAGCGACCAGTAAGTCGAGAGGGTGCTGATGTAATTCCGCCTGGCGGCATCCTTCTCGGCGATGGACGCGTTCAAGTCCAGGATATTCGACTTCCCCAGCAGGTAGAGCTTGCGGGCCACGTCGCCGCGTCGCCCGGCCGTGTCGTCCGCCTTGGCGGCCACCCGCAACTGGTTCGCCTGGAGATTAAACTGCTTCACCGCTTTCTTGACGTTCATCTCGAACGCGTTCCGCTCCTGCTCCACCCGCGTGTGCACCATGTCGCGGTTCGAGCGCGCCACCTGCACCTGCCCTCGACCCCGGCCCCAGTCCAGGATCGGGAGACGAATACCGATCTCCACGTGTTGCTGGTTTAACGGGCTTTTGTAAGCCGCCCCCAGGTCCCGTCCCGTCTGCGCCAGGCCAAACTGCACGTACAAGTCCGCCCGCAACCCCGCGCCGGAGCGGACGTTCGCCACGTTGCTTTCGCTCTCCAACACGCGGCGTTTCATGTACAACACCTCCGCGCTATTCTCCAACGCGTGCCATAGCGCCTCCTCCGCGTCAACAGAGATCAACGGGATATCGTCGTTCACCACCACCGCTATCGGGCGCGGGTCATCGATCCCCAGGTATGAACGCAACTCCTCCATGCAATCGTCCACCGTCAAGCGAGCGTTCAAGCGGTTACTCTCCTCGGTCAACTTGTTCATCTCCAACTGGAGCATCTCGTTCTCGGTGATCGTGCCGATCTCGTAACGGCCCCGCGCGAAAGCGTGGAGCGTGTCGGCATTCGCGTGGTTCGCCCGCGCTATCTCCAGGTTCGTCTGGGCCTTCGCCAGGTCAAAAAAGCGCGTGATCGCCCGGGCAGCCACCAGTTCCAGCGTCTCGACGTAATTCCGCTTGGCCTCCTCGAAACGCAACGGCTCGATGCGCCGGTTCCACTTCAGGTAATTATACCCCAGAAGCGCCTGGCTATAGCCAATGACCACCGGTGTCGACTTGTACGACAATTCACCGCTGCCGAACATGTCCAGCCGCTGAAGGCCCGTCTGCACGGAAAGGGTGCCACCCGTGAACGGGATATTCTGGTCAAGAGAGAGCGAGAGATCGGTCGTTAGCTGGTTCTGCTGCACGTAACGCGACGTGCCGTCCCCCAGCGTGATCACGTTGATCGCGTGATTAAACCTCGGCGTGGAGCTTAAATTGAGCGAGGGCAGGTAGTTCGCCTTGTAATAACAGTAATTCCAGTACGACGAGCGGAAAGAGTGCCGGGCATACAACACGTCGGGCGACTGCCGGCGCGCGATCTCTATCACCTGCCGCAACGTGAGCAGCATCACCGAATCCTCCCCCGCGCCGGCAGCGACAAGCGGCGTACAACAAAATCCCACGTATAAAATCAAAATCTTCAGCATACCACGTAATGTTTCGCCTTCACCGGCGCAAAATCCATACCACACCGGCTACCAGATGATTATCAGGAATGTAAAGAAAACACCCGCGCGAAAAACGTGCGAAAACACACGTGCCCGCGTTCACTCCCGCACTTGTTTTCTATCCCCGGAACCGTTACCTTTGGCCGGAGAAACACACGCGACATGGAAAAAAAAGGGAAGATCCTCATCATCGACGATAACGAAGATGTCCTCTTCGCGCTCAACGCGCTCCTCCTCCCCCACGTGGAGAAGATAAAAGTAAGCACTCGCCCGGAGAAGATCGAGCACTACCGGACAACGTTTCTGCCCGACGTGATCCTCCTCGACATGAATTTTCACAAAGATGTCGTGAGCGGCGAGGAGGGCTTCGACTGGTTAAAAAAAATCTTGGACTCCGACCCGCGGGCGATCGTCATCTTCATGACGGCCTACGCCGACACCGGGAAGGCCGTGCAAGCCATCAAGGCCGGGGCCACCGACTTCATCACCAAGCCCTGGGAAAAAGAAAAACTGCTGGCGACCATCTCCTCGGCCCTCAGGCTGAAAGAGTCGCGCAACGAGGTCGAAACCCTCAAGCGGCAAGTACAATCCCTCAGCGCGCCCCCCTCGTGCCCCGAGATCATTGGCGAATCGGCAGCGACACGCGAGATACTCTCCCTCGTCCGCCAACTCTCCGAGACCGAGGCCAACGTGCTCATCCTCGGAGAAAACGGGACAGGAAAAGACCTCATCGCCCGGGCCATCTTCCACCACTCGCCCCGCTCCAAGAGCATCTTCTCCACCATCGACCTGGGCAGCATCCCCGACAGCCTCTTCGAGAGCGAACTCTTCGGGCACGAGAAAGGTGCCTTTACCGACGCGAAAAAAGAGAGACCGGGACGCGTGGAAGTCGCCTCCGGGGGCACGCTCTTCCTCGACGAGATCGGGAACCTCTCCCTCCCCATGCAAGCCAAGCTCCTCACCACCATCGAGAAAAAACAGATCTCGCGCCTCGGCTCCAACCGCGTTATCCCCATCGACGTCCGCTTCATCTGCGCCACCAACACCGATATTCACGAGGCCGTGGCCCGCAGCACGTTCCGCCAGGATCTTCTCTACCGCATCAACACGATCGAGATACGCGTCCCGCCCCTCCGGGAACGGGGCGAGGATATCATCCTCCTGGCCGAACACTTTCTCGAGAAGTTCGCCCGCAAGTACAAGAAAGAGACGCGCGGCCTCTCCCGCGACGCGAAGGCAAAACTCGCCGCCTACGCCTGGCCGGGCAATGTCCGCGAGTTACAAAACGTCATGGAACGCGCCGTCATACTCGCCGCCGAGCCTCTCCTCAAGGCCGGGAACATCACCCTCCACGCCCACGAGAGACGACGGGAAAACGAGAACCTCAACCTCGAGGCGCTCGAACGCGAGACCATCGAGAAAGCCCTCACCCGAAGCGGCGGCAACATGAATAAAGCGGCCGAACTCCTCGGCATCACCCGCTACGCTCTCTACCGGAAAATCAAAATACATGACTAACCACCTCGCCCGGCTGCACGCCCACATTCTCCCGCTCGTCCTCGTCGCCGCCGTCACCGGCATCCTGCTCGCCCACGGCCACTACCGGGGCGGGGCCGCCTGCGCGATACTCCTCTTTTTCCTCGCGCGCCGCCTCGTCCGCTTCCAGTCCCGGACGCTCCAGGAGATGAAACGCTTCATCAACGCCATACGCCACTCGGAATACAACATCTCGTTCAAATACTTCGAGAAAAAAGGGCTCGCCGCCGGACTTGCCGCCGACATGGAAGAGGCCCTCGATCGCTTCTCCCGCCGCCTGCGAGAAGCCGAGATCCAGCGACACTTCCACGACGCGCTCCTGAACCGCATCGACTCCTGCATCCTCGTCATCGAGAAACCCGGCAACATCACCTGGATTAACAAGGCCGCCCTCGACCTCCTCGGCAAGCCTTCCCCCCGTCACCTCGACGACTTGAAAAGCCTCTCCCCCGCGCTCCCCGCCACGCTGGAGAGACTCGTGCCCCGCGAGACCAAGATCATCCGCGTTGAACGAGGAGACGCGCCCTGTCAACTTGCCGCCACGGCCACCTACCTCCTCCTCGAGGGAAAAGAACTGAAATTAATCACCCTGAAAAACGTGCAATCCCTCCTCGAAGAGAACGAGAGCGATGCCTGGAAGAAGCTCACCCGGGTACTCACCCACGAGATCATGAACTCCCTCACCCCCATCATCTCCCTCTCCGAAACCTTCTCCGGGCACGACGACGAGAACCGCGACCTCCTCTATCCCGCCATGCAAACCATCCATCGCCGCGGCAAAGGACTCGTCAATTTCGTTAGCAACTACAAGAAACTCACCCTGATTCCCTCCCCTGTCATCTCTCGTTTCCCCGCCCGCGAGTGGGTCGAGGATACCCGCCGCTTGCTGCAAGCCGGGGGACTCGACTTCTCCCTCACCATCACGCCCCCCGACATGCACCTCGATGCCGACCGCGCCCTCCTGGAGCAAGTACTCATCAACCTCGTGAAAAACGCCGGCGAGGCGGCACCTCCCGGCAAGCAAACCCGCGTCCGCGTGGCCATATTCAAGGACGAGTACCAACGGCCACTGATCACCGTCTCCGACGACGGCGAGGGGATACTCCCCGGCGTGCTCGACAAGATCTTCGTCCCCTTCTTCACCACCAAGCCCAACGGGTCGGGCATCGGCCTCAGCATCTGTCGCCAGATCATCAACCTCCACGGCGGTCAACTCACCGTCCGCTCAGACCCGGGCCAGGGCAGCACCTTCACCATCCGCCTCTAATCCCAGCGCCGCCACCACCGCCGCCACCCTCGACACGTCGCAAAAACTCGCCTCGTATTCCGGGATGCCCGGCACGCCCCCCATCGACACCGCCGCGTTCCGGAACCGCATCCCGCTATCGCGTACCCCTCGCCCGCTCAAGTGCACCGCGGCCACGCCCGTCGCCGCCAGTAGGCCCACGTTCCCCGCGTGCACGCCGCTCCCCGCCATGATCTTCACGCGACCGGCCGCGCGCCGCGCTAACTCCCGCAGCACCTCCACGCCCTCCTCCGCCCGGGCCCGCCCGCCCGATGTCAGCACCCGGGCACACCCGCAACGCGTCACCTCCTCGAGCGACCGGTACAAGTCGCGCGTCATGTCAAAGGCCCGGTGAAACGTCACCGGCAACGGCGCCGCGATCTCCACCAGCTCCCGCGTCCGCCCCGTGTCCACGCTCCCGTCCGCCCGCAGGATCCCCAACACCACCCCATCCGCCCCGCGCGACTTCACGAAGCGGATATCCTCCTTCATCTGCTCGAACTCCAGGTCGCTGTAAAGAAAATCCCCCCCCCGCGGGCGGATCATCACGTGCAACTCGATTCCCGGCAACCGGCGGGCCATCATCACCTGGGCGGCCGGGGGCGTCAGCCCCCCCTCGTGCAATCCCGCGCACAACTCCACCCGCCGGACACCCGCCCGGCGGGCGTCGCGACACCACTCCACCGAAAAGGCACAAACTTCTATCTCCATCGTTTATCTATTTAAATCATCCCCTGCCGCGTGGAGGCACCACGGCGCGATCCCGCACCCCGCGCACTTCGGTTTACGCGCCACGCAGACATACCGGCCGTGCAGGATCAACCAGTGGTGCGCCAGCGACAACAACTCCAGCGGGATATGCGCCACGAGCTGTTTTTCCACCTCCAACGGTGTCGTCGCGTTGGAGACCAACCCGATCCGGTTCGACACCCGGAACACGTGCGTGTCCACCGGCATGGCGGCCCTTCCGAAAGCCACCGCTTGCATCACGTTCGCCGTTTTCCGCCCCACCCCCGGCAGGCCCTGTAACTGATCCATCTCCTCCGGCACCTCCCCGTGAAAGTCGGAGACTATTTTCTTGGCCAGCCCGGATAGATGCCTCGCCTTGTTATTGGGAAAAGAGACCGACTTGATGTAATCGAAAATCTCCTCCACGTCGGCAGAGGCCATCGCGGCAGGATCCGGGAAACGGGCCAACAACGCGGGTGTCACCAGGTTCACTCGCTTGTCCGTGCACTGCGCCGACAACACCACCGCCACCAGCAGCCCGAAAGGCGTGTCGTGGTGTAACTCCGTGCCGGCCTCCGGCATATTCTTCTTGAACCAGGCGATCACGCCGTCGTATCGTTCTTGTAATTCCATATTTTATCGTGTAAATCACGCGAAGGTAGGTGAATTTTTCACGTCCCGGCGACGGGAGCGGGCTTAGATTTTTATTTTCATTCATTTTCAATCAAGCTCTAAAGAATCTTTCTTACTTTTACGCCCGATAAAATAACCCGGATGGAGAGTCCCGAAACGATATTAGCCATATTCAAGCAAGATAGGGTACGCGGCATACGGTTGCTCTACGATGCCTACTACGAGATCCTGCTCCTCTACGCCGCCGGCATCACCGCGGACACCGGCGCGGCAGAAGATGTCGTGCAAGAGTGCTTTATCTCCTTCTGGATGCGCGACAACCTGCTAAAACTCCCCGGGGGACTGGAAGGTTACCTCTTCCGGGCCGTGAAATACACGGCACTCAACCAGGTGAGAACGGCAAAAAGAAGACGCGATCTCCACGCCGCCGTCAGCTTAGAGAGGCCGGAAGCCGAGGCCAGCGTCGCCGACGAGGAGATCAACGACATGACCGCGCTTTTCGCCGCCATCAACCGCCTCCCCGCGGAACGAAAGAAGATCTTCCTCATGATATGCGTCGATAGCCTCTCCTACAAAGAGGTGGCGGGATCCCTCGGCATCAGCATCAACACCGTCAAGACGCAAATGACGCGGGCCGTGAAGGCCCTGCGTGAAAGCCTCCAGGGATGCCTCTTCTCGATCCTCCTCGCGTGGATCGCGCGCGACAAGCGCGATTGGCTCGCGTAAATTCCCTTCTCCCGCGAAAAAAAACTCCTCTTGCCGTCACCCTTTTCGGCGCGAGCGGTGATAGTATATAAAAAAAATCATGAGAGACCTGGATGACATGATCGCTGACCGCCTCGCCGGCGAGCCGCTTGATGACGAGGAGAAGAACATCCTCGCCCGGGAACGGGAAGCGCTCCGGCTTGTCGCGTGTCGGCAGTGGCTCAGGAGAGGAGCGCCCGCGCGGGAGCGCTACCTGCGGGAACGGGACGCTCTTTTCCAGGAGCTACGGGTTGCCGCGCGGCGGCGCACCAGGATCCGGCGAACGGCACGGGGCGGCGTGGCCGCGGCCGTGGCCGCCTTGATCGCGTGGGGAACGATGACGTTCGTGGACCCGCGCGACAACGAGCCTACCGGGCCGCTCGTCGCGCGGGTAGAGATCGCGCCCGGCGCGCCCAGGGCCGAGTTGAGGCTCGGCAACGGGAAGCGCGCGCTCCTGGCACCGGGAGTGGCGACCACGATCCGCTCCGACTCCCTCCTGGAAATCAAAAGCGAAGAGAATATCCTGACATACTCCGGTCGCGGGAGCGGCGGAACACCCTCCCGCGACACGCTGGTCGTGCCGCCGGGCGGGGAGTACACCCTCGTGCTACCGGACGGGACGAGGATCCACCTGAACTCCGCCACGGAACTCTCCTTCCCCTCTCCCTTCACGGGCGAGCAACGGGAGGTGCTCCTCCACGGCGAAGCGTACTTCGAGGTGAACGCGGACGCGTCGCGGCCGTTCATCGTGCGGACGGGGGAGGTGACGGTAGAGGTGACGGGCACCTCCTTCAACGTGAACGCGTACGCGACACGACAGGTAGTGGCCACGACGCTGGAAACGGGTCGATTGCGGGTGACCCGCGGGGAGCGATCGCGGGAGGCGCGCCCCGGCGAGCAGGTGATCTACGACAAGGAGAGCCAGCAACTAAAAACGCGGGCCGTGGAGACGGGGCTATACACCTCGTGGAAGGACGGCTACTACATCTTCCGGGAGATGCCGCTGGAAGAGATCATGACGACGCTCGCCTCGTGGTACAACGTGAACATACTCTACATGGACGAGCGGGTGAAAACCACCCGCTTCACCGGTCGCCTGCAACGCTTCGAGGGGTTGCTCTACCTCTTGAAAAAGTTCGAGGAGACCGGCTCGATCCTCGCGAGCGTCGACGGCAACACGATCATCCTGGATAGAAAATAACAAGCAGACGCGATATATTTAAATAATCTAAAACAAACACTATGAAAAAAAGACGCATTGAAACGGGAACGACACGATCGTTTCCTTGCCGAAAGAGGCGGATCTTCATGAGGATCTCGTGGATCATCGCCTTGGGTTTCTGTCTCTCCGGTCACGCGAGCGCATACTCGCAGCAGGCAAAGGTGAGCTTAGAGATGCACGACGCGGCATTAGACAGGATCCTCCAGGAGTTAGGCAAGCAAGCAAACGTGAATTTCCTCTACAACTTCGACGTGATCAAGGAGAAGAAGAACGTGAGCGTGAACGTCAAGGAGCAAGAATTTATCAAGGTACTCGACGAGTTGTTGCCGGCGCTGGGATTAGATTACGTCTACGATGCGCGGGTCGTGGTGATCCGGGAGAGGAACACGCCAGCACGACCACAGGGACTCCCGGTGAAAGGGAAGGTGACGGACGTGGGGGGACACCCGCTGCCGGGTGTCACGATCCGCGTGGAAGGCACCACGCTGGGAGTCACCACCGACCAGAACGGGCTATTCACGATTCAACTCCCAGCTGGCAAAACGCGTCTCCTCTTCTCCTTCGTGGGGATGGAGGGGCAAGCCGTCGAGGTCGACCCCGCGGCGGGCAAGGAGATCGTGGTGAAATTAAAAGAGAGCCGGGTGGAACTGGAGGATGTCGTGATCACCGGTATCTATACCCGCGCCAAGGAGAGCTTTACCGGGTCGGCATCCACCTACTCAGCGGCCGAGTTAAAGCGCGCGGGGACGCACAACGTGCTGCAAGGGCTCAAAACGCTGGATCCTTCGTTCACGATCATCGAGGATAACCTACACGGATCCGATCCCAACCGCCTACCGAACATGGAGATCCGCGGCAAGTCGAGTATCCTTGGGGCGCGCGACGCGCTGGAGAGCGATCCCAACCAGCCGCTTTTTATCCTCGATGGCTTCGAGTCGACGCTGGAAGCGATCAACGACTTGGACATTAACCGCGTAGCCTCGATCACGCTCCTCAAGGATGCCGCGTCGACGGCTATCTACGGGTCGAAGGCGGCGAACGGCGTGGTGGTGGTCGAGACGGTAAAACCGGAGGCCGGC
>JAISNC010000050.1 GCA_031276355.1 Odoribacteraceae bacterium
GCGCTCTTCGCGGGGATCCCCTACCAGTTGCACGTCAAGCGCGAGGCTTACTATCACTCGTTGCTGCTGCTCTGGCTCAACCTGCTGGGCTTCGAGGTAGAGGCGGAGGTCTCCACGGACAAGGGTCGCATCGATGCCGCGTGGCGTTGGGGCGATCACGTGGTGGTCGCGGAGATAAAGTACTCCGAAGCGGGCAGCGTCGAGCCGCTGTTAGCGGAAGCCCTCGCCCAGATTCACGCCCGTCGCTACCCCAACCGCTACACCGCCACCGCCCGCCGGGTGACCCTCCTCGCCGTGGCCTTCGCCGGCAAGGAGATCGGGTGCCGGCTGGAGGTGCTTGACGCGTGATCGCCCTGCCAACAAGTCAAACATTGAAAAAATGCCGAAAAATGGTGAGGGTGTGTCAAAAGTCAGATTTCGGAGGGAGTATCTCGCATCCCGGCCGAGATGCTTGGGCGCTTTTCGTCATTGCGAACCCGGAGGGTGAAGCAATCCAGGGGGTTACGGGGGTCTGGATTGCTTCACCCTCCGGGGTCGCACTGTCGAAAACCGTCTTTTGGCACACCCTCACGGCCACGTGGCCGCGAATCATGGGGGTGACGTGTTTCGTGTATTACGATTCAGGCGTTCAATCTTTATCGCTGAACTTGTTCCCGTAAAGCTCTATTAACTTCCTGTCCATCCACGAGTCGCGCATGTTGTAAGTGACAATGATGCCGTCGGGGCTGACCAGCACGCAGGCGGGGATCGCTTCGGCGTGATAGATCTTCGTGAGTTCTTCTTGAACGTCTTGCTCGCCGCTGAGTTGAAGCCAGGGCATCTGCTCGTCCTCTACTGCTTTAAGCCATTTATTCTTTTCCGCGTCCATCGAGATGCTGATCACTTCAAACCCTTCCGGGTGGTACAACTCGTAGACCTTCTTCAAGTGCGGGATATCCGCCCGGCACGGGCCACACCACGATGCCCAAAATTCTAACAACACGTATTTCCCTTTCCCCACGTGATCGGATAGTTTCACGGGCTTCCCGTCGAGGTCTTGCAGCGTGAAATCGACATATCTCGCTCCCACGAGCGTCTTCTTCGCTTCATTTGCCTCGTTGGTTACTTGCTTGTAAAATTCCGTTTTCTTTATTTCCGGGGAGAAGGACGCGAGGATTTCCTCTACCTCCGCGACAGTAAACAGGCCAAGGGAGAGGGATTTATAGCCGAGATTATCTCGAAACACGTGAAGGCCCATCGTATTGTCCCTGTTTCGCGCGATACATTGTTTCACGTAATCGAGTAGGTCGGCGGCGGCTTTATCAACCTTGGATCTCTCCGCGATGCCCTCGAGAACGGGAATATTCCCCTTCGCTTTCAAATATTGCTGGTAATAATCCTGCCAGGCTTCGTTTTTGGCATTTACCAGTGTCGTTTTCCGTTGATTGTATTCCACGTGCAAGTCATGCAATCGCGAGGCGCGCACGCGTACCCTGGAGTAGTCGTAATCACGGCTGAGCGTGGCCAACGGGATACTGTCCAGGATAGCCTCGATCGACACGGTACCCTTGTCCACGAGCACGGGGATGACCGGGCAGGGAGTAAATATCGCCCGTTCGTGAGTCGGGAAGATCTTCACGGTTAACAACTCGGGATAGGCAAGTTCTCCCTTAAATTCAAAGTGCCCGTTCTTGATCACCGTGCTGTCAACGACAACCCGATTAAATTCGTCCCGACCCGTGAGCAGGTAGACGGTCTTATCCTCCGCCCCGGAGATAGTACCTTTGATCACGTAGCCTCGCGGGGAGCAACCGGCGATCAAGAAAAAGAGGCCAAGCAACAAGCTCGGGAAAAAGAGATTAAATTTCGTGTTCATGATGTGTGATTTAATAAATGATTACTCGTAATTCTGGGTTAAATTGGGATTATATCCCGTGGCGTTCTGCGGGAACGGGAAGATCCACAGCGGCGAGTCGGGACGCAGCTCGTAGTCCACGCCCAGCAACGTCTTGCGGAGCGTCTCCTTGTAGGCCTCCTCCGTGTTCCACCGTTTCAAGTTGATGAAATGCTTGGGGCCGAACCAGGTTTCCGTCCGAGACACGCGTTTCAGGATAGCGAACGCCTCCGGCGCGTTGGCGGCCGCGAGAGGCGTGTACGGGTCGATTCGCTTGGCCCGGATCGTGTCATTCAAGATACTCATCGCGCCGGGAACATCTCCCGAGCGAATCTTGCACTCGGCCAGCGTCAAGTACATGTCCACCGTCGTCAGGCCGGCAGCGTTGAAATAAACATTATCCGCGAGTATAACGTCGATACCTTCCAACCCGTACAGGTAGTCACTGTATATATTTAACTTGGAAATAGTATTATACATTATACTCCCTTCCTCGAACGCGGCGCTCAGCCCCGGGGTAAACGCGTTGAACAACACGTAAGTGGTGCTCGCGTAAAACAGGTCTTCGGGAGCGCGCAATTCCGGGCGATCGAAAACATCGACGGGATCCCCGTAATCGTCCTCACCAACGATCAAATTATCGCGATGGTCTTCCAGTGCGTTTTGTATCGCAAGCGAACGGTTTGCCGCCGCTTCCGCCCCGGTAAAGTCGCGCATTGACATCCTGACTTTCGCCTCCACGGCGTAAGCGAACGCTTTCCCCACCCGCATCGCGTTGGTCGGGTGATCGGGCAAACTCTCCAGGTCGTACGCCGCCTGCAGGTCTTCCAGGATGAAATCATAGACCTTTTGCACCGTATACTTTTGCCTCGGTACCGTTAAGAGGTCGTGTTCCTTCACGTACGGCACGCCCCCATCGGTAGCGGCCGTCGCCGGGTGATAGGCCTTCGCGTACACGTTCACCACCAAGTAGTGAAAATAGGCGCGCAACACGTAAGCCTCAGCCTTCAGCCGGTTGGCCATGTCACGGTCGCCGGTAGCGGCATCCGCCATGAGGAGCACCGGGTTGGCCACCTGGCCGATAATCTCGTAACATCTTTCATACTTTGTATCCGAACGGGTAAGGGCCGCCCGGTCGCCTTGTTCGTCCCAGGTCAGCCAAATCGACCTGAGCGTTTTCACCGGGGCGCTGATGAGATTCGGCACGTGATTGGCTATCGGGTACTGGTCGTCCACCAGCACGGAAACATCAATCATTTCCAACACATTGTCGTTACCGGAAAACTGGTAGTTAAGCAACTGGTCCAGATCCGTCACGCTACCCAACAAGTTTTTCCCCTTGGGGTCGAGATCCGTGAATTCCCCGCAGCCGCTCGAGAGAGCCAACAGCGCGAGGAGAATGTGATATATCTTTTTCATCGTGTTATCCTGTTAAAAGTTAAAGTTGATCCCGAATATAAAAGAGGAGGGCGAGCGAAGCGACCGGGTTTCGGGGTCAACGTCCACCTTGTTTTTCACCCACAAGTATTTCGGGTTATCCACCTGGAAACGCGCCGTGACGTCGCGTAACCCGATCTTCGACACCAGCGAGCGGGGCAACTCGTATCCCAGCACGATGTTCCGTATTTTCAGGAAATCGGCCGGGTGGACGTAGATGTCGGTATAAATCGTCTCGTACCCGATGGATTGCGCGGCATATCTCCCGAAACCCGGCACGTTGGTATCGGTATTCTCTGGAGTCCACGCGTTCAAGAAGTAATCGGGTATCAGGGTCGGTATGCCGAACGTGGGTCTCGCCTGGCGCGCCCGCATCTCGTGCCCGCCGTAATAGATCATCAACACGTTCAGGCTAATTCCCTTGTACTTGAACTGGTTCTCCATGCTCAACACCGTCTTGGGATCCTCCTGGCCGGAGTAGACCAGCGCCTCGATCCCCGTGTTACTGGCGAAAGTGACCGCGGTGCCGTCGGAAGCGCGCCACGTCGGTTCCCCCTGGTCGTTGATCCCCGCGAAGCGGTAGGAGAACAGGGCGCTGACCGGGTACCCGACCTGGAAGCGCGACTCGACCAACTCGGAGGCACGGGTTGCCTGCACCTCCACGCGGGTAATCTCGTTCTTGTTATAAGAGGCCATCAGCTGGGTATTCCACGTGAAATCGCTCTTGAACCAGTCGTAGGCGAGCGTCAACTCCACCCCGTTATTTTTCAAGGCGGCGAGGTTCATCACGAGGCTGGTAAACCCGTTACTGGGATCCAGGGTCTTGCGGGAGAAGATATCCGTTCCCTTCTTGTGATAATAATCGATCGTTCCCCGCAGCCGGTGGTCGAACAGGCGAAAATCCACCCCCGCGTTGGTCGTGGTCGTCTCTTCCCATTTCAGCTCGGGGTTGGCGGGGCTATCCACGCGGGACATGGGGAGTCTCGTCTTCTCGTTAAAAAGCGAGGCGGTAGCCGTCAGGCGGCTGGTCGCGTCCTGGAAGATATTGCCGGTGATCCCGTAACTGAGACGGAACTGCAAGAAGTCGACAGCCGGCACCTCGTTCATGAAGGCCTCGTCGTGGAGGTTCCAGTTGGCACCGATCGACCACAGCGGCTTCCCGCGGAACTTGGTGTCTAAGCCGTACACGTCGGCGTAATCCTTGCGCAGCGAGCCGAAGAGATTGTACCGGTTGTCATACGTGTAGGTCACGTTCGCGTAGCCCGACGCGTAGCGGTGTAGTTGCTCGATGACGGGGCCGATGGCCGGCGAGATATACGCGTCGTACATGGCTTGCTTGGCCTCGTAGCCCGGCCTGAAGAAGGTCGTGTAGAAGTAATTGCTTAACGCGGGGAAATCGACCGACGTGGTAGCGTGCGACTGCAACTGTTCGTTATAGCCGAGCAACAACCCGCGCGTTCCCCGGTTCTTGGTCTCGCGGAACTCCATCCCGGCGATCAGGTTCACCGCGTGCTTATCGAACTCGCGCGAGAAGTTCACCTGTCCCCGCGCCGTCCAGTTCTCGGCCCGCGTGTTCACCGTGGCCAGCTTCCCGCCGTTCTCGGGGATCATGTAAGTGTAGGTATAATCCGGGGCGGTGCCTTCCTGGATGGTATAGACGTTCCGCATGAGGCGCATGATGTAGCTTTCCGCCTCGGCGTACGCGGTCGTGTTCTGTCGCCCGGTCTCGTAGATAAACTGGGTGTTGGCCGTCAGCCCGGGAAACAGGCGGAAGAGCAACTCGCCGTGATAGCGCGTGTCCCGCCGGTCGATCTTCTCCTGGTCGTACGACAGCTCCTCCAGGTGGTTGAACTTCACGGAACGTAGCTCGGGATACTCCTCGGGCATCTTGTTGTACGCGTTATAATAAGGAGTCCCGTCATCTTCCAGGAGGCGGTAATAAGAGGGCACGCCAAACGGGTTCGTGGCATTCCGGTTATTACTCCGGGTGGACTTACCCAGGATACTGTTCACGCTGTAGCTCGCCGTCAACCACGGGGCGAGGTCGTAAGCGCCCTTGTAGAAGATCGTGAGCTGGTCGTTGCCGGCCTTGCGGATACCGGTATTATCGTGCCGGTAATTGACGACGAGGTTCGATTGAAACTTGTCCGACCGGGAACGTAGCGCCACGTTGTACTGCTGGAGGAAACGATTCAACAGCACGTGATCGGCGTACTCTTTCGCGAAATTGTTCTTTTTTAGTTCCGCCATCTGCCGCTCCAGCTCCGCTTCCGTGATCTCGCCTTTCGCCAGCTGGTAGTAGGCGTACTGCACCGGGGAGATGGAGGAGTAGGCCGTGAGGTCGCTCTCGGTCGTCCCGATCGGATCCGTCACCTCCCCGTCGTTATCGAAGAAATAATAGTGGTAATAATCCATCTCCGTCTTGACCTGCTGTTCCGGGGTCATGTAGAAGTTACGCGCGTAATCGAGGTCCCGCTTCTGGTAAACGGTAAAGTTCGCCGAGACGTCCACGCTGATGCGCCCTTGCTCGCGGGCCTTCTTCGTCGTGATGACGATGATCCCGTTCGAGGCGCGGGCACCGTAGATGGCCGTTGCCGAGGCATCCTTGAGCACCGTCACGCGCTCCACGTCGTAGGGGTTAATATCCTCTAAGCTCCCCTCCACCGGCAGGCCGTCCACCACCAGCAGCGGTGCAGTCGCGGCGTAGAGCGAACTGGCGCCCCGGATGGTCATCTTGCCGTCGTAGATCGTGAGGCCGGCCACGCGGCCCTCGAGGTTCTCCCGGAGGCTCGGCGTGTAGCGATCTTCCAGGCTGGCGGCGCTGATCGTCGTCACGGCGCCGGTCGACTGCTCGCGGGCGATCGTCTGGTAGCCCGTGATCACCACGTCGCTCAACTCGGCGACACTCTCCTTCATCACCACGTGGAGCGTCTCCTGCCCCGTGTACTTGATCTCCCGGGTGACCATCCCCACGAAAGAGAATTGCAGCACGATGCCCTCTTCCCCCGGTAGTGGCAGCGAGAAGTTCCCGTCGCCGTCAGTGGCCACGCCCGCCCTTGTCCCCTTGATCGTCACCGCGACACCGGGGAGCGCGTCCCCCTTTTCGTCTACGACGCGCCCCTTGGCCCGGGACTCCCGCGGCTGGGGGGCGGTGGTTTCTTGAATCACGTAGACCCCGTTCACGACCTGGTAGGCCAGCGAGGTGTCTTTCAACAGGAGGTCAAGCACCTCCTTTAACTCGACACGGTCGAAACGTACCGTGCCGCACCGGACACGTTCCGCCTTGCCGGTGTCGTACAAGATACGAACGTCCGGGTGTTCCATCAACTCCCGGAACACCCTGTCCAGGGTAGCTTCCCGCAAGTCCAGCGAGACCTGCTGCGACGAGGCCGTCGCCGAGAGACCGAACAAGAAAAGGAGCAGGTACGTCAGTTTCATCTTTAACATCACTTTTTTTAGGGCGGGTGAGATTTTCACCGCGCGCGCGCGTTTTTTTTTCATACTTTTGTTTCAATTATGTTCTACATTATGGAGTGAACACCTGGAGTGGCCGGTTCTCTGTTTAGCAGCCGGGAGCCGGCACTCCTCTTGTTCTATTTTTTACTCACGATAACGCGATCCCCGGCCACGGTGAAACGGAGGGTAGTCCCCTTTTCAAACAGGTCGAGCAACACCTCTAACCGCTCGTGGCGATCCAGTTGCCCCGACAGCCGTGTCCTTCTCGACTCGTCGGGGGTGAAAATGACCTCTTTCACCTTGTACCAGCGCGCCAGCACGGTCATGATCTCCTCGAGCGGTTGCCCATCGAAATAGAAGAGATTATCCTTCCACGAGGTGTAACGCCGCGCGTTCACCCGCTCCACCGTGATGTCGTCCCTCCCCGCGTCATAGACCACGCGGTGGAGGGGTTGCAGCCGGACGCTCTTCCCGGAGGTGGTCGTGAAGTCGATGGATCCCTCCACCAGCGTGGCCGACAGGGGCAGGTCGCGGTAATCCGTCACGTTGAAGCGGGTGCCGTGCACGGTGATCTCGCCCGCGGAGAGTTCAACGCGGAAAGGCCTCTCCCCCCCCGGGGCGACCTCGAAAAAGGCCTCTCCCCTCAAGTAAACCACGCGCCGGTCGGCCGGGAAGGTAGCAGGGAAACGCAGCTCCGTCTCGGAATTAAGCCATACCCGGGTGCTATCGGGGAGGGTGATCGAGATCTCGCCTCCCGACGGCACCACGAGCGCGTGGTACTCCCCCGTCTCTTCGCCCCCCGCGCGGGGCTTGACGAGCGTCATCTCCCCGGTGCCCTCCCGCGCGAGTTGCCCCGCCGGGTCCACCCGCAACGCGGCGTTACGCACCGCCCACACGCTCCCGTCCGCGAGGGTCAGGGTCGCTTTTCGCTCGCCGGGGGAGATGGCGGGTACCTCTTCCGCGACGGGTTGCCGCCGAAAGAGGTACACTCCCGCGACGATCAACAGGCAGGCGGCGGCAACGGGGAGGAGGCGATAGGCCCACCGCCGCCGTCCCGCGTGACCGCGGGGGCTCTCCTTCATCCCGCCCCCCCGTTCGATGGCGGTCGCGATGAACACCTTGTGGCACGCGCGGAGCGCCCGCTCGAGCGCCTCCTCGTTGTCGCGGGAGGTCGCCCGCCACGCCTCCAGCTCGGCGATCTCTCCCGGGGTCGCCCGCCCGGTGGCGAGGGCCACGATCAGCGCTTGTATATTTTCCGGTATTTTTTCCATGTATTTCTTCTTTATATATCTTAAACAGGAAAAACGAAAATCGGGTGAACGGTTTTGTAAGTTCAATGAGTAAATGCAACTGAAGTAAGAAAAAAAAACGGTTGGGGGTGGGCGGGAAGAGAGTCGTTATCCCGGACAAGGTATCCATTGACTCGCGGCCCGATGTTATAAATCAAAGAGAACGTTTGGGTGACCGGGAAATCGATACCATCGTTGGCCCGGAAAACAAGGGTGCCATCCTCACGGCTGCCGAGAGAACTACCGGGTTCCTCTTGATGAAAAAACTGCCCAGGGGGAAAAACGCGAAAGCGCTGGCAAAAGAGTTTTTCTTTCTCCTTGTACCTTATAAACAGGCTGTTAACTCCATCACGTCAGATAATGGAACGGGATTTTACGAACATTGACGGGATTGCTTCCTGCTACGCGGATACCAATGACGGGACACGCGAGGAGTAATCCCAATCCCTATATTCGTACTTGCTTTTTAATAGAAACGGGGCCGAGTAGCCCGGACGGTTCCAGCGGGATCTCCTTAATTGGATTTCCTCTGAAATCCTTTTGCAAGACAATATTGGTCTTGGTAATCTGATCTTGCTTGGGATGTATTTCATCACCTGCCACCCGGTTATACCATGAATTGATCACTTTTATTTCAAGGCTATTTTCACCTTCAATCAATTCGTCGCTCACGTTCATTCTAAAAGGTTTGGTCCATACAATCCCTTTATCTATGCCATTGATTCTGATGCTGGCGATCCCTACATCTTTTACATTTTCCAATTCTAAAACATAGGAAGTGTTTGGCTCAGGAGTAAAGTGGAAATTTTTATAATATATTGCAGTACCCGAGTAAAATTTTATACCCTCCTCCTTACAGGTAGTCCAATCTATCAATTCAGGAAAATGGACCATGCCCGGTCCCCCACATTCGGGGGCAAAGTAAACATTCCAATTGCCTTCGAGTTCTTGTAACGGCGTAAAACCTGGATAATTCGTGTTTTCATTACCCTGTAAATCACGCGCGATTTGCTTACTAAATAATACTATAACAGAACCATAAGGATCAAGTATTAAAGGAACCGTAGTGCGTCCATTCTGTTGAAAGAAAGCCGTCGCGTCACGAATTTCACCGGTTAATGGATCCCAAAGTTCAGGTTGACGGCTCTCTACCCTGAAAACACCTTCCATGGATTGTCTATTTTCTGTCTGATTACTAATAAAATACACCTCTATATTGCCTATAGTGTAATGGATATAATCGAAATTCGCCACGTTATTATTTAAAATCTCCAAATCGGGAGCGACTCCTTTCGACATTAAGTAATCTCGCGCGGAGATACCCCACGAGATAGTGCCTTTTTTGTATTTTTTACTTCCTTTCTCTGACCTCTCCTCTCCCCATATTTTGGCCGCTAATCTCTGAAATTCATGTTGCGATTTTTCATTCCCCACCAGCGTGATTAATTTTTCGGGTTTGTATCCAATGACTTCGGCACCTTGAGATAAAATAGATTCTACCTTCTTTAAGGCATCCAATGAAAGAACCCTGTGATTCGGCAAGACCAAGACTCTATACGCTATTCCTCCCGGTACGATGATCTTTCCATTCTTCACCTGTAACCGTGTCAGGATGGTTTCATCCGTCACGTCATAATCAAATCCGGGCAATACGCCGGCGGGGTCGGTCTGCTTATTTGAGAAAATGTTGGGTACATGGTCCCCGTAATAATATAGAACATCGGCCACGAATTTACCTTTTTGTACAATAAATTGCGTACGATGTAGATAATCGATAAAAGCACCGGATTCGTTCCACCATGTAACCTGGGGATTAATATGAGTACCTGCAAAATATTCCTGACCGGGCATTCCCATCTCTTTCGGAGAACAAGTGAAGGTGTGGAAATACGTGCGATTCAATCCTGAACAAATCTCGTGATCGAAGGCTGATTTTTGATCACGCCACAGCTCATCGTTCCAATGAGGGCCTATTGTTGTGAATGATTCAGCTCCCACTATTTTTTTCCCGTATATATGCGCGGCCGAAGAGGCTTGTTTCACGAAATAACGGTGTTGCGGGGTGGGGCGATGGGGTGAAGGGGACCAAAATTCGCTCATCACGATATCACTGAATCCATAATTTTTTATCCCGTCTAACGGGCCGGCATGAGGCCCGGCCGATTCAGGCTGAATCCCCAAGCCACGTTCATGGGCATATTTCGCGAAATAGCCATAATGGTTATTGGCTACCAAATGGGCCAACGTTTTTCTAAAATCCGCCAGGAAGGCATGGCTGACATCGATATTATCTACCACGTGCCCCGCGATAACGGGTAAATAATTTTTCAAATCGTACTGAAGGTAACTTTTAAACTCTTCCGCGAAACGATCACTCCAGTTCATGCCTCCACATTCCCAACTATCCGTCTCCATGAATTTCAGTGTTCTTCCCACGTGTTCTCCTGCCGCGGCCAGTATCGGTTCAACCACGTCGCGCCAATAGGTACGAAATGCATCTTTACTCAAATAATCGATTACCCTTCCCTGCCAATCGTTACTTGACGTGGATACATGGGCTTTCGTACAAGTGTACCCGATGCGCATGATATTCCACTCTCCTTCAGGAACTTTCCATTCCAATACTCCTTTTTCATCCATACAAGAAGAGATATCGATCACGCTCTCCTTTTTCACCAGGTAGGCGGGTTTACCGTTATCTTGAGGCTGGGCTTTGCTGTCCAATAAAAAACGGGCATCGGGAGCAGACCCTCCCAACTCGTGAAATCCCAGTTTATAAGCCAGATGGTTCATTCTCTCTTTTGCTATCGCATCTGCACCGATTGGAAATGCCAATACCGCTATATCCCTGTATAATTCGTAATTGGGGGGTAATTTCAACGGTTGAGTTATCTTTTGCCCTCCTTTAACCGTTGTTTCAGAGTAAGTCAGTTGTTTCGCTGCATATTCGGGGGTTACGCGTGGCCCTCCCAAGTTCCAGCCGCTTTGTATATTAAATCCAATTTCCAAGCCCAATCTCTTGGCTTCATCCAAAGCAAATGAAAAAAGTTCCATCCACTCATCAGAGCCATATAAAGGCCCGGCAGGAATATCTTGACCTCCGCGTTGGTTGTGTCCTCCGGCATCAAAGATCATGGTACCATGAAAATTCTTCGACTTCATGGCTTCCAGGTCTTTGGTAATGGCCTCCTTCGTTACATTCCCGTTCAGCCACCACCACCAGCAGTTCACCCCGCTTGATGGATCTGGAGTCTTGAAATTCTCGGATAAAAACCCATAATCAATCAACGGGTTACCTGGTACGTTTTCGGTCGTGTTTTTACCACTCACCGTTATCAACAAAATAGCTGAAAAGGTAAGGAGCCATCCTTGAAATTTGTATTTTAACATAACGTTTTTTTAAAGACTTAACTTGGCGCGTGAAGATATCATTGAAACTTTATACCATTAGGAATCAACCACTCTCACTCTCTTCGATCGCATGAACCTACGAGATAACCGTTATCGGTATATCCAGCATAAATGCATATTTTCTTAAGATACCCGTCACATGACCGATTCCTATTGAGCAATGATGAGAAGGAGCGGCTTTACTCCATTTTTTTATAAATTCTTTGGCAGAGACAGGGAATTTATACCTGCTGTTTAGATTCCCGATAGCCAGGACGGGGCCGGGCACGGATTCTCCTTCTGCCGCGAGTAACGATAAACCTTCATCATTTTCTACTACCGATAGCAAGGTCACGGGTCCTTGTCTTACTGACATTTGAATAGAGAGTCCTTTGCCGGGCTTACCATGATACACGGGTAACGGTACCAAACGAACCTTCCCTTCCGAAATAATAAAATGAGCAGGTCCATCATGTCCGAGCATTACAATGTCGTCATAGAAGTCCATGGCGTAAAATTCAGAGAAACACCCGCCGATGCCCATTAATGCCATGATCTTCATGGCCTGTGCATTTTTAATTTCATATTCTCCCGCTATAGGTATATCTCTTCCGGTTAACAGTGTATTCCCGGCTATCACGGACGTGATGATGTTCTCGTATTCGTTCCCGTTCACGCCCGCGTAATAATATGCCATTGACCCCAGCCTGTGCTTTTCCACCAACTTGTCCAACGCCACGGAGGTACGCGCGGCCCTTTGGATTTCGGATGAAGAACAGGAGGCATCGATCTCGAACGTTCTTTCAAATTCCCTGGTTTTCTGTTCGATCTCCTCGTCCCCCACGGATTTCCGGATATCTACCAGTTCACACATCTCGAGTACTTCGATATGGGTACCGAAAACCGTGCTTTGCAACGTCAAATCGGAGTAGACATCGACCATTCCCCCGTAATAATTACCCAGTACCCCCATGCGGTTTTTTCTCATTCCCGAGGAGATCCTCGCGGCAGTTAGCCATTCGGATATCTCCTCCCAGGCTTCCCCGTCATCCAGGTAGCCCGAGATAATATCATACCTGATATGCCCGCGATTAAAAATAGACGAAAATTCAGGAATGGAGCAAGCCTGGCAGTTCGCCAACCATTCCCCGGTCATGGCACCCCTGTCTCCCATGCTGTTCAGTTTGTCATATTCTATGGCCGGCAGTGGCTGCATATTCAGTAATATAACCGGTATATTCAACCGGTTGACAACCGGGATAAGGGTAGAAGAAAGGGCATAGGTGGAAACGAATATGAACAATAGTTCCACCTCTTCTCGCTTCATCAGCGAAGCGGCCTCGTTGGCCTTGTCGATATCATCTACCATCCCGCTGTCGATAACCTCTATGTGCTCGTAAGAGCGCATCTTGCTTTTTATTCGCTCTTGGTAACCGGTTAACCGGTCGAGAAGACCTTCGAATTGATCCCAGTACGTGTGTAGCCCGACACCGAACAAGCCTATTTTCACTGTTTCCATCGTGATAGTTATTTGTGAGAAACCACCATAAAATCTTCCATCAAACCGTAATCGAACAAATTGTAATCACTTCCGGGATCTTGCCTATGCACGCCGTTCCAATGGTTCGGGCCGGCTTTTCCTCTCTCGTGATTATAGTGAGGCCCCAACAAATTCTTCAGGCTACCGATTACCCTGACCTCTATCTTGTTGTTGCCTCTCTTCAGGTAAGGTGACAAATCGAATTGATAGGGTTGGTAGGCGATGATGCCGGCTTTATCTCCATTCACGTGCACCTCGGAAAGGGTTCCGTTCCACTCTTTCAATTGAAGAGTATAGCGGGCGGAGGTATCTTCTATCGTGTAATATTTGCTATAAGAGATGTCCCACGAATAATAGGGTTGTCCCTGCGTCTTCCAGCTCCCCAGTTCCAGTTTCTGGACAGGTTCCCGTATGATCCACCCCGTGGCGGCCGATTGTAACGCGAAATCTCCTAATATGTATACCGGGGCGATCTCCGCGTATATACTCATGGGCCTCATGCCAAGTTCAACGACATTCACGCCGTTCTCCACGTGTTCCCCCACCTCGTACACGCCGCAGCGCGCGTCCAGCCAGCCTTGCCGGGGATCGGCCGAAACCGGTTTGTCGTTTACCGTTACTTTCCAGATCTCGGGTTGCTCCACCACCAGCCTGACGCGACTTTTATCCACGCTCCCGCCCACGATAAAATGATACCTCACCCTGATATCCCCGGTTTTGAACGTGTCTCTCTCCACGATAGCCCGCTTGTACTGGATATCCGCGTGCCACGGGTTACGCGCCATCCCGAAGTGTTTATAAAGAAGGTGGGATGCCTCCACGGTATAGAGATTCTTATCGTGATTGCTGTTCCTTATGGGATTACCGTCTATCACCAGGTTACAGAAATCGATATTGAGCACGTTATCCTGCACCCGTTTTATCTCTAACGGGCTTTCAGCTTCCAGCGTTTCTCCGCCCATCAGGCGAGGCTTCGAGGGGTATTCCTTCCCGGCCGACGCGGCGCTGAACAGGAGGAGACTCCCGGCAGGGGGTAAAATAAATTCGGCCTCTACAAATTGATCCCGCGGTGAACAGGGATAACCGAAGATTTCCCCTGACATGCCGTCGATCTCTATCAACGCTTTACCTTTAACAGAAACTCTTCCTTTAGCGGTCTCTGTCAACGATGAATTGACAAGAAACACCAGCTCGCCATCGCTGTAACTCCTCCTGTGATGGTAGAGATCGTTACTCGCGATATTGCTGAAACTGATTTCATCGCCCCGCAAAGATTCTTCGATGGCCCTTCCCGTCTGCTCTTCGGTGTACGTTTTGATCCGCGCTGAATTTTCAGAGAGAAAGCGCTTCAATTCGGCACTCTCTTTCCCGTCCACCAACGCGGGTGAAGAGAATGTAATTAGCTCTCCCCCAGCTTCGACGAATTGTTTCAATAACCGGAAAGTAGCGGTATTCAGGTTCTCGGTCATGGGAGGAAGCACCACCTTTTTGTACGCCCTTTTCCCAACCACGAAAGAATTTTGTTTGACTTTCCCCTGCTCCTTTATTATGTTTTCGGAGCCGAGGTCATATTCAACCTGGCTCTTTTCCAGCCGGGTGACAAAATCTTGAAAATGGATGCCGACCTCCATCGTTTTGGGGTGTCCCTTCACGTGGGAGTAATAGAGCCAGGCGGTAGTTGTTGGCTCCAGGAGAAGGATATCGTTGATTTGTTCTCCCTGGCTCAAGAGCATCGAGAGGCGCGCGAAATAATCGTTTTGTGATTTATAGTTCGACCACCAGGGCGAGACGGAAGTGAACACGGGAGGATAGTCATACTTACGCGCGCCGACGATAGTCATTTGCGACAGGTGCTGGTTCATGAAATTCACGCCCAGCGCGTATTCCCAGTCTCCTAATCTTTTCAGGTCCTGGAACGTCACGTCCCATCCCCCGCCGCCGTAGGTCTCGCTCAGCGTGCGCGTGTATCCCATCTGGTTGGCCGCGCCGCGTAGCTCTTTCACGGCCCGCGCGTTGCCGAACTGCGCCTGCGGGCGCTTGTCGTTAAACTGGTTGAAGAGCATATCGATGGCCGGCATCTGGTGCCACGCGTACATGGCCATGTTGTCCCCGCCGTTCCCCATGTCGGGCCAGGCGTGTTCCCAGTAATGCCCGGTCCGGTACATGTTTTTCCGCTCGCAATACTCGAACCACGGTTTCGCCCACCGGTCGATAAACAGCTGTGTCAAAGTCTCCATGTAATTGTGGCGGACTTGTTTCCAGTTCTCCTCCGTCTCCCCGAGCAAGGGCAGTACCTCCTTCAGGTCATAGCCCCACCGTTTTTGAAACGCGTCGAACAGGTCGGGTGTCCACCGGGTGCCGCCGGGGCTTGAGATCGTCGTTTCATCGGTAAAGATGCCTTTGATCTCGGTACCAAGCAGCTTGCCAAAGTGTTTCTCGTAACCGGACATGGTGATCTCGAGAAATTTCTCGGTTACTCCCGGGTACAACACGTCCACGTACGAAAATCCCCCGTGCACGCCGGAACGACCATAATAGGTCTTTTTATACAGCCAGTACTCGCCGGGGATATTCTCGTATTGATCCAGCGTTGACGTTATGTCGACGAAGGCCTTGCCTTCTTTTTTGAGGCAGAGGAAATAATCCGTTGTATTTTCAGGTAACCGCTCCACCTTCTCGGGCTTGAGGCCCTGTCCCTGGTTATACGACTCGGGCATCTGGGCCGGCACGTGTCCTCCCGCGAAGCCGCTCGGGTACGAGTTCTCGTCGTAGATCCATATATCCAGGCCCAGCTTTCTTCCCACTTCCAGGCTATATTTATAGAGATCGAACCACTCCTTTGAAAGGTACTCGGTAATCATTCCCGGCCGGGGATGCACGAAGGCCCCCCCGAATCCCTGCTCTTTTAGCTCTTGTAGCATCCGGTCTATATCGGCACGCGTTACCCGTGTATTCCAGACCCATAGCGGGGCCGGGCGGAACGATCCCGGGGGATCTTTCAACTCTTTTTTCAATTTGCCGAATTTCATCTCCCTGTCTTGTGGCCGAGATGCACACGCCATGGTGTAGAACAGGAGAAACGCGATGACGATCAGGCTTTTATTCATACATGTATTTGTTTAACTGGTTTTCTTCAAGACTTGATTTGTTCATTCGTGAACAGGGCTATCCCTGGATAGACCCCCGCGGGCTTGAACGGGCGAGTCATCGGTTCAAACCGATGAGCGCTCCGCTCAAGCCGATGGGGTATCGGCTTGAGTCGGAGAGTCATCCGCTCGAACGGGCGAGCTACCGGTCTAAAGTGGCGTACCGACAATGACCGTGGCGTTGACATACGTTGGGAACAAGGCTTTTATCTCCTCGGTGGCCACGTAGATTATCACGCCGGCCACGTCTTCAATGATGTTTGTTCCTACCGTGGTAAGGCCCGTGGCTTTCGAGAGGTCGATCACGATATTCGTGTTAGTCGATCCATAATTAAAAGCGTTGTTCCCGATCTCCACGAGGGATGGCAGGCTGACATAGTGAAGATCCGGGCAGAAGGTAAGCGCCTGGGGACGGAGTATCGTCACGTTGGGGACGTTCAGGCTCTCGATGTTGGTGTTGATGGCTCGCCAGGAAAGGATCGTCACCGATTGTAAATCCAGCGTTTTCAGGTTATCGCAGTTCGCAAACACCTGGCCTCTATTCGTGGTCGACGCATCCGTCCCCCCGACAGACGTGGCTTTCGAGATATTAACGGAAGCGAGTCTCGTGCAACCCTGGAATGCTTGGAAAGGAATGTTTCCCTCGAACGATGAGAGGTCGATGCTTTCAAGAGCGGCACAGAGTCTGAAAACACGATGACCGGGCTGGTAGCTCCCCTGGGCGGTGAACTCAATCACTTGACTCACGTCTATCGTTTCCAATTTTGTACAACCCTGGAACGCATGGTCCCCGATGCGCTTGAGTTTCGGGGAGTTAACCGTTACCAGGTTGGAACATCCATGAAAACCTTCAGAGCCTGTAATCTCGAGATCCGGCGCGTCCACGCGAGTTAGAGTGGCACACGATTTAAATGCGTTGTTTCCTAACGTGATTACATTGTTCAGGTCGATACTCGTGATGGTCGCGTTACTTTCAAAGAGGCCTGGACTCTTGCTCGCGATCGCCGTGGCCGTGGCCGGGACCCTGATATCGCCGCCCGGTCCGGAGTAAGCCGTCACGACACCCGCCTCGGAGATCGTGAAGCCGGGAGAGACGGCGAACACCTCCACGGTTATGCCGGCGGACACGGCAGCGTGGGCCTTGGAAGTAACGGTAATGGTCGCGACTCCCGCGCTTTTGCCCGTGACGATACCGTCGGCATCGACCTCTGCCACGGAGTTGTCCGAAGAGGTAAACGTCACGTCACTGAATTGGGCGTGCGCGGGTGTCAGTTGTATCTTCGTGGACAAGTCGATCGTCTGGCCCTCATCAGCATCGAGCGTGGCCTGCAACGGTTGTATCGCCGTGACATCGGGAGAAAGTAGCTCGAGGATCAGGGAACGGACGATCACGCGCTGCTCGTTGTCGGAGATCAGGATGGTGATCTCGTGGTAAGGAACGCTTTCGAGGGACGCGGGAGCGGTTACCGTGAAGTTAGAGACACCCTTGGTGATGCTCCAGCCGTCGGGTACGTCCAAGAACTTGATGGTGGCGAGGGTGCCCGTGGAGGAGTACGTGATCGTCTTGCTCTCGCCCAACAGGAACTTCGCCGGCTGGTCAAAGGTAAAGCCGAGTTCCTGGTACCTGGGCAGCCGGAACGTGGTGCCGTTGCCGAGGGTAAATTCCACGTAGCCGGGATGGGTGTTATCCACGCCGTTGGCGGCGAAGATCGCGTCGCCCGGGGAGCCTGGTGCCCCTGGTGTCCCTGGTGTCCCTTGCGGGCCGGTGGCCGGTATGCCCGTGCCGAGCACTTCCCAGCTCGTGCCATTGTCGTAGGAGACCTCCCAGAAGTTAGTCGCGTCATTGACGCGCAACCGCGGGGTGATGCCGGGGGTACCGGGGGTACCGCTTCCGCTACCACTACCGGTAGCTGGCACGTCGAGCGATGTCCAGGTCGCGCCATTGTCGTAAGAGACTTCCCAGAAGTTAGTCACGTCATTGACGCGCAACCTTGGCGTGATTCCATCGATGCCGGTAGCCTGCACGTCAAGCGATATCCAGGTCGCGCCATTGTCGTAAGAGACTTCCCAGGAGTTAGTCCCGGGATTGATCTGCAGCCTTGGCGTGATTCCGTTGGTGCCATCTTTGCCGTCGGCACCGCTCACGCGCAGTTTCTGGCCATCGACCAGCAGCCACTCGCCACCGAGCGTCCAGTAATAGACACCGTCGGTGTAGAGCTGGACACCCACTTGCAGGGCATCGGTGCCGGCAGCACCCGTGTCACCTTTGGCACCGTCGCGGCCATTAGAAATCGTGACGGGATCACCTTGCGTGAAGGTAATCGTGTAGCTACCGGACGCGGCGGAGAACGTTACCCCCGTGACGTAAACGTTATTTTCCAGCGCGTTGACAAGCCCTTGCAGGGCAACGATATTGGAGTTCGCCTGGTTAACGATCTCCTCGAGAGCGGTCATTCGCTTGTTTAGATCGTCGATATCGCCCTGCAGGGCGGAGTCATCATAGCAACTGCCGAAACCCATCAGCAGCGCGATCAGTAAGGAGTAGAGTTTTTTCATGTTGTTTTTCATTGTGATTGTTAATTGCAAGTGATTTCAAAAAATGGTTACCATAAAATTATTTCTTTAGCAATGTCACGGGCCCTATCAATCCCGACTCGAGCAGTTGAGAATCTTTACGGTAATGATTAACCGGGGCGAAAGTGAATCTCCCGCTTGTCCGGGGTTTACCTTCGAGCAACCAGCGCGGCCATTGCCCGTGTTCGACACCGTCGTATGGCAGTTGTTCGTCGCCGATCAGGCGGTTAGGCCAGAGGTTCACGACCTCGATCTCGAGCTTGTTGTTTTTCGGTTTCACGGCGCTGGTGATCTCCACGCGCCACGGTGTTGTCCACACCGTGCCGAGATCTTTACCGTTGAGACGCACGCGTGCCATGTTCTTCACCTTGCCAAGGTCGAGGTACAGTTCGCCCCCTTTCTCGTGATCGGGCATGTCGAACGATTGGCGGTAGAAAGCCGTTCCCGAGTAATACTTGATGCCATCGTCGGGGTGCGCACTCCAGTCGACAAGTTTGTCGAAGAGCGTCACTGCTGGCCCGCCCCATTTCGGGTCGAACGCCACCGTCCACGGGGCATCCAACGTCGCTATATTTTCCGGTTCCGGGAAGTTCCTCGCGCTGGACGGCGCGCGGGCCTTGTCGCGAAACACGATAAAATACCCCTCGTGCACGTCGAATTTCAACGGGATACCCGTTCCTCCTCCCGCGTCGGTGTATTCGGGTAACGCGCGTATTTTCCCGGTGACGGGATGCCACAGTTCCGGCTGTTTCCCCGTGACGCGGAACGTGCACTCCGTCGTGACGACATTCCCCGTCCGGTTCGACACGAAATAGATATCCACGTCGTTGGCGGCGCGGTGCGTGTATCGAATTTTTCCCGACGAGGAAGTGAAATCGGGCGGGACGGAACCCGCGAGAATCGTTGCCGTGAGGTCGTATCGCGGGTACAGCCGGTCGGCTTCGGTGCGGAGTTCGTCGCCCCAGAAGATTGTTCCTTTCCCGAACGCGCGGGCGGTGAGCGCCGCCGGGGGCTTGCCGTCTCCCCAGAGTTCACGCGCGAGCGCTTGTACCTCGTTATCGCACGCCGGGTAGTTCGACAAACTCGGTGACTTTTCCGGGGGAAGTCCCACGACCGTGGCCCCCTCGCGAACCAGCTCCTTGATCTTTTTCAACAGCGCCGGTGTCATCGTTTCGAAACACGGGAGCACCAGCAAGCGATACGATGCCCCGCCCGGGAACGCCACGCTGCCGTTTTTCACCGCTGCCCGGTAAAGCAAGCTTGGCGGGCAGGCATCGAAATTATATCCCTTGCGGTCGGGCAACATCGGGTGGTCGCCCTCGAGCGCCGACCCGGGAGCGCGGAACACGTGCGGGGCACCTTCGGGCGTGAGGTAGAGGATGTCGGCCACCGTTCGTCCCTGTTGCAGCATAAACTGGCCCCGCGCCACGTAATCGTGATACGCTCGCGACAGGTACCACCACGTCTGGTTCCTGTCCCAGTGCACGCCGTAAGGCCCCATCGTCATCCCGGGTCGCAGGCTGTCGGGCAATGCCTGGTGAGCGAACGTGTGGTACACGAAACGGTTGATCCCCGATGCCCACGCCCACTCGCCCTGGTTTTTCATCGAGGCCGGGTGTTGTTGCCACGCGTCCCTGCCCGTGAACGATTCGGCGGGAACGAGCGACTGTCCCAACAGGTGCGCCGCCGACGCGCCCTCGCCGGTGCTGAACGAGGTATTGTGTCCCCGGTCGAGGCTCCAGAACTCGCACATCGGCACGTCGGCGACGACGGCAAGCTCGAGATCGGACGTTGGTGTCATGTCGTAAGGCTCGATCGACAAACCCATGCCGTGGCGTTTGGCGTAACGCTTGATGTGCCCCGCATGGTTTTCGAGGACGAGTTCCTGCGATGTCAGCCGCAAATCCCAGAGGAAACGTTCGCTCTCCTCGCGACTTTGTACCATCACGCCGGCATACACGGGGTAAAACGGTAGCGGGTCATATCCCCGGCGGCGCGTGAATTCTTCACGGAAACGGGCCGTCCAGTTTTGCGATCCCATCTCCCAGCTATCCATGTGTAGCATCTGCAACCCGCCGCGGGGATTGGCTTTCGTGAAACCGGAACGCGCGAAAAGTCTCCCGACAAAATAATCAAGGTGATGATCGAGCGCCGTGGTGTCGAACTTATCCGCCTCAAGCCCCAGGCCGGGAAGGGGTGCCGGGCGGGTAGCGTTGCCGTTGTTGCGGCTCCCGAAGCGCATCACCGTCCATTCTCCCGCGGGCACCTCCCAGGTCAGCGAGCCGTCGGGCTGCAGGAGAGCGGTAAGGTCGATCACGGCCGCTTTCGCCACGGGTGTGTCGCCGGGACGTGCGGCGTACGAGTGGTAAGTCGAGAGGTATTCCTTCACCCCGAACGACACCGAGCTATACGGCTTGCGATAATACAACGCGCGTTCCTCGATTTCGCGCATCCGCAGGTAACCGCCGTCAACGACGTAACCCGTGTCGATCCTGGAGGTGTTTGCCGGGAACGCGAGCACGGCGACATCCTCGTAAAATCTTTCCCACTCGGCTTGCACGGCAGGCTCGCGCCTGAAGATAGGCTCCACGGGGCCGGGTTTCGGCAACTGCAAGGTTTTCTTTCCCGCGCCCGACACGTTCACCGGGGCGTACACGAGGTGTTGCATCGACTCTTCGCCCTTCACCCAGGGACCGCCGCTACCCGTCCACCCGGGACCGACGCCCAGCGTGATGCCGATGTCGAGCCGCTCGCACTCGTGTACCATGAACGCGAACAAATCCAGCCACTCCTCGCTCAAGAAATCGACTTTCCCGCGGGGAACACCCACGTTCACCTCCAGGAACAACACGTGCCCGATGCCCGCTTCCTTCATCGCTACCAGATCTTTCGTGACGGCATCTTTCGAGAAATTCCCGTCCATGAAATACCAGTAAACGCCGGCACGCGCGCTCGACGGCGGGTGCTTGAATCCTTTCTCTATCGACGAAATATCCTTGCCGGGGCCCCCCGCACGGCCAGCCATCGTGCTGCACGCCATACAGGCCACGATCACCATCGTTCTCAAACCGAAAGGAGGCTTTTTTATTGTCATATCAAGCAATCGTTTTTTTTTCATTCATTGTTTATCACGCGTGATTTTAAAAACGGGCGACCATCGCGAGGCGAATACCCTATTGTGGTGGCGCACCGACGGTGACCTTGGCGTTGACATACGCCGGGAACAAGGCTTTTATCTCCTCGGTGGCCACGTAGATTTTCACGCCGGCCACGTCTTGAATGATGTTTGTTCCTACCGTGGTAAGGCCCGTCGCTTCCGAAAGGTCGATCACGATGTTCGTGATGTTAGTGGCGAAAGCGCTGTTCCCGATCTCCACGAGGGATGGCAGGCGGATATAGCGAAGATCCGCGCAATAGCAAAGCGCCTGGGGCTGAAGTATGGCCACCTTGGGCACGTTCAGCGTCGTAACGAGCGCGTTAACAGCCCTCCAGGACAACACGGTTGCTAACGGGAAATCCAATGCTTTCAGCAGGGGACAATCCGCGAATACCTGCCCTCTATTAGCGGTAGCCGCGTCGGTGCCGCCGACAGCCGTCACCTTGGGGGTTATCACGGTGGTCAGCTTGTCACAACCGATGAACATCTGGAAGGGGATCGTGCCCTCGAACGACGAGAGGTCGACCGTTTCAAGGGCCTTGCAGAGCCTGAAAGCGCGCTGGCCGGTGACGAAACTGCCGCCGCTGATGGTGAACTCGACCACTTTACTCAGGTCTATCGTCTTCAGCACGGTACAAGACTGGAAGCAATGGGTGCCGACGCTCTTGAGCTTGGGAGAGTTGACCTCCTCTAATTTCGGACAGTTATGGAAGCCTTCACATTTGATCGTTTCGACATTGGACGCGTTCACGCGCGTGAGATTAGCACACGATTTAAACGCGTTGATCCCTACCGTGACAACGTTATTCAGGTCGATGGAGGTGATGAGGGAGTTACTTTCGAACACGCCGGTGTTGGCCCGGCCGACCTCGCCGTCCCTGATCGCCGTCACGTTAGCCGGTATCGTGATATCCCCACCGGTGCCCAGGTAGGCCGTGAGCATACCATCCACGACAGTGAAATCCGGGTCTGGTTCCGGCTCTGGCTCTTCGGGTTTTTCGGCATCTTCAAGGTCGATGTTTGATGTATACAGCGTGCCACCCACGAACTCCTGCTCGAACCCGGGAAGCGGGAAACTTAAACTCGTGTTGTCGCTCAAGGTAACGGCGATCTTGAGATCCCCGGAGATGACCGTGGGAAGCAAGAACAGGTTGGCACTAACCGTCTCGGTTGTTTGCCCGGTAGGGAACGTGGTGCCCACGGACGAGGCGTATATTAAAGGCACGACTCTCATTTCCGTGTTCGTGTAATCTTTTTTGATGTCGATTATGGCATCTGTCACGAAGGGCCTATCGTCGCTGGTGCTACCGTTCGGGTCGGTCATTACTTTCACGCTTTTAATATCCAACCCCTCGTCGTTCGTTATGTTGATGTTCCATCGCGCGGAAACATATTTGAACTGAAGGTTCAACGGATTTTCATCACCCGGGTTCCCCGTAAAGGCCGTGGACGCGACCCCTATCAGGTATTTGCCGGCGGCATCGTTGCTGTTCTGGTCGGGGCTTATGCTTACAGGGTATTTATCCAGCCCGGTGGTCGAGGATCCCACGGAGTAGGGGAATATCGCGTAGAAATTCCGGGTGCCCTCCACGTGTGCCACCATCCCGGTGAAGGTGGCCGTGGCTGCCCCGTTGGTTTTGCCGAAAGACATCCTGGTGTCGGATACTTTTTTGGCCACGCTATCGTAAAGGCGAAAACTCTCGTAATCACCCCATGTAACCAGGTTACCGTCTACTCCCGCACGGCTCAAGTCGGCCCCTTCGATGAATCGAGACAACGAGGCTGTCCCTTGAATCTCGACGGCAACCGGGGTCTCTGGTGTCGGATCGGGCGTATCGGGCGTTTCTTCCGGGGTATCCTCACCGCACGATAAAAAAGACAACATGAGAATCGCGCTGAGGTAATAAATAATTTTTTTCATGATAACTTCGTTTTAATGGTTGTTCTTGGATTTTTGTTCGTTTGTCGAGGCAAATCTACCAGGGTCGGGATCTTCATGGTCACGGGGCAGGCTGAAGTTCTTCATAGTCTTTACCACTTTTGTTTCCTTTCGAAACAATGCCCTTGATCGATTGAATCGTGGAGGAACTCAGCACCAACGGGGTTTTCGCCTCGCCCGTCACTTTCATTTTCTTGATCCGGACATCTTGCACGCGATCCAGGAGAACGGGCACGCGGTAGTCTGTCGATTCCAGTATGAACGCCACGTTTTCCAGTTGAAGCCCCTTGACGTGGCGACACAACAGGCCCCACGCGGGCAGTTCCCCGAACATGTCGTACTCCGGGTACCGCCCGTACCGCCCGTCCATGATCTTCGCGAGATCGCTCGCGGAACTGCTGGCTTTGGCTGTCGTCCCGCCGCCGGCGAAGATTACTTGAAAGTTTTTGATCTTTATATTTTCAATCTCCGAGACGGGGGAACCGGTGATGAGCGACGGGTACAAGTTGTTGGTGATTTTACGCTTCACGGCGAAGGGATAGTCGACGTCCGGCTGGGTGGCGGGGACCTGGCAGGTGACGTTCTCGATGGTAATATTCCTGACCGTGGAGACTCTCTTTCTCGTGTCGCGCGTGCCGGCGATGACGAAGAGCGCGTTCCAGGTGTTTGTTGCCTTGATACCGGACACGTGTATATTTTCCATGATCCCCCCGTCGACCGCTTCCAGGGCAATGGCCGAACGGTACGTGTCTTTGACGGTGATATTCCTGATTTTCACGTTCCTGAACCCTCCCTTGGATGCCGTTCCGAATTTGATGGCGCTCGCGCTCGAGCGAATGGTGCAGTTCTCGATCGTGATATCCTCGCAAATGGCATCGTAATCGTGCGACTTGAGGCATATACCGTCGTCCGCCGAGTTGACATTACAGTCACGGACGACCACGTGGTGACAATCCATGAGGTTAATCCCGTCATTGTTCCAGAAGTTGACGCTGTTCACGGTAAGGTTGCTCACCAGCACGTGGCTGCATCGCCAAAGCGTGGTCGTCCACGTGGCGGAATTTTCGATTCGCACCCCGTCGAGAACGACATTCTCGCTATCGTACAAGGCCACGAGCAGGGGACGATTCTCCTCCTGCGGGCGAGGCCATTCCGCGCGAAAGTGCCCCGCTTCCTCCCAGCGTTTCTTGACCGCGGCCGCGTTCCCGTCGGTGAGCACTCCCCCGGCAATCAGTTGCCCGGTATGGTTCGCCACGGCTTCACCCTGGCCATCTATCGTGCCTTTCCCTTTTATCGAGATATTCTTCGCGCCGGAAGACCACACCAGGCCCCGTTCCCCGGCTTTATTGTAGTTCTTTTCCTCCGGGATATGATACTTCGTGCGATCGGTCGTCCCGAGGAGCACGGCACCTTCCTCGAGGTACAACTCGACGTTCGACTTGAGCGCTATGGGAGATATCAGGTAATAACCCTCCGGGATATAGACACGCCCTCCTCCGGCCCCGGACGCGTCATCGATCGCCTGTTGTATGGCGCGCGTGCTGTATTCGCTCCGGCTATTGACGGCACCGTATGCGATCACGTTGTAAACTCTTTTGTCATTCGCGAAAGCCTCCTTTCCGGCACCCGGAAAGCCTCCTTTCCGACACCCGGAAAGCTCCCTCTCCGGCACCCGGAAAGCCATGCCCGGCATCATCAAAGCCAGAAGCAAAAGAAACACGGGTAAATTGTTTTTAATCATCGCGTGGTTCGTGTTGTCGTTTCTCATGTTCGTCTCTTTGAATCGCGGGAACCGCCGCGTCCGTCGCAACAGTTCCCACGCGTTCGTCATCAATGAATGTTAACCTGTTCCGTTCCTGTTTGGAAAATGTCGATACAGCCCGGGGTAGGTCGATAGCGCGTAAAATAGGATATGTCGGTTCCTATCTTATAGCCGTCCAGAGTCGTGGTCTGTTCGCCCAGCGGGATGGTGATAGTCACCTTCTCGTTCGAGTTGTTCGTGTATTCCAAGCTGGTTTCAACAGGCCCCTGTGTTCGGTCAAGTTGATACCATTCGATCGTCGCCACGCCAGCCAGTAAAGCCGCGCTCTTCACGAGCCGGTTCGAGATAGATGCCCTGTATTTGTTCCCGTACGATTTGCCCGATCCATGCACCGGCACCGAATAGTTTCCCTTGCTATCGCGGGTGTAAATATCGAAGTTATAGGTCTTCTCGGGTAGAACGATCTCTTGATATAAAGATTGAGGGCCCCCGGACATGTCTACCGCCACATCCAGCCACTTCTCCTTGAGATCCCAGTATATTCTACAGTTCACGACTTTCGGGTCAGATATAAAATCTCCCGACACGATGACGCGCCCGTCCCCGGAGTAGATGACGACGTTCTCGATCTTCCCGGGATACGAGAGTTCTTTATCCCCGGCGATCTCTTTGTAAGCGTCCATCTTGCTGCAAGAGGCGATGATGCAAAAGATTATTGCCATCAAGAGCAAGGGATATAGGATTCTAATTTTTTTCATTTTAACGTGCATTAAATTCATTAATCATCTCGTGTCACCGTATACATCTATCTCGGCAATCCCGTAGGTGAGGGGAGGCGTGTCCGACCAGGTTTTAATGACCTTGAGACGAATGTACCTGACCTTCGTCGCGTATTCGATCGGGAACGTGTAGTCGAACCCCTTGACTGCCACGTCAAAATCCTCTTGCGTCTCTTCTCCATGAGGAAGCCCCGACGGTTTTATGTTCTCGAAATCCCCCAGTTTTACCCACCCGTCAAAGCTGGCCACGTTGGGCGGGTAACCTAACATGCCCCAGATCTCGAAGTAACGCAAATGTTCCCCCCCGTACATCATGCGATTTCCCGTTATAGTCGATGTCCCGTAAGACCAGTTGAAAATGGTGATCCGGCTCAAGCTCACCGGGACACCCAGGTCAATGGTGCTTACCTGTGGGGCATAAATGTCCGGGGAAGGATTAGTTAACCAGCGATTGGAGTTGGTATGCGCGTACACGCCATTCCACATGTTGCTCATCGGGTGCGTGCTCAGGTGAATGGGCGCGTCGCCGGTTAACCGCATGTCCTTGAATTTACTCTTGTCGAGCATCACCTCGTAAAGGGGATTCACCGTGGTGTATAGCGTGTCGGTGTAATTGAGGAACCGGTCCCTGACGGTGAGGGATATCTCGTAAGAAAGCGTGTCCAGGCCCCGTTTCGACTGGTTAATCGTCGGGAGTTTGGTTTCGATACCCTCGAGATTCTCCCATTTCCCAAGCTCATTTTTCATCATGATCTCGATGGCGACACCATGCTCCGCCGGGTTTTCGGCGGAGACATTGAAGCCGGAGAAGTCGTCCTTCACAACGAGGCTTCTCCTCACGTCCCAGATGGGATTTTCCAAGGGTTTTACCCGTACAATCTCCGGTTCCGAGGCTATCCCGCTCCTGTTCACCGCGAATACCTCTACATCGTGGATATCGGTGTCCCCGAACCCGTCCAGCAGCATCGAATTGGTATAAAACGAGGCTTTCACCTCTCTTATCACCCCGGAATTAAGCTTGTAAACGGCCTTGACATATTGCAGGTCGGGATCGCTCGGGAGCTGGTAAGTGATTTCGGCTTGCCCCGGCTGGTTGTCGACGGTGACGTTGGTGACCTTACCGGGAGGGTTGCTGTTCTCTACCGCTGGTTCCTTTTGATTGTCGCCACAGCTCATGCATAGGATCATCATCATGGCTGCTAATAGAGCGTTCGTTTTCATGGTTTTATCTTTTAATTGTTACCATCCTGGATTTTGAACCAGCTTGTTGTTAACCATTAGTTCTGAATTTTGGATCGGCAAGAAGTAGTCGCGCGGCGCGACAAATCGCCTTTGCGCTACTGTTCTCGTTCGATAATAGGAAGAGGCATCGCTCTGCGAAATATCCCAGCCCACTATCGGCGCGTTCAAATACTCCTCTGCCAGTTTCCACCGGAGCAAATCCCAGTAACGGCTCCCCTCGAAAGCCAGCTCGATCAGGCGCTCGTTCCTGATGATTTCGCGCATTCCCTCTTTGGTCGTTGGTTTGGTCGGGTTGGTAGAGTATTTCGTCCATGATTCTTCAACGCCCTTCAACCCGGCACGCTCCCGGATCATGTTGAGATATCTATGTACATCGTCCACCGGCCCCTGGGCTTCATTCAACGCCTCGGCGTACATCAGGTACACGTCGGCCAGGCGTATCTCGGGCCAGGGGTACGCCACGCTGGTGGTGGACGCGGTGAACCCGGAACTCCAGTGTACCAGTTTTTTGGTGTAATACCCCGTCACGGAGTAGCTGGCTTCAATCACGCCGTACGACAACTCTCCCAGTTTAGCGTGTACCACGTAATTGCCGATGTCCGAACGATTGATGTGGTAGCTCATTAACCACTTGCCCCCGTCAAATCCCATGGTCGCGTAGAAACGATCTTCACGATCAAAGTTGATCCTGGCCGTGGTGTGGCCGGTTTCCATGTCAACGGCTTCGCTGGCTTGAACGACCCGTAAACTTTCCGGGTTGGAAAAATCAAGCGTTTTGTCTTCGTTTATAGGAACCCCGTTTTTCGTGTAGAACTGTTTGACCACTTGAAACGTCGGTGCCATGCTGCCCCTTACCTTACTGTCATCCATTCCCGCGTCTAATTTAGGCATACAGACGTTCTGCATCCTGGGATCCGCCCGGGCTGCATTGGAAGAAAGTCCCCAGATGATTTCACTGTTCCACTTTTCACACACGGCATTCCTGATGCTCATCTGTATCATTGACTTGGGAGTCATGGAGAATCCCGTCTCGGTCAGCGTGAACTCGTAGAGTTTGTGGCCTGCCATGTGGGCAACAGTGAGAGCCTCGTGCGCCGCTTCGGCCGCGTCTACCCATTTTTGAGGATCCTCCGCGTCAGTATTGCTAAAGAAGAGCGTTTTGTCAATGTTTTCGAACCTCTCGTATGCGCTGTTACCGTTGAAAAGCGGGCTTGCCGCCATCAGGAGAAGCTTGGCTTTCAAAGCGCGATTGATCGGCTTCGTGATTCGCCCCAGTTCGCTGTAAGTGTTGTTGATCACCAGCGGCAGGTCATAGTACCCCTCGTCGAGTAGATCTTTTATGTAGTTTACGCAATCATCCATCGATTCGCGCTTCACCTGAACCGTCGAAGGATCGGCCGATATGGGAATCGCCTTATCTATAATCGGTATAGGGCCATACAACCTGAGTAAACAAAAATGATAGTAGGCCTTTAGAAACTTGGCCTCGGCTATCCAGCGGGCACGCTCGTCAGTGCTGATGTCCTGGACCAGGGAGAGGTCTCCCATCTTTTCGATGAACGTGTTGCAGTCCCTGATGCCGGAAAATAAATTGAGCGCCCAGTCGCTACCGCTCCAGAAGTTGGGCCTTACCACTTCCGGGGTGGTTTCACTTCGTGCGATGTAATCCCATGCCGGGGCATCAAAACGTTTATATCCTTCCGGGAACCAGATCTCGTCTCCCGCGGTTAAACCTACATTGGAGGCCGGCACGCCGGACTGGGGCAGGAAGGAGTAGCAGGTAAACAAAAACTTTTCAGCTTCTCGCGCGTTAGTAAACGCGTGGTCCACGGTGGCGATGTCGTCCGGGATAATGTCCAGGAACGAGCTGCAGGAAAACGGCACGATCATCATCAATGAAATACAAAACCGGATGATTACCCTACCGGTAGTCGGAAATTTTACTTTTTTCATGTTTAGCTTTTTTCCAATTTATAACGATACAGAGAGCCCGAGATTGAAAACCATTTGGACAGGATAACCTAAGCCTTTCCCTCCCATCTCCGGGTCCCACAATTTGAATTTGCTAATGGCAAACAAGTTTGACCCGCTGAAATATACCCTCAAGTCGGACAGGCCCATGGCGCTGACATTCTTTCGCGGTAGATTGTATCCAAGCTCTATACTTTTCAGGCGAAGGAGGGCACCATTGTGCATCCACCAGGTCGATAGGTGCGTGTTATTCGTGTTTTGTCCTTCACTCAAGCGCGGCCAAAACGCGTACAGGTCACGGTTGTCTTCCGACCAGTGGTCGTTGGCAATGCGCGAGAGCAGGCCGTTCTGGAGACCTCCATCCGCCACGAAAGGCGCTACCGACGCGGCCTCGATAAATAGCGACTCCCGTGCCAAACCCGTGAAGTAAAAACTGAAGTCGAGATTCTTGTAACCGATCGTTCCCCCGAAACCGAAATTGATCTCGGGCGTCGTCGGGTAACCAATGGGAACCATGTCCGCCCTGGTGATCACGCCATCCTTGTTAACATCGCGATATTTTATGTCGCCTCCCGAAATAGGGTAGTTCCCTCGAGCCTGCGAAGGAGAGTTGGCCACCTCGTGATCGTCTATAAACAGGCGATCGGCAACATAGCCCCATTGTTGGCTGAAAGCGTAGCCCACTTTGGATCGATAGTACTCGTTTTCATCGTATCGAGGTTCATCGTAAACCGTGAATCTACTCTGCGCGAACGTGAAACTTCCCCGGAGGGTTGTCCGCCAATCCTTGTTGAATTGTTTACTGTAATCCACCGACAGGTCAAGCCCGCGGGACCTCGCTTTCCCGGTGTTCGCTTTGACCGTGGTGTGTAATCCCATGCTCGCCGGGATATTAGATCGTAGCAGAAGAATACTCGAACGGTGCTGTTGATATGCCTCAAAAACCATATTCACCCCGGCGACGTTCAAATCCAATCCAAGGTTCAATTGCCTCGACTCCTCCCACCCGATCTCGAGGTTTTCATAATTGGTGGTTCTCACGCCATTACGCGAATAACCGAAATCGTAACCGAACTGAGAGCCTCGAGCTGCATTATTCAAGTCCACGGTGGATATGTAAAAGAAACGATCTTCCGGGTCCCCAATCTGGTCGTTACCGATCAGGCCATAGGAAGCTCTCAATTTGAACATGTTGATCATCTCCTTGGCGGGAGCGAAAAACTCCTCGTTCGAAACGATCCAGCCACCCCCGATGGAAGGGAAAAAGCCCCACCTATGCTGCTTCGAAAAACGTTCCGACCCGTTGTAGCCAAAATTCATCTCCAGCAAGTACCGCGAGTCATATCCATAAGTGAACCGCCCCGACAAGCCCAAGTTGCGGGAAGGAAGGGAGGCCTGGAGCGTGGTGGCAAGTCCCGTGACGGAGTGCCTGATGATGCCGACTAACATGCCCGTAACGGAGTGCGCGCCAAAAGCCCGATCGTAATCGATCGCGGCCTCGCCGTAAAATACCCCGTTCACGGCACTACTTTTTTCGTCTAACGTGTAAACCAGGTAGTCCGTGCCCGCGGTTCCCACGGTGCCTTCACTACCGTGGTTCCACTGGTTCAGGTAGATACCATTCATCGTCTCGACCGCGTAATAGTAGAACGGGGAATACGCTCGTTGAGAGTTCGATCGCGAATAACGTTGTATATAGCCCATGGCCCGCGCGCGCAATCCCTCCGTCAGGAAACTAAAATCTTGTTTGAACTCCATTTGCGCGTTAATCGTCGATTGGAGTTCTTGTTGATACCCCGAGACCATTTGAGCGTATGGGTTCACGTATAAAACATTACCCGTGCCCGCGACCAGGTCACTCCCGAACAAGGGATGCTTCGCCGAGGGAGAATAGCTCTGGGGATAAACGATGGGAAACGCGACCGGGTTCGCTGATATAGCCGACTTAAACGTTTCGCCACCTCCCCCGATAGGGCCGGTGTAATCCCGGAACTGCGCGTATACCCGCACGCTGCCCCACGTCGTTTTAGTGAAGTTGATATCCGTATTGGAGCGTATAGAATAACTTTTAAAGCTTACGTTATTCTTGAAATTATTCCGGCTGTCGTCCTTTAACACGCCATGATCCACGTTGTACGTCCCGGCGATATAGAATCTCGCGACCCGGCCACCGCCCGAAAGGCTCGCGTTATACCGCTGGTTCATCGTGTATGGCTTGATCAACTCGTCGATCCAATTGTTATTCGGGTACAGCAACGGATTATCTCCCGCTTTGGTGTGCGCTATTTTTGAATTGGGGTATAAAAGCGGGGAATTCGGGTTACGGGTAAGGCGGGCTTCATTGGCAAGCTCCATGTACGTGATATTATCGGCGAGCTGGAAATTCCGCGTGTTCGTCGATAACGAGTTCTCGAAGCGAAAACTGAATTTGGTCGCGCCTTGTTCCCCGCTTTTTGTATTGACGAGAATCACGCCGTTCGCTCCTCTCGCGCCGTAAACCGCGGAAGCGGTAGCATCTTTCAGAACAGAGAAATCCTTGATATCGTCCGGTTGAAGCCGGGCGAGATCAGTTGTCGACGACTCGATGCCATCGATGAGTATCAAGGGATCGACTTTTCCCGTGCCGAACGATCCGACACCGCGAATAAAAAACTCGGCATCGTCCTTCCCCGGTTCCCCCGAGCGCTGGAATGAAATCATCCCCGATATTTTACCACCCAGTAACGTGGTAAGATTACTCGAGGGGCCTTTTAATTCAGCTGGTTTTATGGTAGTGATGGCGCTCACGACGTTCTCCCTTCTCTGGGTACTGAAACCGACCACCACCACGTCTTCCAGCTCCCGCACGTCAGGCTTGAGGATAACCGTTTTTATCCGGTTGCTCCCGACAACCACCTCTCGGGTAAAGAACCCGACAAAGGAATACACTAAAATAGCATTTTGATCGGGCACGACGAGGGTGTATTCTCCATTCGCGTTCGTAACGGTACCCTTGTCCGTCCCCTTGATCCTGATAGCTACGCCGGGCAATGGCAGGCCATCCTCGTCAAGAACAGAACCCGAGATCGAGATATTCTTTTGCTGGGCCTGGCCACTACCTTCCCCCGTTGTTTGGGCCGTAAGTGAAAGGGGAATGCTTAAAGCCGCCCAAACAAGAAAAACGCGTGAAACGCACGTCGTAAGGCTTAACGCATTGACTGGTTTTGTAAATACTTTACTATACATGTACTTTAACATAACGTTCTCTATTAGAGAGTGGATTAATAAACTTCGTTCTCGCGGAATAGTAAAAGCCCACGTTGTAGCTTTCACCGGACACTGTTTCAAATCTTTTCATAGGCATTTATTTGTTTTGATTCATCATGATTTACTTCTATTTTACCCTCGCGTGCACGTAAGGCCTTATTATAACAGGGCCTATCAGGCCTGACGGCAGTAATGGAGAGTCCGCCGACCAGTGTTTCCACGTGGTAAAAGTCACTCGTTTCGTGGGACGTTCACGCGCGTCGAGGAGCCATGCCGGCCATGCTTTCACTAAATATCCACTTCGCTCATAATCTTCAGGATAACGCTCGTCACCGATCAAGCGATTCGGCCAAAGATTGGTCACCCGGATCTCTAGTTCATTGTTCCCGGCTCTCGCCGCGTCCCCCAGGTCGACCCTGAATGGCGCTTTCCACAGGATCCCTCTATTTTTCCCGTTGAGGATTACTTCCGCGATAACCTGGACGCGGCCAAGATCCAGTTCAAGATGCCCGGCCTTTAAAATATCTTTCCCTAACATGAATCGCTTCCGGTAGATGGCGGTCCCGGAATAGTAGCGTATTCCCTCGTCCGGTGAATCCGTCCAAGAGATCAACTCGTCGAAAACCTCCTTCGCGGGTGCCCCCCTGCCATCCACGAAACTTACCTCCCACGAGCCTGCCAATTCGATCGGCGAGGGAACACGTTTGACCCTTATACTTTTCCTCTCTCCCGACGAGGTCACGTAACTGAATTTACCGGGGAATGGGGTAACCCAACTCTTTTTATCCCCTTCCAGCAGGAGGCGCGCTTCCGGCATATCCACGGCTAAATTCAATTCGTTTCCATGCGACACGAACTTCTCTATCTCCTCGCCCCCGGTAGAGTAGATGACGTGCAATTCCCTGGGAGGCGAGAAGAATTCAGCCTCCCGGCCCATCAAGTTATCGTCCACCGTGATGAGATATTCGCCGTTCGCGATCCTGTTGGCGATGTGTTCCTTCACGTCGTACACCGGGTATAATCGAGGCATCGTGTCAAACCATTGGGCATATTTCCCGTACGTGGCCCCGAGGATTTTTAACCCATCTCCATCGTTCGCCCGGATCGAAAGCCTTTGATTCTCTCCGACGCTTACTTGGCGCACGATTCCTCCCGTTTCGTACTCCACGCGGGCCTCTTTCGCTACCCGTGGAGAGGGATCGTAAGAAAATAAACCGGTATTGATGAGCACGTCTATTTTACCGTCCCGCACCTGGTCTCTCAACACTTGAGTGACATCGCTCAACCTCTCCGGCATCGGTACCTGGTATGATGCCCTGATTATTTCCAGGCCCGGGAGTGGCCGGGAAACGCGCGGGGTATACTCCACTTCCGCCCGGACAACATGCGTCGCGGGTGCCGGTTTTTGGAATACAACAAAAACAGACCCTTCAGGCTCAAACGAGATGGAGACGCTTGTAGTGCCGTCCTCGTTTTCGCGCCACGCGGCAGCCTCCTCCTGTTTACCGTTTTTAGGATCCCATATTTCAGGCAGTTTACCGGTAACCCGGAAACGGCAAACGCGACGCGAATGTGCATTGTAACCGGTCGCGACGAAATATATATCGGCATTGTCCGTCTTACGGTGAATAAAATGGAGATTTCTATCGGGTATGCCGGGGGCAAAATCAGGGGGAAGGTGTATCGTTTCAACAGCTTCCTGCAACGTGATCTCTTTTATCCGTTTGCTGTCCCATAAATGATCGGCCCATCGCCCGACTTCCGCGTCACATCCCGGGAACCCCGTCAAGCTTGGAGACTTTCGCGGTTTGGGGCCAATGATGACAGCCCCGGCCTTGACCAGTTCATTGATTTTTCGAAGCAATCCCGGGGTCATCCACGTGGTTTCCGGGAGCACTAACACGCGATAAGAGCCTCCTGCAGGAGTGCAAACCAGGCCATCCTTGACAGTCAGTGAAAACATCTTGTCACTGCCGATAAAATCATAATCGTACCCGAGTGACTTGATGTCGGGTCGTCTTAACGGGTTATTGGGGGATTCCTCGCCTGCAAAAACAAGCACGTCCGCGACGAACCGGCCCTGTTGAAGCAGGAACTGGGAGCGCGACACGTACTCTATATAGGGACGCCCTTGCTTCCACCACGTGTTGAGCCGGTTGAAGTCCATGCCGTATTTCCCGAGCGTGAGTCCCGGGCCAACATTCCAGGGTTGATGCACGTAGGTATGAAAAATCAGTCGATTGATCCCCTCCGTCCAGGCTTTATCTCCTATCGGCTTGAGTAACCCGGGATGATTTTTCAATCCCCCGTAGTTGGTAAAAGACTCCGCCCCGACAATGTTTTTCCCGGAAAGATGCGCCATGGAAGCGACATACTTCGGGCTATCCATGTAGAATTTATTATGTACCCAAAATTCACTGATGAAGAAATCACCAAAGGAACCGGCTTGCAAGCTCTCGAAAGGCCCCCCGTAAGGTTCTACCGCGAATTGCAGGCCATTCTCGTGGCATAACTCGCTTAAACGACCGTAATAATTCTCTGCCACGAGATCCCCTACCGTCCTGCGGAAATCCCACAAGAAACGCTCGCTTATCTCGCCACCGTCAATGTAATATCCTGCCAACACCGGCAAATAGGGTAAACAATCATAACCGCGCTTCTGCTTGAACGCCTTGTCAAATCCTTTCGTCCAGTTACCGCACCCGGCCTCGTAGCTATCCTGGAAAACGGATATCACGGTAGAGCCGACCCGATCGCCCACTTGATCCAGGATAGGCCCGACAGCATTTTTCCAGTGCGTGTCCACGACCGTGCGGCTCATCTTGTCGCACTCCAATCCGCCACCTCCTTGGATGGGAGGAAAAATAGTCCTGCCCGTGGGTGTATGCCCTACGCGCAGGATCACCCAATCCCCGGCCGGTACACCCCATTCCAGGAACCCGTCGGCAGTCATCTTTGAACTTAGATCTCTTATATCTTCCTTACGAAGCACCGCCGATGGTTCCACCTGCTTGGCATCCGGTTGAACATGACTCCTGAATGTAAAGGCGGCAATAATGGAAAGGGATTTATAATCTAAATCATCTATCCCCCGGACAGTTTTCGGCCTTGGGAAGGCCAACACGGCGATATCACGATAGTAACCCAACCGGGTGAAAGGCTGGGCTAATTTACCCCTGAAAGTCTTTTCTCCTTCGCACGCGACTTCACTCCAGACCACGGTTTGCATCGTTGTTTCGGGCGTGATCCAAGGGCCACCCGTTGTTGACCACCCTGCCGAATTAAAGAAATTAAATTCCATTCCCAGCCTCTTTGCTTCTTCTACAGCGAAACGGAACAGTTCAAGCCATTCGGTATCGAGAAATTCCATTTCACTATTTTGAAAGCCCATGTCAACATTGAAGAGCGTGACACCTTGGATCCCCTGCTGCTTCATGGCTTCCAGATCCGTCGTGATAGCCTCTTTTGTAACGTTCCCGTTCACCCAGTGCCACCACGTCCGGGCTTTAGCCGACGCGGGAGGATTTGTAAAACCGGATCGCAAACCATCGCGCGCTACCGCCTGGCCATGCACCGAGTGGCCGGCACATGAAAAGAATATGAAAATGAATGTAAGTAACTTGTTCACTTTACCGGATTTAAAAGATAGAACCCTGCCACGGCCTTTCCTCGCGTACATCACTTCGTGGGCGGTATATAGGGTTTGGTATTTCCCGAACCGTAACCCGTGGCCGCCCCCCGGTAGATAACGCGCAAATCCATCGCCGGGTATATCACGTCATTATTCGGCACGTTCAACACCCCGTCATTGGTTCCCCCGTGAGGATTACGCACGGCGAACAGCGCATTTTTATTTGCCGAATGCATACACGTGTACACGTGGTTAACGATGGTGGTGAAACCATCAATCGGGAGGCCTCCTGGATTAAACCCGCCCACGACGAAATATCCCTGGTGCAAACATACTTTTACAAGACGGGTAATCTCCGCCTTGGTCAGTGCTCCCCTGGGAAAAGCGAAAGAACCGCCATCGCCCGTGAAAAGAGGAACAATGTGTTCGCTTCCTATTCCCGTGAGCGCATAACCCCAGACCCCGTATATGATATTCCATTTCCAGATGGCCTTTTCGAGCACGGTCGCCCACGTGGCCGCGCCTTTCTGCCCTTTTAGCGACGCGAGGCTGCTCCCGTTGGTACTAAAAAATCTCGAGGTCACGGAAACTTTTAGAGGATTGCCCTGGGGGTCGAACATGTCAACCGTAAACGTCTCGTTTCCATTATCCTTGATGATATGCTTTATAAATTCCGGTGCCTGGTATGCCATCGAGGCCAGCGTGGCCGGTAAACCACAATTGTTAAGCCCCCCCTGTATGGCATCGCCGGGAATAGGATTGCCATAGGGGTACAAGTTGACGGAAAACTTACTCAAGCCGCTTTCCTGCAACCATTCAGATAACGGTTCCTTCGTAGCATCTTTAAGCCAGGCTATATCGGCCGAGGTAGTTACATGCCTGTTTACAAACTTATTTCCCATGGGAGTCAGTTCGGAAGCTGAAAAACTACCTGCCTTGTGCATAAGATCCTCGATGCTGTTCGGGATTTCCTCCATGGACCATTCGGCGATTTGAGTAGATGTCCCCCCGTTATTTGCACGTATATCCAATTTGTAGTACGTGTATCCGGTTTCATTTTCCAAATGATACTCCTTTGTTTCGCCGCTGGCAAAAGTCACGTTTGTTTCAGTATCTATCACCGTCCACGTCTCATCATCATTAGAACCCGACAACGTCCACGACTTCGGATCTGCCGTTCGATCGGTGTCAGTCGTCGCCGTGAGGGAGTAAAAATTAACCGAGGCAACTTCATCTCCTTTCCAATGTATATAGAATTCGTTATGATAAGTAATGTATTTCGACGAAGGGTAATTATCCACCACTTTGCTGATATCCGATTTTTCAGGGAAATCGGAATATCGCGAGGTGATGATACCTCTCGAAGGCATATTGTTATTGCGATTATCATGTGTAACCGAATAGGGTGCAAGCGGGTCAATATGATTCGAGAGCGCTTCCAGTGTCCATTCCGCGATCTGCGTGGAAGATCCCCCGTTATTCTCGGTAACGCTTAACTTGTAATGTTTAGAGGCTACTGCAGTCTCGACCTCATACTCTTTTTTCTCTTGCCTGCCGAAAAATGTAACATCCTTTTGCACGTCTAAAGGTGTCCATGTTTTTCCGTCGTTAGAAGCGGATAGTGTCCAGGATTTAGGGTCTCCTTCCGGGGAATCACTCGCCGAAATAATAGCGTATTTCCTTATTTGCACATTTTTATAACCGCTCCAGAGCATGTAGTATTGACTGTAATTAGTCACGAACTTGGTCTCGGGATTATCATCAACGATTTTACCGACATCGCACCCTTCAGGAGAATCCGAATATTCGGAAGTAATCGTTCCTCCGGTTGGCATATTCTTATTCTGTTCTGCAATCGTTACCGAATAAGGCACTTTTGTATTATCTACAAGATCCGCTGGAAGTGGGGGCTGCTTATTTCCATCGCAACTCGTCAAAATCAAAAGAGAAATTAACGCGAGACACGAAATAACATCATTCAAAGACCCATGACAAGACAAAGCTATGAACTGTTTCATTTTTCTGCATTTTAAATTAATAGATACATTGACTTGACAAAAATATATCTATCTCAAAAAAAGTGCGTTCCCCTAATTTACGAAAAGAGTCCCCTATTTGTCAAATCAGGGTTTAATTTGCCCCAGAATACATGTACACGTAAATAATATAGCCCGTCTTATCTGTTTCTATATTCTCCTGGATTCATTCCGAATGTTCTCAAAAACTCCCGGCTGAAGTATGACTTACTTGATATGCCCACTTCGTACATCACTTCCTGAATAGTCAACCGGGTTGTAAGTAGAAGATGTCCTGCCATGGAGAAGCGATAATTCTTTATCAGTTCACTGGGCGTATAACCTGAAAGATCCTTTACCTTGTTGCATAAACTCCTTGGGGCCATGGCAAGTTGATCAGCTATAAACTCTGGTTTTAACTCGCTTTTTTCAATATTATCCGCAATGATGCCAATAACCATGTCCATGAACTCTTTATCGTTTTGATGTATCGGTTGTCCATTTGCAATTGTGAACGCGCTTTCGGGACGAGAATAATACTCCTTCAAGCTGTCGCGTTCTGATAAGAGCCTATTCATGGCTGATCGCAAAACAACCATTGAAAAAGGCTTTGTCAAATACGCGTCAGCTCCCTGGTCAAGACCGATTGCCTGCTCTTTGTCGGTTATTTTCGCGGAAATGATAATTATGGGAACACGAGACGTGTATCTATTATTTGATATTTCCCTGATAAGATCTAATCCATCCATTTCCGGCATCACGATATCTGTAATGATCAAATCCGGGGTAACCTTTTTTGCTTGTTCTAAAGCTTCCTTGGCGCTGTTGCAACCTATGATATTGAACTCTTGCCCTAATTCCGTACGTATCAACCAAACGATATCCGCGTTGTCATCTACAACAAAAATCACGGGCTTTTTATCATTACCTGTCGCTAACTTGCATGTCTCTACTGGAATATCGTTTGTATTAGGTGAAATGTCGCCAGCACTATACGCTGTCGATAAGTTTATATCCCTGGTTTCTGTCGATTCCATTACCGGCAACTCGATCGTGAACTCGGAAAAAACCCCCTCTGTACTTCGGACACTGATTTTGCCCCCGAGGGCTTCTGCCAAACTTTGTGAAATAGAAAGCCCCAGACCATGACGCGACGCGGCCTGAAGATACATGTTCGTATCCATCTCTTCCAAGACAGCATAACGATCAAAGATCAAATCTTGTTTTTCCCTGGGAATTCCTTGTCCTGTATTATAGAAAGTCATGACCAGTTTATCTTCTATTATTAACGCGGATAGGCGTATTTCACCTTTTCTATTGGTATATTTCACCGCGTTCGACAGCAAATTAGTAACGATCTTGTTTATATAGCCGGCATTTGTTTGCCAGTGTAGATCCCCAGCAATATTACAATGGACCGTGATTTCGTCACGGTCTATTGCTTCCGAAAATGAGTTCAGCAGTCGCTCGAACAACGCGGTCACGTTTACCGTATCTATCTTGACCCCTTCGGTATGCTTGTGCTCTTCTATTTTACGAAAATCCAATATTTCCTGTATCAATACATTGAGGTTCGCGACGTTATTATCAAGAACTTTCGTGTAGGTCGCGAGTGCCGAATCGTGTTGTGCCAACTCCTGGAAATGACCATTAATCCCGTTTATCAGGGTCAAAGGAGTACATAGTTCATGTGAAATATTGACAAAGAAGTTCTGTTTGGCTTCATAAAGTTTTTCACGTTCTTCTTCTTTCCGACGTTTTATTAATTGGATTTGTTCATTTTGCACGCGTCGCCTGATCAGCCAAACAACGCCACAGATAATAAATACCGCCAACAGCACGTAAATAATCTTTGCTAAAATCGTTGAATACCAAGGTGGGATCACGATAATTTCCGCGGTATAAGTATCGGTATCCACATCGGACGCGTTGCTACGATAACGAATACACAGTGTATATCTTCCGGGGGGAATATTTGTAAATGTAATATCATTCTTATTCTGAAGAGTTTGCCATTTCTTATCATACCCTTTAAGCATACTGGTGTACTCGTAATCTTTCCCGTTGATATAATCACCCATGGCAAAAGAAAGGGTAAACTGAGAAATGGAAGGTTTAATTTTTATCTCTTCCAGATTGCCATCATCATACAAGGCTACATGTTTATTATCAGAAGTACTCAATTCCGTAAGCCTTAGCGTTGGTTTGTAGTCTCCCTCGTGCATAAGAAGCGCCGGATCAAACCACACCAACCCGTCTACACCGCCAAAAAACAATCTTCCGGTAACCGGATGCCGCCAATAGGCATTGTCCGAGAATTCAAAAACAGGAAGTCTATAGGGGGACGAATAATTGAAGAAAAAACGCTCCTTGGGATTGTAACAGGTCAATCCCTTGTTGGTACTAAGCCACACGTACCCTGACATATCTTCCAGTACTCCATGAACCATGTCATTGGCCATCCCGTCGTAAAAATCGAACATGATTGCATCTCCATCGTCGGGTATCACCATCAAACCAGAACTAACCCCGCAATACAATGTACCCTGTTGCCCCTTAGAAATACTAAGTATGTCTCCTAACGCGATATTCAAATTATCGGTTTTGAGTAACTCATATTCTTCTGTGTTTAAATTAAATCTAATGACCCCGCATCCTCCTCGTGTGCCGATTAAAAGAGTGGAATCGCTCTCCTCCATCAAGGGTAAAAGTTCACTGCATGAGATATTATTTTTCTCGAATTTGATTACTTTAAAACTCTTTATCAACGGGTTATTCGTCATATCCAAGGTAAGCTGTACCAATCCCAATGTTGTCGTGACATACGCCGTGCTGTCATTTACCTCGCAAAAATCAAAACCCTTTAATATCAAATCACTATCCGAATAACGAGATAACGAATGCATCAAGTTATCTTCATACGAGTAATATGACAAGCCTGCATTGCCAATTATCCACACTATTTTCTTAATCTTGCTGGGCACGATAGAGTATACATCCGAACTGGTCAATCCATTGGATCCTGAGAAATGAGTTATATTTCCTTCGGGTATTTTCTTGTCCGTGAGATTTTCATACCCTTTGATCTGAAAAACGCCACTCCCTTTTGTTCCAATCCATAAATCATTATTGTTGTCAACATAGATCGCGCGTATGGGCTTACGGGTTTTCACTGGCAAGTTTTCTAACCTTATGCCATGAATACGTCGTTTCATCTCGCAATACATATATGTACCATATCCATCTGTTCCAAGCCACAGGATCGGACGAAAACGATCCTTCCACAAAGAAAATATCCTGTAATCATTCGTTATACAATTCCAACTATTATTCTTGTTCAAGTGAAATAAACCACCTTGAAGCAAACCTGCATATAAACCGTCATCTAATTCAACTATAGAATGTAACGTGATCCAATTTCCGTATGAGTTTAGTTGATTGAGATCGGCAATGATCGAGCACGATTGCCGCGGAGTGTACCGCCACAGTTGTCCGGTGCTATCGATGAGATAATTAGTCTCTTCCGTACTTATTCCTCTGACAATTTTATTTTGGATAAGTATCTCCGGTGCTGATATTAAAGGTTTTCCAGACGAGTCGAAAGTGTATCGAACAATTGTACCGTCATTCTTTATTAGCAGAAAAGTTTCATTCGACTCGGCAACGATGAGGGCAATGTTTTCCGGGGTAGCATTGACAAATTCAGTTTTGCTGAAATATCCTAATTTAGGGCTATAATAGAGCAGCTCATTTTCTTTACTTAACAACAAAGTATATCCGTTTTCATCCGATGCCAAACGTCGTATTCCGTTATATCCCGCGTATTTTTCCACCACCTCTCGCTTTCTTAACGAAAAAAGGTCAAGGCCGACGGATGTAACAATCCACATATGTTCTTTTCCTGCCGAATATAATTTATCTATGATATTACTACTTATTGAGTTTATCTGACGGGCATTCGATCTAAAAGTATGTGTTTCTTCACCGTCAAAAAGGTATAAGCCATCATAGGTACCAAACCACATTCTTCCAAGAATATCTTGATACATTGTAATCACGGCATTGTTTGCAAAATTAATATCATCGGGCTTCCAGAGCGATTTTCCCGTTGTTACTTGCTGGGGAATCAAAAATAACAAGCCCGTAACAAGTGTTATTCTTATAAAGTTTTTTGATTGTCGCATCTTACTTGAACTTTTATGTACTCCATCCTGAATACCCCCCTTTTAATGCGGCAACACAATATTTTCTCCCAACTCCATGCAGTTGCCGCCATAAACGCGTCGATTTGAATACCTCTTTCGTCCCTCCAGTAGTTCCATCCTATTTTCCTGGATAACAAAGCCAACTCGTGATTTGGGTTAATCAAATCTTCAAGCCGCGCGCGCAACAATTCGCGATGATTATCAGTGGATAATGTGCATAGCATGATTTACCGCTTTTTTCACCGTGAAGATACAAAAATAGGTCGAAAATCACAAACTCTTTTTTTCTTCTTTAGTTGCATTTGGTACTTGAATCTGCCCTGCAAAAAAATGTAAGAATAATTCCCTCTCTACTGTTGAAAAGTGTATTTCCGTGGCGCGATTCAATGTTGAAAAGTGTAATTCACTACTGCCTAAAACTGCGGAAAAGTGGATAGAGAAAGCGTTAAACGTCTTATAAATTAGAAGTTGAACGAAGATAAAAACCACTTGTTTTTTATGGTGCGCGACAGGTTGGTAAAACATATCTTCTTCAAGAGTTCGGCAAAACTAAATATCGCCAAAGGGTGTATATCAACTTTGAAAGAGCCGAAAGAATGTGCGCTATCTTTCTTGCCGGCCTCGACCCACGACGGCTGATCACACGCCTTTCGGCAAATGCCCGACAGCGATATTTTCATTGCCTGGACCGTTTGCCGCGATACCGTTTGCCCGCTGATGCCCGTGATAACCACCCGCGCGGGAGTTTTCGACTACCGGGTTGGGATAAACGCGGACGACGTTTGCCGCCGCCGGGGCGGTGATGGCCTAAGGCACGTGGGCCGTGATGGTCCCGAAGTCTTTCCAGACGGCGGCGGCCCGGTAGGCCGCTATCACCCCGGCAGGAACGTAAAGCGTCATTTTGCTCAAATTGATATTAAATGCATGAGATATGTCTTGCGGTGTCGGGTTCAGGTTGGTGAATGAAGTCAATCGCGTGCAACCGTAAAAAGCACCCCATCCAATACTTGTTACACTATTGGGAATCGTGATGGAAGTAAGCCTGCTACAATCGGAAAAAGCACAATGTCCAATCCTGGTCACACCGTTAGGAATCGTGATGGAAGTAAGACTGCGGCATTTGTAAAAAGTCTGCTCTCCAATCCTTGTCACACCGTCAGGAATCGTGATGGAAGTCAGACGGCGGCAATCGTCAAAAGCCCAATCTCCAATACTTGTCACACCGTCGGGAAGCGTGATGGAAGTAAGACGGCGGCAACCGGAAAAAGCCCGATCTTCAATACTCGTCACACTATCCGGAATCGTATAATGTCCGGTTTTCCCTCCGGGACAACAAATTAATGTCGTTTTATCCTTATTAAACAAGATGCCGGCTTCGGAAGAATAATTTACATTCCCGTTCTCTACCTGGATCGCCGTAAGACTGTTACAACCGGAAAAAGCCTGATCTCCAATATTTGTCACACCGTCGGGAATCGTGATGGAAGTTAGACCGCTACAACCGGAAAAAGCGCTCCATCCAATCTCTGTTACACTGTTGGGAATCGTGATGGAAGTCAGACGGCGGCAATCGTCAAAAGCCCAATTTCCAATACTTGTTACACTGTTGGGAATCGTGATGGAAGTCAGACCGCTACAACCGGAAAAAGCGCCCCCTTCAATACTTAAAGTTCCCTCCTTTACATTAATCACCGTATTGGCCGGCATGATTCCTTTGTATTTGTACAACATTTTTCCGATATAAATACATCCATCAGGCTGTTTATTCAGCCACTTGGTGGGAAAAGCATCCCTTCCAATACTTGTCACACCGTCGGGAATCGTGATGGAAGTAAGACTGCGGCAAGCGGAAAAAGCGCCCCTTCCAATACTTGTTACACTGCTGGGAATCGTGATGGAAGTCAGATGGCGGCAATCGTAAAAAGCCCAATCTCCAATACTTGTCGCACTGTCTGAAATCGTGATGGAAGTCAGACTGCGGCAACCGTCAAAAGCCCCCACTCCAATGCTTGTTACACTGTTGGGAATCGTGATGGAAGTAAGACTGCGGCAATTGTAAAAAGCCCAATCTTCAATACGTGTCACACCGTCGGAAATCGTGATGGAAGTAAGACCAATACAACCGGAAAAAGCCCGATCTCCAATACTTGTCACGCTACCCGGAATCGTATAATTTCCGGTTTTCCCTCCGGGACAACAAAATAATGTTGTTTTATCCTTATTAAACAGGACACCGGCTTCGGAAGAATAACTTACATTCCTATTCCCTACCCGGATCGCTGTAAGAGTGCTGCAGCAGGAAAAAATCTCATTTCCAATACGTGTCACACCGTCGGGAAGCGTGATGGAAGTCAGACGGTTGCAATCGTAAAAAGCCTGATCTCCAATATTTGTCACACCGTCGGGAAGCGTGATGGAAGTAAGACGGCGGCATTCGTAAAAAGCGTCATTTCCAAGACTTGTCACACCGTCGGGAATCGTGATAAAAGTCAGACTAATGCAACCGCCAAAAGCACCCCCTCCAATACTTGTAACACCATCGGGAATCGTGATGGAAGTCAGACTGCTGCAATCGGAAAAAGCATTCCCTCCAATCCTTGTTACTCCCTTTTCAATTACAACCGTGGTAATAGAAGAACTATACGAAGACCAAGGGGCATAATCAGGATACGAATAATCCGGAATTTCACCCGTCCCGCCAATCGTCAGCGTTTTTTCATCTTCGCTCAGCGTCCACGTCAGCGCTTTGTCCGGCTCGCAACCGGGAAATAATATAGCCGTGATCAACAGCACGCTTGAAATTAAGATCCTTGTTTTCATGTTTTTGCTAATTATGATATGAAGCGGGCGATGATGGTCTTAAGGCACGTGGGCCGTGATGGTTCCGAAGTTTTTCCAAGCATTGGCGGCCCGGTAGGCTGCTATTGCTTCCGCAGGAACGTAAAGCGTCATTTTGCTCAAACCGACACCGGAAGATACATTGCTTGATACATTTTGCGGCGTCGGATTCAGGTTGGTGAATGAAGTCAATTGCTTGCAACCCTGAAAAGCATACCATCTAATACTTGTTACACTATTGGGAATCGTGATGGAAGAAAGAGCGCTACAACTGGAAAAAGTACCATCTTCAATCCTTGTTACACTGTTGGGAATCGTGATAGAAGTAAGACTGATACAAT
>JAISNC010000005.1 GCA_031276355.1 Odoribacteraceae bacterium
TCTTTTAAACGGGAAGAGCGAAAGCGGTTGATCGTGTTGTGGTCGGGGGCCTGGCCGCCAGAAAGCCACATGAAGCTCACCCTGTCGGCCAGGGCGTCCTCTATCTTGCGGCACGAGTACATATTGTTCAAATACCCGAAGATAACCACCTTAAGCATCATCCGGGGATGGTATGAGCTTGTCCCACCACCGCGATAAGTATCTATCACGCGGCTTATGTCAAGACTGTCCACGACGTGGTTAATCAAACGCGCGGGTGAATCTTCGGGTAACTTTTCCTCCAAACTCGCGGGAAAAAGAACTGCTTGACCCTGGGAATATGATTTAAATACCGGTTTAGACATGTCTTTTATTTTTTCCGCTAAGTTACTGAATTTAATTGATATGACAAAATAAATAAGGGGGCGTTTTACTTTTGAGACAGCCCCTTAATCAAGTGTCGCCCCTGTGGGGCTTCCCTTGCAGTAGCCTCCAAGTCCCGCCAGGACGACACTCTGTTAAGAGGGTGTGCCAAAAGTCGATTTTCGTCCTTGCGAATGTCACTTCACTGGAACACCTCTTTCAGATCCCACTGGTCATACCATTTCAAGACGGGCAGGCCGTTCTCAAACAGGATCGGGAGCCAGATGTAGCGGGCGTCGATCGGGTGGTAGGGTGTCCAGCGGTCGGCCATGAAGATAAACGCGTTCTTCTTGCCGGCCACGGGGAGGATGTAGGTGCTCTGCGAGCGGAACGTCAGGTGGGCGTTCTCGCCGACACAGGGGTTCGGGTGTTCCGTCCAGGGTCCCCAGATGTTGTCGGCCGTGTGCAGGCGGGCGGCGTTGGGTGCCCAGCCGGTGCACCCGGAGGTGATCATGAAATAGCGCCCCTCCTTTTTGAAGAGGGCCGGAGCCTCGTTGTGACCGCCGGGCGCGATGCGGATGTATTTCCCGGTGTGCGAGAGGTAGTCGTCGGCCAGCTCGGCCAGGTGCAGCGTTAGGTTCTCTTCCGAGGCGTAGATGTGGTAGGCTTTGCCGTCATCGTCCACGTACAGCGTCATGTCGCGTGACATCTGGCCTCCCTCGAAATCCCGGCGGGTGAACATCCCGTCGTTGGTGGCCTGTCGCCAGTCAGCCGTCCACCATTCGGGAAAATCGCCCGGGGTGATGGTGGCCGCACGTTGCTCTTCGGTCATGTTCAGGGGCCAGTGGCCGGCGCAGGGGCGGTAGGAACGGAGGAAGGTATAAGGCCCCGTCACGCGATCACTGACGGCGATGCCCACGCGGGCGGCCGAGTAGCCGCGACCAAACAGTTCGAGATGGAAATACATGACGAACTTCTTTGTCTTTTTGTTGTAGATGACCTTGGGGCGTTCGATCACGCTCCCGGCGCGGATGTCCGACGCGGTGTCCGGGGAGACCTGGAGGGCGACCCCCTCGTGCTTCCAGTCGGCAAGGTTTTTCGAGGAGTAGCAGGTGACACCGACCCAGGCGGCGCTGGAGCGCTCGCCCTTGTGCTCGCCAAACCAGTAGTAGGTGTGGTCGTGGTAGAGCACGCCGCCGCCGTGGGCGTTGACGTGAGTGCCCCGATCGTCCGGCCAGACTTCGCCGGGACGGATGATGACCGGGGCGGACGCACTGCACGAGGCCAGGACAATGGCGAAAGAGAAAAGGATGTATGATTTCATGATATAAAGTATTAGTGTGTGATTTCCAACGTGATTTCTGTCGTTTGCAGCCAGGGTGCGAAGAAGGTGATCTTTGCGGTGCCGGTGCCGGTGGCCTGCACGTAGGCCATGAGGCGACCGAGGTAGACCCGGTGCGTGTTGTCCCGGTAGTTGCTCATGTCTTGGTTGTTGCTGCCCTCTAATCCCAGCAGTCTCGCGGGGCCTTCGATGAAGCAGGTGACCTCGTTGTCGGCGACCCGAACGGGAATGCCCGCCTCGTCCACCACCTGCACGGTGATCTGGGCAACGCCCCTGTCGGCGTTGATGGTCGTTTTATCCGCCCGGGCGACCAGCGCGAAGGGGCGTTGGGAGGATTGTATGGCGTGGCGTACGATCTCGTTGCCGCTCGTGTCTTCGCCAATGACCTCCAGTTTGCCGGCCTCGTAGGGGATGTCCCAGGTGATGACACCCGTGGCGCGGTCGTACGGTTTGGTCTCGCCAACCCGTTTCCCGTTCAGTTCCAAGCGTGCCTGGGCCGCGTTGGTGTAGGCGACCACCCGGACGGGCTGCCCGTCGCGGTAGTTCCACAGGGGCCAGGCGTCGATGGAGGGTGCCCGCTCGCGGAAGGGGACGGGGTAGGTGCCTAAGTAAGCCACGGGTTCTTCCGACCAGAGGGCGCGCCGGAAGTGACCGCGCGGTTTGATAAAGCCGCCGAAGTCCAACATTCCGGAGTAGAACCCGCGCGAGGGCCAGCGGCCCGACTCGCCGAGGTAGTCGATGCCCGTCCAAACGAACTGCCCGAAGACGTGCTCGTTGTCGGTCACCGCTTTCCAGGCATCGAGGTTGTTGCTGGTCTCGCTGCCGAAGATAACCCGGTTCGGGTATTTCTTGTGGTCGGAGCGGTAGCGGCTCTCCGTGTAGTTGTACCCGGTGATGTCCAGTGCTCCCGGGTATTCCGTCTCGTTGGACATGGCGACACCGGCAAGGCCCGCGGTGACGGGGCGGGAGGTGTCGAGGCTTTTTACCACGGCGACGAGCCGCTTGGCGATGCCTCCAAGCCGGTTGGCATCGGGCGCGTCCTTCTTGTAGCCGCCTTGCAGGGGTTGGGTAAAGTCGCTGTTGTTCCCGTCGAGGATGGGGTGCGAGTAGGGGTCGTTGGGGTAATCGACCTCGTTGCCGATGCTCCACGCGAAGATGGAGACGTGATTGCGGTCGCGCCGCACCATGTCGGCGAGGTCTCGTTCGCTCCATTTTTCGAAGATGTCGAACGATCCCTGGTGCCCTGGCGTGCCGACATTCCAGCCCGCGATCCACTTGTTCTTCGGGAACTCCCACTCGTCGTAGGCCTCGTCGAGGACGAGCAAGCCCAGTTCGTCGCACAGGTCATAGAGGGCCGGCGCTTGCGGGTTGTGGCTGGTTCGGATGGCATTCACGCCGATCTCCTTGAGCGTTTGCAGCCGCCGTTGCCAGACCTCCCGGGGGACGGCCGCTCCCAGCACGCCCGCGTCGTGGTGTAGGCAAACGCCTTTCATCTTCATCCAGCGGCCGTTCAGGGCAAATCCCTTGTCGGGGTCGAAGGTGAACCAACGGATGCCGGTGGTCGTGGTGGTCCGGTCAATCTCCTTCCCATCGCGGAGCACTTTGGTTGTCAGGGCGTAGAGGTGGGGATGATCGATATCCCACAAGCGCGGGGAGTTGACCTTCAAGTCAACGGCGAGGGTCGTGTTCTGGCCGGCTCGCGCGAGCACTTTTCGGGAAGCGCTGGCCACCCGCTTGCCTTCCGGAGAGAAGAGTTCGTTGATGACCGTCAACGTGTTGTTGCCTTCCGAACCGTTTTCGATCTCGACCTCCACGTGTACGGTGGCTTGCCGCGCGCTGACTCCCTTGGGGTAGGCAAAGACACCCCAGGGGGCGATGTGCGTTGGGTCGGCATAGATGAGCCACGCGTCGCGGTAGATCCCCGAGCCGGTGTACCAGCGGGAGTCCGCGCTTTGGCTGTGATCCACGCGCACGGCGATCACGTTCTCCTTGCCGAACGCGACGTGGGGCGTGGCATCCAGCACGAACGAGATGTAGCCGTTCGGGCGGGCACCGAGCGAGTGGCCGTTAAGGAAGATCTCGCTCCGGTTGTAGATGCCCTCGAAGTAGAGGTATACTTTCTCGCCTTCTCGCTCTTGCGGGATCACCAGCGTTTTCCGGTACCACCCGATGCCGCCGGGCAGGAAACCGGTGCAGGAGGCCTGGTCGGGACTCAGGTTCCCCTCGACGCTCCAGTCGTGCGGTAGGGTCAGCGTGCGCCACCGGCTCGCGTTAAAATCCGCGCGCGAAGCCTGCTGGTTGTCGCCGAGGAAGAACTTCCAGTTGTCGTTGATCAATTCGGGTTGGCCGAAAGAAACTTGGGCGGGCAATGCCGCGCTCATTCCCGCGAGCAGGAACACGGTGATTATGCTCTTTAAAATATGTGATTTCATGGTCATATACTATGGCGTGTTAATAGGCGTGATCTTTTGGGAACGGCTTGCCGTTCCAGGCTTTTTGTTGGGTACTCTCTTGCGCGGGCTCCGTCCAGAAGGGGTGGTTGGCCGGTAAGCCCAGCGGGAGGAAAACCTCCGAGGTGATGTAAAGACTCCCGTTATTGGTATAGTAGTCGGACAGTTCGGGCTGGTGCCCGGCGAAGCCCAGTTGCAGGAAGCCCGCCTCGTTGAAATTCCCCTCCACGGAGAACATGCGTCGCATCACGCGGGTGAGGGCACTTCGTACTTGTCCCGCTGGCAACTCCTCCGGCAGCATCTCCCTCCAGGCCATCAGGGCCAACGGCTGGAAGACCCCCAGGCGATAGGTCATGGAGCGTCCGAACACCGGGAATGTTCCCTCGGGCGAGATCAACCGCTCGAGGATCATCCCGTAGCGTTGCATCCGTTTCTGCGCGATCTCCAGGTCGCGCGACAGCGAGCGGTTTTGTGGGAGACGCTCCCGCAGCACCTGCAACACCTGCACGTACATCGGCTGGATGACGTAACTGTTGTAGTAGTCAAACGCGAAACGCTCGCCATCGGCGTACCAGCCATCCCCCACGTACCACTCTTCTATTTTCCGGATCGCGCTGTGGATCCGGTACAGATCGTGGGGAGCCTCCACCGACAGCAGGAAGGTCTCGATGGTCGCGGAGAAGAGCAGCCAGTTCGAGTAAGGCGGGTCTATACGTCGCAGTTGCTGGAACTCTTCGATGTACCGTCGCTTTGTCAGCTCGTCTAACGGTTCCCACAGTTGGTCGGGGGCGCGCAAGAAACTGCTCGCGATGTAGGCGGCATCCACTAACGGCTGTCCCTCTTTGCGCCATAACAGGTAGTCCGGGCTGGCGGGATCAACGGCGTGAGCGTAGCTCTTCAGCGCCCACGTGCGGAGTTGGTGCCGCTGTTGGCCTTCCGGCGTGTTGTCATCGGGGAGCGCGAGCCAGGGGGCGATGCCGTCCATCAGGCGTCCGAAGCACTCCATGTACGTGACGCGTTGGTCGCGCCCGTCCCAGGCGGGGCTTAATTCTACTTGCATCGTCTTGGCCAGTTCCCCGCGGCGCATCCGGTCGAGCACGGGGGCGGCCATCTTATAGGCGAGGTTGCTCCAGTAGAAGCGGTCGTTCACGTAGGTCATCCGCTCCGACGCGGCGAGGAGAAAAGCACCCACGCCGAAGTCGGCGGTGGTCGTGGGGCCCACGTGGGCGTGCTGGTCGGCCCGTTCGCCGATCGGCTGTACGAAACCGACCTTGCCGTCCTCCTGCAGGGCCACCTCGGTCAGGTAGTGCCAGGCTTTCTCGACCGTGGCGTGATAGTGTTCCCGCTCGAGCAGGCCGCTATTGATCCCCCACAGCAGGCCGTAGGTGAAGAAGGCGGTGCCGCTGGTCTCGTACCCGGGAGCTTGTGCCGCGTCTAAGAGGCTCCTTGTCCAGTGACCTTCCGGCTGCTGGGCCTCCCGGAGAGCTTCGGCCATCGCGCGGAACACGCGGATGTACTCGTCCCGGTGCTCTTCCCCGGTGGGCAGGTCTTGCAACACCTTGGCCAGCCCCGCGAATACCCAGCCGTTTCCCCTGGCCCAGAAATCTTTCTTCCCCGATTTCGTCTGGTGTCGGGGATAAACGTACTTGGCATCCCGGAAGAAAAACCCGCTGGCCTCGTCATACATCAGGTTCTTGGCGAACGAGAAATACGCATGCAGTTTTTGCAGGTACAGCGCGTTGCTGGTCACTTGATACAGTTTGGTCATCACGGGCATCACCATGTACAGCCCGTCGGCCCACCACCAGTAGCCGCTCTCCGGGGTCGACATCTCGTACTCCATCACCTCCCGGGCGCGGGCGATTTTTCGCTTGTCGGGGGCCAGGTTGTACAGGTCGATGTACGTTTGGAAGCAGATCTGCCAATCGCCGAACAGCACGTGTGCGTCCGTCTCCCCGTAGGTGAATTTCCACTCCGCTTTCTTATTCGATTTCGCTCCTTTCCACTCGTTTGCCTCCGCCCATTGTTCCGAATAGCGGCGGTATTCTTCCCGGCCGGTAGCCAGGTAGGCGGCTATGTTCCCGGTGTGGTAGGCGGCCTGGTGCCAGAACGCGTTGCCCGGTTGGGGATGTGTCTGTTGCCAGTAATCATTCACTTTCTCGATGATGGTGGCCACCCCGGCAGGGGTCTCCTGTGCCCGCGTGGGAGTTGCGAGGAGCAGGATACCAAACAGTGATACGGTAAAATTTTTCATATAAATAACATTAAGGTTTTACGCGATATATAGTCAAGGAGTACGGGGAGAGTGTCACGCGGGAGCGTAGGTCGATCGCGACCGTGTCACTCGTCGGCCGCGCCTCCCTGTCGTCCGGTTTGCCTGTCAGGACAACGCGGTGGGCGGTGGATTGAATCGTGCCCGCGTTCGTGAGGTCCATCTCCACGTTCACGTTCACGGGCAACAGGTTCACGAATTTCAGGATGATCTCCCGCGTCCGGCTCCCGCGCACGATCGAGCAGGCCACGCGGTTTTTTACCTCCATCCTCCCCTCCCTGACGTGGAAATAGGTGGCCAGGTACTCGTCTCCCGCGTTCTCGCTAAACAATTGTTGCACGCGGTAGCCCACGGTAGGTTTCACCTCCCGGTTGTTAAAGTAAATCAGGTTCGGGTTCCAATTCGCGTGTCCCTCTTTGGCCAGCAGGGGGGCATACGAACTCATGATGACGACATCCCCGTTTCGTTCGAGGGTTGTCAGGTGCAGCGCTTCGGCCAGGGCCGTCTCGAGGTTTGCCGGTCGACCGGGCAGGTGGGCGGCGTACTCCCCGAGGTAAACCTTTGACTTTGACCGGTCATACCGGTCATAAAACTCCTGGTTGTAGATAAACCACCCGGGGGGCTGGTAATAGTGCTCGTCGACCACCGGCACGCCGAGCCGGTTGGCGAGCGCCCACCCCTCGCGGTAATCCGTCCCCTCGGAGAAAGGCCCGACGGTGCCGATCACCGTGATCTCCGGGTGTTTCTTCTTCACGGCCTCGAAGATCATCGCGAAACGTTCCTCGAAGACATCACTGATCAAATCCTCGTTGCCCACGCCGAGGTATTTCAAGTGGAACGGCTCCGGGTGGCCCGCCCGGGCCCGTTCGCGTCCCCACGTGGTAGTCGAGTCGCCGTTCGCCCACTCGATCAAGTCCAACACCTCCTGCACGTACGCGCCCATCTCCTCCATCGGGATACCGCCCTGTTGCCCGGCACCTCCCGTGGAGGAGTTCTGGCACGGTACGCCCGCCGGGACGATCGGTACCGGCTCTGCGCCGATGTCCTCGCAGAATTGGAAATACTCGAAATACCCGAGCCCCACCGTCTGGTGGTAGCCCCAGATATTCCGTTGCGGCACGCGGGCCTCGAGCGGGCCGATCGTGTTTTTCCAGCGGTACATGTTCGCCAGCCCGTCGCCGTGCGCCACGCACCCGCCGGGGAAGCGGACAAACCGCGGTTTCAGGTCGGCGATCGCTCGTGCGAGATCGTCCCGCAAGCCGTTCGCGCGGCCCTTGAAGGTCTTCCGGGGAAAGAGCGAGATCATGTCCAGGTCTACTTGCCCTTTCATCCAGGCATTGAGCGTCAGGTTGACATCCGGGGAATCTTTTTCGGCGACTAATTCCACCGTGTATTTATTCCAGCCCTCTCCGGAGATGAGGATCTCTTTCATCTCCAGCAACTTTCCGGTTTTTTTTTCAAACAGCCACACGTACACCCTTCCGCCTTCGACCGTTTGCCACCCGTCATTGCCGAGCGTGCCATAGTACGCGTCTTTGCCCGGAAGACGGGCGTACATCGAGAACACGAACCGGTCGCCCGCCTTCACGGAGAGCTTGTCGAACCCGGTGTTGTAAATCATCGGCAGGCTGTCGACGATGGGATTCCACGCGAGGTAGTGTTTGTTGTTCGGGTGGAGGGGGGCCACGGTATCGATCATGGAGAGCGGGAGATCCGCGTCGTTGCTCTGCAACTTTTTCCATCCCGTTGCCTGGTGCCATCGCGGGTCGCGGCCTCCCTTTTCGGCGGGGTCATACTCGAAATCGCGGTTTTGCACCAGCTCGGCATACAACCCGCCGTCCGCCGCGTGACTGATGTCCTCGAAAAAGACACCGACGAGCCTGTCGCCGATTTTTCGGGCGTTACCGACGTTCACGGAGAGCCTCGCGGTCACGTCTTGCAGTCCCGCGAACCGCGTGGAGTCATCCTTGGCCTGTTCGCCGTACAAGCGAGCGCGGTGCGAGGCGAGCATCCCCTCGCGGATCAAGGTGTCGACCACGTTCTTGTGCACCCGGTGCGTGGCCTCGGCCTCGCCGGGGTACAGGCCGTGCCGCGCGATAAACGCCGCTTGTTTCTCTTTCGGGTAGAAAGACTGCCGTCCCCAGTGGATCAGGTCGGGCGAGGAGGCATGGCCAAACACCTTCGCCTGCCTGTCCACGTCCCAGAGGAGGTGCCACGTCCAGGTCGCGTCGCGGTACAACTTCGCGTTGAGCATACGCTTCCCACTGCCCCAGGGGCCGTAGTCGCTGCGGAGGAAACTGTGATCGCTCCACACGTCGTGCCATTCGTGCATTTCTGGGCTCCACGAGAACACCAATCCGTGCTTGTAATTATCCTTGTCACTCGCGCATCCTCTAAGAAATACCGAGTCGCGCACGTCGGCCCGGGCCGCGTTCCCCGGGCCGAGCAACGCCAGCGCGAGCGGGAGGAGCCACCAGCGTGTATATATCTTCTTGTTAATCATATGCTTTCTATTTATAAGGCAGATTGTAATAACTAAATTCTTCATAATATATGTAATTTTATTTATGGTGTGCGTTTTATCTCACCTGTTTCCCCACCACCAGTTTCTCCCCGGACAGATCCACCTCGAAGAGGCGGGGTATCCGGATGTATCGCCCGTTTACTTCCCGGTGGCTGTGCACCGACATCAGCAGCCGGCCGTCCAGCGCGCGGAACATCATGCCGTGTCCGTGATTCGGGGGAGTGACGGGTTCCGGTTCGTGCACCCACGGCCCGTCCAGCGTGCCGCTCTCCGAGTAGGCGACACCTTGCGTGTAATCGCCCAGCACCCAACTCGTCCAGATCATGCCCAACCGGCCCGGGCCGGTGCGGAACAGCCAGGGGCCGTCGGTCACCCGGTTCGGGAGCAGGCGCTCGCCCATCCGTTCGCGGCTCCACGGCGACTCCGAGGCGAAGAAGAGCACTCGCCCCTTGCCTACCGTCCCGCTTAGGTCGGGTTTCAGGCGTATCTTCTCGACCGTCCCGTTCCAGTTCTGGAGCCACTCGTGGCAGTAGATCAGGTAGGGGATACTGTCCACGTCCACCCACAGCGTCGCGTCCAGCGTCGGGCGGTCGGCGGGCAGGTACGTCTCGTCGCCTGCGGGCACGTATGGCCCGTCGGGGCGATCGCTCACCAGCACGTGACACGCCCGGCGATCAATCGCGGCACCCCGGACCGTGTCGATCTTCATCGCGCGATTCGTGAACGTGCCGAAATAGTAATAGCGTCCCTTGTACGCGTGTAGCTCAGCCGCCCAGATCATCGGGTTAGCTCCCATCCACGAGCGGGGATTCGTTGCCGTCACGCGGTAAGGCCCGTTCCACCGTTGCAAGTCCTTGCTTTTCCAGAGTAGCCCGCCCGTGCCGGTCATGTAGTACATCGCGCTTGCCGCGTCGGCCAGGATAAACGGGTCGCTGAGCAAGATCGAATCCAGCGGGACACCCTCCCGCGTCCAGGGCAACACGCCGCTTGTCTCCACGGGTGCCGCGGCCTTCAGGAGCACGCTCGCGTGTGGCCGGATGGAAACTTCCGTCGCCCGCTTGCCCACCGTCCATCGTTCACCGTCCCACGGGTTGATCGCGACGAGCGGCGCTTCCAGTCCGAAATCCGCCGCGGTGACCTTCACGCGCGCCGCTTTCGGGTCGTTCGACACGTTAAACAGGGCGAGGTAGCGCTCCCCCGTGCGGGCATTCACCGAGGTGGCCGTGACGATATTTCCTTCCCGTTTGAGGGTCACGTTGGAGCCGTCGCGGTGCATCCGCAGTACCTCCTCGTTCGTCAAGAGCGACAGCGTGAACGCATCGTTGCTCGGGAGATCGCCGCCGAACATCAGCGGCGAGCGGACGATCGTGAAGAACGTCATCAGCGTGCGTTGTTCGTCCGGGGAGAGGCGCGTCATCCGCTCTGCGCCCCGTTCGCCGCGTATCGAGATCCGGCCGAGAGGAATCATGTCGCAGTCAGGCCATGCCGGGCCGATGAAGGGTGTCCACGCGACGGCGACATCCATCAGGTGCACCACGTCCCGCCACAAGTCCCACAGGTCGTCGACCATCCGCCACGCGTTCGCGTGTCCCCGCGCGTGCTCGCCCTGTTCCACGGGCGTTGCCCCGGGCGACATGCTCAGCACGATGGGACGACCGCAGCCGTCGATGGCCTTCCGGATCATCTCGATCTCCCGGGCGTGATAGGGCCGCGACAGGTCGTCGATCTTCACGTAATCCACGCCCCACGCGGCGTACAGTTCAAAGAGCGAGTTGTAATACGCTTGCCCGCCGGGCGTGTCGGTGATCGTGTAATTGTCCTTGAGCCACGTGCACTGTAGCTCTGGGGAGAAGATCTGATCGGCCGTCACCGCGGTGCCTTTCACCGGCAGTTTCCGTTCCACCGCCACCCGCGGCACGCCGCGCATGAGGTGTATCCCGAACTTCAACCCGAGCGAGTGGATGTATTCCGCCAGCGGCTGGAATCCTGCGCCGCCGGCCGCCGAGGGGAAGCGATTCACGGCGGGAAGGTAGCGTCCGAACGCGTCGATGACGTAGCGCGGGTCGGTCTGGTTGTAGCCACCGGCCTTGTCGTTCTCGACGAACCAGCGGATGTCGACGACGACGTACTCCCACCCGTGGCGTTTCAGGTGTTTGGCCATGTACGCCGCGTTGGCCCGCACCTCGTGTTCCTCGACCGTCGGGCCGTAGCAATCCCAGCTGTTCCAGCCCATCGGGGGCGTTGCGGCCCACGCGTGAAAGGGTTCTTGCCCGGCAACCGGCAGCGCGACGATCGCGAGTAAGGCTGTCCAAAGAATCAAAACGTGTCTCATGGTTGTATATTATTAAAGGTATATCATTCGATGATCTCGATGCGTCGCTCGATTGCGGCCCCCACCTCGAGCAACGCCTTGGTTGGTTGCCCACCGCCGACGGAGAGGCGGATGCTCCCGGCATCCGTCACCCAGTGATCCTCGGCCACGCGACCGAGTTGCCGCGGCGACAGGGTGAACTCCACGCTACGCGTCTCGCCCGCCTTGAGCCACACGCGGGAGAATCCTTGCAACGAGCGGAGCGGCACGCGTCCGGGAGCGTTTTCCCGCTTCACGTACAGTTGCACCACCTCGTGAGCATCCCGCGTCCCGGCGTTGGTCACCTCCACCGCCACGTGGAGCGAGTCGCCCGCCGCGACACTGTCGGGGGCCTGGAGATTCGCGTAGGTAAACCGCGCGTAGCTCAACCCGTGGCCGAAGGGGAAGAGTGGCTCACCGGTGAAGTAACGGTACGTGCGGCCGGTCATGTCGTAGTTGTCGAACGGCGGGAGGTCGTTGACCGACTTGTAAAACGTCACCGGCAGGCGCCCCGACGGGCTATACGTGCCGAAAAGCAGTCCGGCGATGGCCTCGCTGCCATTCGATCCGGGATACCACGCTTCGACGATTGCGGGGATATTTTGCGCCTCCCAGTTGATCGCCAGTGCGCCGCCGTTGTAGAGCACGAGGACGGTAGGCTTGCCTGTCGCGTGGATCGCGCGGATCAGCTCCTGTTGCCCGTGGGGCAACTCGAGGCTCACGCGGTCGCCGCCGTGGAATCCCTCGACGCGCACGGGCATCTCCTCGCCCTCGAGCCGCGGGCTGAGGCCCATGCAGAGGAGAACGACGTCGGCGTCGCGGACGGCATCAAGCGCTTCCTGTTTCAGGTCGCGCCCGGGGCGTTCCCAGAGGAGGCGGGCGAACAGTGACTCGCGGTTGTCGTTGGTGTATTCAAAGCGGATCGCGTGGCGGTGGCCCGCCTCGAGGCGACGAGTGGCGTGGACGGGCAGTGTCTCGTGGCCGGTACGCCACCCGGCAACCCGTTCGTCATCGAGGTAGAGCGTGAAGTGCGGGTACGCGTGGCCGCCGAGCGCGTAGTCGCCCGTCACGGGGGGGACGAGGTAGCCGGTAAAGCGGATGGAGAAACGGCCGCTTGCGTATTCCGTGAGTTCTTCGATGTTCCCGGCGGATAGATCCGCGTGCTCGATGATGCCGGTACGGACAGGTTCGCCGCCGAGGGTGTCGTTGTCGAACAGTTCGTAGTGCAGGCCGCGTGTCTCGCCCGTGCTGTCGGCGAGTAGCGCCTTGCCGGGAATAGGCTCGAGCAGTGGTACGCCGTCGGCTAAGCGGCAACCGGGTGCATACGCGTAGTCGCTGGGGCGATCGCGATACAGCCCCTGGAAGTAGTCGAGCAGCGTCTTGGTGTGCCCCTCCAGCCCGTTGTAGTTCCCGAGCAGCACGTCGGGGTTGGTTGCGTTGGGTCCGATGATCGCGATTTTCACCTTTGGGTCGAGAGGTAGCAGGCTACCCTCGTTTTTCAAGAGGACGAGTGACGCTCGCGAGGCCTCCAGCGATCCCGGGCTTTTCACTTCGGGGCCTTGCGTGATTGCCGATCGGGCGTACGGGTTGTTCTCTTCCGGGTCAAACTGCCCGAGTTCCATCCGGGCGCGCATCAGGCGCTTGACGGAGCGGTCGACGTCCGCCTCGGTGACGAGTCCCTGTTCGACGGCCTCGACGAGGGCGGGATACGTGTCGCCGCAGTTCTGGTCGGTACCGGCGAGGAGTGCCCGGGCGACGGCGGAGACGCGGGAGGTGTCGACACCGTGGCGACCGGTCCGGTAGAAGTCGTGGATGGCCCAGCAGTCGGAGACGATGTACCCGTCAAAGCCCCACTCGCCGCGGAGGATGCCCTCGAGGAACGTGCTGCCGCAGCACGGGAGGCCATCGAGCCGCTGGTAGGCGCACATAACGCCGCGGGCCCCTCCCTCTTTGACGGCCCGCTCGAAATGCGGAAGGTAGGTGTCGAGCAGGTCGTAGGTCGAGGGGTGCACGTCAAAGGCGTGGCGGGTCGACTCGGGGCCGCTGTGGACGGCGAAGTGTTTAACGACGGCGAGCGTCTTGAGGTAGCGGGAGTGGTCGCCCTGGAGACCGCGGATAAACTGCACGGCGAGCGCGCCGGAGAGGTACGGGTCTTCGCCGTAGGTTTCCATGCCGCGTCCCCAGCGCGGGTCACGGAAGATGTTGATGTTGGGGGCAAAGAAGGAGAGTCCCTGGTAGATGTTGTGCTCGCCGCGGCGAGCGTGGGCGTGGTGTTTGACGCGAGCCTCGGAGGAGATGATGTCGGCGACGCGGTAGATCAGTTGCTCGTCCCATGTGGCGGCGAGGCCGATGGGTTCCGGGTAGATGGTCGCGAAGCCATCGCGGGCAACGCCGTGGAGGCACTCGTTCCACCAGTTGTGGGCCGGCACGTGCAGGCTGTCAATGGCGGGAGCGTCGTAGCGCAGTTGGTCTACTTTCTGTCGCAGGTTCAGGCGGGCGACGAGGTCATCGACCCGCTCGGCAAAGGTGAGGCGAGTGTCGAGATAGGCGGGCGTGGAGGGCGTTTTGCGGCACGAGGTCGCGAGTAGCGTGACGAGGAGAAGAACGGTGAGGAGAAGTGGCGAGTTGGTTTTCATTGGGTTGGTAAAAAAGTGGGGCCGTGGACTACCGGCCGGGGATCACTCCCCGGGCGGCAGCCCCGTGCCCCTGTTTTGAGCAGTAGATTCGCGTGCATGACCGGCACCGTTTATTCCATCTCGAGGAGGACAACGGAGCGAGGCGGTAGTTTGACCGTCACAACGCCTTTCGATACGCGGGCACCGTTGAACGGGCGGGTCGTGACGCGGTCGGGGGCATCGAACGTGTTGTGATCAGTGATGGCGGCAGCGGTAAGCGCGTGCCCGGAGACCCGTTTGACGGCGATGCCGCGCGGTTCGATCTCGAGTGTCTGTTCGGCCCGTGGGTCGATGTTGACGACGGTGACGTGGATCTTGCCGTTGGCATCGCGCGAGGCGGAGGCGTTGAGGGCATCAAGGGGCCGGCCCTCCCGCGTGCAACGGGCGGAGGTGAGGGCGGAGGGAAGGAGGGTCGCGTCGTGGTGCGCCTTGTAGAGCCAGAAGACCCAGTAGGTGGGGGTGCGAACGAGCTTGTCGCCCTCGGTGAAGAGGACGGACTGCAGGACGTTCACCGCCTGGGCGATGTTGGCCATCCGGACGCGATCGGCGTGGTTGTTGAAGATGTTGAGGTTGATACCGGCGATGATGGCATCGCGGAGGGTGTTCTGCTGGAAGAGAAAGCCGGGGTTGGTGCCCGGTTCGACGTTATACCAGGCACCCCACTCGTCCGGGACGAGGGCCACGCGCTTGCGGGGATCGTGGCGATCCATGATGGTAGAGTGGCGGTCGAGCAACTCGTTCATGAAGAGCGTCTTCTCGATGGTCGTGAAGTACTCGGCCTCGGTGAAGTTCGTTGCCGATCCTTTGTTGCCCCAGTTGTTGGGGACGGTATAGTGGTGTAGCGAGAGGCCTTGCATTTGCCCGACGGCTTTTTGCATGAGCACCTCTGTCCAGTTGTAGTCGGCGCTGTTGGCTCCACCGGCGATCTTAAAGAGGCGGTTGTCGCCGTAGTTGCGGCAGTAGACGGCGTAGCGGCGGTAAAGGTCGGCGTAGTACTCGGGGGTCATCTGGCCGCCGCACCCCCAGTTCTCGTTGCCGACTCCCCAGAAGCGCACTTTCCACGGTTGCTCGCGGCCGTTGGCCCGGCGGAGCGCGGCCATCGGGCTTTCGCCGTCGAAGGTGATGTATTCAACCCACTTGGACATCTCCTCGACGCTGCCGCTGCCGACGTTGCCGCAGATATACGGCTCACAATCGAGTTGTGCGCAGAGGTCAAGGAACTCGTGCGTGCCGAAGCTGTTGTCCTCGACGACACCTCCCCAGTGAGTGTTGACCATCTTCGGGCGGTCGGCCCGCGGGCCGATGCCGTCCATCCAGTGGTACTCGTCGGCGAAGCAGCCGCCGGGCCACCGCAGGTTGGGGATGTGGATCTCGCGCAAGGCGGCGACAACGTCGTTACGGATGCCGCGGGTGTTCGGGATGGGAGAGTTCTCGCCAACCCAGAAGCCGCCGTAGATGCAGTGGCCGAGGTGCTCGGCGAAGTGCCCGTAGATGTGCTTACTGATCTGGTGTTGTCCCTGGTCGACCTGGATGACGAGCTTGTTCTGGGCCCCGGCCGTCCCGGTGAGGAGGGCGAGGGCGATGATAAGGAGTAGTCGTTTCATGGTATCCGTATTTTTCATGTTATGTTACCAGAAGTAGATGTAGAAGGCCGCGGTGATGGCTAAGATAACGGTGGTGTGGAAGATGTCCCACCCGTTCCAGCTGGCGCGCGAGGCGGCCCGTTGCTCTGGGGTCGATGTCCCGAAGACGAGGCCCTGGATCTTGGCAGGCGACGGAGCGGCGGTGGCGTAGCTGACGGCGATGACGACGAGGATGCAGAAGAGGAACATCCAGCCGCAGAAGAAGAGCCAGTTGATGTCAAAGAAGACATACTTGAAGAGGCTCGCGGGGGCAGCGTCGGCAGCCGTGTAGTAGATCTTGGCACCCAGTCGCGTAAGCCCGACGACAAGCCCGGCGAGGAGACCGTAGTAACCGCCTTTCGCGGAAGCCCGTTTCCACGTGACACCGAGCAGGAAGGCCGCGGCGATGCCGGGCGCGAGGACGGACTGAACGTCTTGCAGGTAGGTATAGAGAACATCGCCGACGCCGCGCATGATTGGAATCCAGAGGATGCCGAGGATGACGATGACGACAGTCGCCAGTTGGCCGACGCGCACGAGCTGTTTTTCGGGCGTGGCCGGGCGGAAGCGTTTGTAGAAGTCAATCGTGAAGAGCATCGACGAGGAGTTGAAGAGGGACGCGAGCGAACTCATCAGCGCGGCGAGGATGCCACAAACGACCAATCCCTTGACCCCGGCGGGCAGCAGCTTGGCCACGAGCGTGGGGAAGGCCGCGTCAGCGTTGACCTTGCCGTCGGTGAGGAGGGGGAGAAATTCCCCGCTGTTGTAGTGCAGGGCGTAGGCGATCATGCCCGGGATGAGGAATAGAAAGACGGGCAGGAGCTTGAGGTAAGCACCGAAGATGGAGCCGCGGCGGGCTTCCCGCTCGTTTTTGCCGGAGAGGACGCGCTGGACGATGTATTGGTCCGTGCACCAGTACCAGAAGCCGATGATCGCTGACCCGATGAGGGCACCGAGCCACGGGAAGTTGGGGTCGCTGTTGCTACGGATAAGGCTTGTCATCTTGTCCCCGTGCTCGTTGACATCGGTGATGCCGCAGATCTGCATCATGTTTTCCCAGCCGCCGAGTTCCTTAAGCCCCAACACGAGGATGATGAGCGAGCCGAGCAGCAGGATGGGCGTTTGCAGGATGGAGGTGTAGAGGACGGAGCGCATCCCGCCGATGACCGTGTAGAGGGCCGTGATGAGTACCAAGCCAATGGCCGCGATCCAGAAAAAGTCGATGCCCCAGATCTCCTCGATACCGAAGACTTGTTGGAAGACCAACCCGCCAGCGTAGACGGTGACGGCGACCTTCGTCAGCACGTAGCTGATGAGGGAGATGAAGGAGAGGACGGTACGCGACTGCGGGTTGTAGCGCCGCTCGAGGAACTCGGGCATCGTGTAAACCATGCTCCGCGAGTAGAACGGCACGAAGACCCAGCCGAGGATGAGGATCATCCACCCCTGGATTTCCCAGTGTGCCATCGCCATGCCGCTGGAGGCACCGGCGCCGGCGAGGCCAATGAGGTGTTCCGACCCGATGTTGGAGGCGAAGATGGAGGCACCGATGGCGAGCCACGTGGCATCGCGTCCGGCCAAGAAGTAGTCGCCCGAGCTGTCTTGCTTTTTCTTGAGTACCCATACGACGATCGCCACGAGGATGACGGCGAAGAGTCCGATAACGATCCAATCTAATGTAAACATGTTGTGGTGTAGTTTAATGGTTTGTATTCGGTTGTTTTATACTTTGACCGCTTCCCCGATGGCCCGGTAGTTCCGGTAGCCGGACTCGTAGGCATCACGGGTGGAGGGGTCGGGAGTGTAGACGCGGGAGAATCCCTGGCCCATGTGTCGTTGGGCTTCCTCGACGGTGGGGTAGATGCCCGCGGCGACGGCCGCGAACATGGCTGCCCCGGCGGCACACGCTTGTCCGGCCGCGGAGACCTTGACGGGCATGCCGAGGACATCGGCGAGGGTTTGCATGACGAAGGGCGATTTGAGGGCGATGCCGCCAATGCCGGTGACCTCGTCAATGCGGATGCCATTCTCGAGGAAGCGCTCCACGATGGCCCGCGAGCCGTAGGCGGTGGCCTCTACCAGGGCACGGAAGAGGGCGGGGGCGGTGGTACCGAGGGTGATCCCGGCGATGGTGCCCTTGAGGAGTTGGTTAGCGTCGGGAGTGCGTCGCCCGTTCATCCAGTCGGTGGCGACGAGGGCGGTCGCGCCGGGGGGGATCTGGCTTGCCGCCTCGGAGAGCGCGGGGATGATCCGCTCGATGACCTCCTCACCGGTGGCACCCGCGAGGTGTTCGAGGGGCCAAGCCAGCACGCGCTTGAACCACGCGTAGATGTCCCCGAAGCCGGATTGCCCCGCTTCCAGTCCAACGAGGCCCGGGATGACGGAACCATCCACTTGGCCGCAGATGCCGGGGATGAGTTTGTCGCCGATTTCTTCCCGCGGGACGACCATGATGTCGCACGTCGACGTGCCGATGACCCGCACGAAGACACCGGGCTTGACACCGGCACCGACAGCTCCCATGTGACAGTCGAAGGCACCGACGGCTACCGTGACGCTTGTCGATAGCCCCAGGCGGGTGGCCCACTCGGGGGTAAGAAGTCCGGCGGGGCGATCACTGGTGAAGGTGTCGGTGAAGAGCCGGTCGCGGTAGCCGGCGAGCAGCGGGTCGAGGGCGGTGAAGAAGGCATCGGGGGGAAGCCCACCCCAGCGGGCGTGCCACATGGCCTTGTGCCCGGCGGCGCACCGGCCGCGGCGGGGGGCGGGCACGGTGCCGGTGAGCAGCGCCGGTATCCAGTCGCAGTGCTCCACCCAGCCGACGGCCGCTTCCCGTACGGCCTCGTCGACGCGTAGCGTGTGGAGTAGCTTGGCCCATACCCACTCGGAGGAGTAGATGCCCCCCTCGTAGGCCGTGTAGTCGGTTTCCCAGCGTTTCGCGAGGTCGTTGATCTCGGCGGCCTCGGCAATGGCGGTGTGATCCTTCCAGAGGATAAACATCGCGTTGGGATTCTCGGCAAAGCGGGGGAGGAGGGCGAGGGGAGTACCGACGGCATCGGTGAGGACGGGGGTGCTGCCGGTGGTGTCGATGGCGATGCCCACGACTTGCCCGGCGGCACCCCGCGGGGCGAGTGCAAGGAGTTCCTTGATGGAGCCTTCGAGGGTTTCGATATAGTCCAGCGGGTGTTGCCGGTAGCAGTTACGTTCAGGGTCGCAATAGGCACCGGTGGCCCATCGCGGGTAGTATTTGACGGAGGTCGCGATCTCTTCCCCCGTGGTACAGTTGACGAGCACGGCCCGGCACGAGTCCGTGCCGTAATCCAGTCCGATGACAAGTTGATCCATGACGGGGTGGGCTTAACGGTAGTAGACCTCGTTGACTTTCAACTCGAACTTGAAGCCGTTGATCGTCGTATGCTCGTCGATGGTGAGGAGTTCGATACCGGCAATGTCGGCGTAATCCTCGAAGAACTCGTTGGTCAAGGCATAGGAAAAGGCGGTGTGGTGGGTGCCACCGGCGAGTATCCACGCGGCGGCGCCGATCTCGAGGTTCGGGCGCGGGATCCACAGGGCGCTCGCGACGGGCAACTTCGGTAGGGCTGCTGCCGGTTCGATGACATCGACGTTGTTGACGATCATGCGGAAGCGGTTGCCCATGTCAACGATCGTTGCGGCGATGCCGGCACCGGGGTGCGCGGTGAAGACGAGGCGTGCCGGGTCAGCCTTGCCGCCGATGCCGAGGGGGTGCACCTCGAGGCGCGGGCGCTGGGTGGTGATCTCGGGTGATACCTCGAGCATGTGCGATTGGAGGATGGCGCTCCGTTCACCGTCGAAGTGGTAGGTGTAGTCTTCTAAAAAGGAGGTGCCGCCGGGTAGCCCCTGCGCCATGACCCAGAGGGTACGCGTGAGTGCGGCCGTTTTCCAGTCGCCCTCGGCACCGAAGCCGTATCCCTCGGCCATCAGTCGCTGGCAGGCGAGGCCGGGGAGCTGGTTGAGGCCGTGGAGGGCATCGAAGTTCGTGGTAAAGGCCTTGGCGCCCTTCTCCTGGAGAAAGCGGCGCAGGGCGATCTCCTCGCGGGCGGCCTCGCGTACCTGACGGTAATCGCGTGCCCCCTTTTTGCAGTTGTCGGCGAAGTCGTAGAGGGACTCGTACTCGGCGACGAGGGAGTCGATGTCGCTGTCGGTGACGCGATCCTGGTAGGCGACGAGGTCGCCGATCCCGTGGTAGTCGACGTGATACCCGAGGCGCATCTCCGCCTCGACCTTGTCGCCGTCGGTGACCGCCACGTTGTTCATGTTATCGCCGAAGCGGACGAGCCGCATCTCCTGGGCATCGGCCCACGCGGCGGCAACGCGCATCCAGATGCCGATTCTCTCCTGTACGCCGGTGTCCGACCAGTGGCCGACGACCACTTTCCGGCTCTTGCGCATCCGGCTGACGATGTGTCCGAACTCCCGGTCACCGTGTGCCGACTGGTTGAGGTTCATGAAATCCATGTCGATCTCGCTCCACGGGATCTCTTTATTGAATTGCGTGTGGAGGTGGAGCAGGGGCTTGTTGAAATTTTGCAGTCCCTTGATCCACATTTTCGCGGGCGAGAAGGTGTGCATCCAGGTGATGATGCCGGCACAGCGTTTGTCGTTGTTGGCAGCGCTAAACGTGGCTGTCACCTCGGCCGAGGAGTTGACGGTGCCTTTGTAGATGACTTTCACGGGGAGTCGCCCGGAGTCATTCAAGCCTTTGACGATGTCGGTCGAGTGGGCATCAACGGCGACGACCGCGTCGCCGCCATAGAGTAGCTGGGCTCCGGTAACAAACCAGATTTCGATGTTGTTGTACATGGTGTGTCGTGTTTATAGGGTTTAACATGTTGATTGTCCGTAGTAGGCTCCCGGCCCGTGCTTGCGTAGGAAGTGTTTCTTGACGAGCGCCTCGTTCATGGTCGCGCGGGGGTTGATGGTTCGGGTGATAAAAGCTATCCTGGCCACCTCTTCCAGCACGACGGCGTGATACACCGCTTCGGCGGGAGTCGCGCCCCACGCGAAGGGGCCGTGGTTTTTCACCAGCACGCCGGGCACGTGTACCGGGTCAATGGCGTGGGCGGAGAAGTATTCGGCGATGACGTGGCCCGTCTCTTTCTCGTACTCGCCGCGGATCTCCCCTTCGGTCATGTCGCGCGTGCAGGGGATGTCGCGGCTGAAGTAGTCGGCGTGCGTGGTACCGGTGCAGGGGATGTCGAGACCGGCCTGGGCCCAGGCGGTAGCGTGGGTCGAGTGGGTATGGACGATCCCGCCGATCGCCGGGAAAGCCTTGTAGAGGGCCAGGTGGGTGGGGGTGTCGGAGGAGGGACGCAGGTGCCCGCCGATGACATTCCCATCGAGATCGACGGTCACCATGTCACGTTCCGTCATGGTCTCGTAGGGCACGCCGGAGGGTTTAATGACTACCCGGCCCGTGGCCCGGTCGATTCCGCTGACGTTGCCCCAGGTGAAGAGCACCAGCCCGCGAGTCACTAACTCCATGTTCGCTTGAAAAACTTCTGAAATCAAAGTGTCGGTCATACATTTTTCTTTTACCGCGAAGATAATTTTTTTTCAAGTAAGAACTATTTTTTTGCTGGCTTTTTTTTAAGGCGCGTGAGAAAAAAAAGGTTGTCTCAAAAGAGATCGTACCCGGGTATCAAATCGTACCTGTCCGGTACCGTATCACTCGCCTGGGATCACGTCACTCGCCCGGGCATATCCGGGCTCGCGCCCGGAGGGTGTATCAAAAGTCGGTTTTCGTCATTGGTATGCGCGTAGCAAGAAGCGATCCAGAAACCCGTAAACCCCTGGATTGCTTCACCCTCCAGGTTTGCAATGACGAAAATCGCCCGAACATCTCGGCCGGGATGCGAGGTACTCTCTCCGAAATCCGACTTTTAACACACCCTCTCGCCCGGTAGAAAAACGAAATTTGCTCTTTTCCATTGCATGCCAGCGGGATGCATCCTCAACGGGATGCACTCCAAAAGTGGGCTTGGCGTTTCTACCGGGCGATTCATGCCCACGGAATGAGAGAAAACTCCCCCAAAACGAGAAACGACTCCCGAAAATCGACCTTTGAAACAGCCCCGTGTACGATATTGATGCCCCGGGACGATCACTTTGAGACAATCCCGGTTTTAGCAACATCGCAAACGCACTCAAACGCACCTTCTTCTACCCTTCAATCAACTCTCCGTTATTTTTATTCGAGCACCGTCTGCTGTCGTAGGATGCGGTAACCTGTTCAATCCGGTGAACCGCGTTGCCAGTTAACGTTAAAATAAAAACGTATAACCTACCGTTACATTGAAATCCTTGCTGATCTGCAATCCGAAATCCCAACTGCCGGGTCCGACATACCAACTGGTACCTAACAGTAGCATTTCCCGTGTGTATCCCTCTTCATTTTCATTGTCGGCATCGCTGGAAAAGGTGTATCCCCATGATAAACCTCCACCGATATACGGACTGAGGTTGTATTTTTTGATGGACCAGTAAATTTTCGTCATCACTCCCAATTCCGATACGGTCATGGTATTTTCTCCGCGGGCATTTCCGCTGTAAGATCCCGACAATGCCACATCCCACCAATCTTTGTAGAGGAAAGCGCCTATACGGGCGTTCAAAAACAGAGAAAAATCATCGTCATTAAAATTCGCTTGTCCGCCAACATAGAAAAACCAGGGGTGTTTCCTTATCGTTTCTAATTGCTTGGGCTGAAATTTACTGACGTCGGCACTGTTTAAATCCCAATTTCCAATCAGCGAGACGAGGCCCGTGTGTTTGTTTTTTGTCCACAGTTCGGTTTTGTATCCCCAAATATTGTGTTCGCTGTAATCGGAACGAATGAATATTATTTCGCCGTCCCATTTTTTCAGCGATAATTCCAGTATCGCGCTTTTCTTGCCCGATTCTATGTTGGCGAACGTTTCTTTCGCTTTGATTTCCAACGAGCCGTCCTCTTTCAGGCGAGCATCTTCAAAATATTGCGTATTTTCCGATAAAAAATCGGCAATAAAGGTATTACTACTTTGCGCAAAGCCGCTGTAATAGCAGGCGCACATTAAAATTGCAGTGTATATAGCTTTCATCTTTATTTCATTTTTCTACTACCAAAATAAATACTTTTACCTATTGAGATGCCATACATTGACTTGGCCTTGGTTAACGGCAAATGCCAGTCAAGGAATATATCCCAACTTGCATTGCGTTTGCCGTTGATAAAGCTAAATCCGAAACTTGATTTCAGGCTGACAACTGTTGAACTGCCTATTTGCAGGTTCAAACCCTCGCCCCACACTAAAAATCTCCCCAAACGCTGGTAGCCAGAAACGCCGAAATTCACATTGAATACGTCCTCGCTGCCCGATAGCCCCAAGTCGACGGCGCCGTTGAACGTGCTGTTTACAAACAGCCCGAAACGGGAATTGAGCGAAACGAGCGATTCGCTGATCATTCCACCGGCATAGAGCATGGTTTGCGGATGGAAATCGTTTTTCAACTTACCCAATTTATTTTTCAACTTGCCGGGTGAGTTGATTTTGTCGGCGAGTTCCGTTTTCCGATTCTCAAAAACCGCCCGGACGTCGCTTAGCGAGTCGGGTATGAGCGAGATGCTTGTTTCAAGTTCTTGCAATGCCTTCGGGTAAAGCCCAACTTTTTCCAACACAACGCTGTATCCTGCATGTGGAAGAAATTCCTGCGGTACGGCCTGGATAATTTCTTCGTACAAGGCGATGGATTGCAGGTATAGGCCGGTTGTCGCCAGGTAATTCACCCGACGGAAAGCGGTAGCGACGTCGTCGTTGCTCAGTTGGGGCGTTTGGCTGCGCGTTTTCGCTAATTCCAAGTGCTTGTCATAAGAGATCCACGTGGGTATTTTTGTGTTGGGGATAGGTTGTATCTCGCCGTATCCCATCAAAGAGAAAACCAGCGCCGTGTAAAACTGCGTTTCGGCAG
>JAISNC010000036.1 GCA_031276355.1 Odoribacteraceae bacterium
GCCACATATTGTTTTAATCTAATTTTATATTTATGATAATCAGGGGATATGAAATTAATAATAGAAATGAAAAACATAAATCAAGGAAAATGATACTTGATTTATGCCACCCCACCCGAAGGGTGAAGCGATCCAGGGATGGAGCGTGTTCTGGATTGCTTCCCGCTGTGCGGATCGTAATGACGGGAATTACAATCTTTGTTTTCGTCATTGCGAATCCCGAAGGGTGAAGCAATCCAGGGGTTTACGGATTTCTGGATTGCTTCCCGCTCCGCGGATCGCAATGACGGTCATTCGCAATGATAAAAACCGACTTTTGAGACAGCCCCTTGTAATATAAGATGTGGGGCGGGCAACCCCTACCCCCTACGCCTCCATGACAAAGGAGCATCATCGGCGGTGATTTACCCCGATGATTCTCCTTTTACTGCCAGCGATGGGAGTACGCACGTGCCAGATCGGGTATCAATACCTTGCCTCCACGGCCTTCCAGTCCACGATCTTCCATAACTCTTTCAAGTGATCGGCGCGGCGATTTTGGAAGTCGAGGTAATAGGCGTGTTCCCAAACATCAAAACCGAGGAGTGGTTTCAGCCCTTTGGTCACGGGGTTACCGGCGTTGCCCTCCTTGGTGATCGACAAGTTTCCCTTCTCGTCGCTGGCCAGCCACGCCCAACCCGAGCCGAACAAGGAGATCCCGGCTGTCTCAAACTCCTTTTGGAAATGCTCAAAGGAACCGAACGCGGCCTGGATGGCGGTAGCTAACTTGCCGGATGGTACCCCGCTCCCGTGTGGCGTGAACTGGGTGAAATAGAGGTTGTGATTCAACACTTGCCCGGCATTATTAAAGATGGCACCCTCTGACTCCTTTACGATGGTTGCCAGCTCGACGTTTTCAAAGCGTGTACCTGGGATCAGGTTGTTCAGGTTATTGACGTAGGTCTGCAGGTGTTTCCCGTGGTGATATTCCACGGTTTGCTTACCGATTACCGGCTCCAGGGCATCTGTCGCGTACGGTAGTGTTACTAATTCAAATTTCATGGTGTTTTCTGTTTTATTCGTTATTGGATCGTTTACGGTTGATAAATTACACTTTATTCCGGTGATTTATCATTGACCGGCAACAAATGTAGTAAGAAATTTGTCGATGGAGCATAACCGTGCGGATAATAATATTTATAAATAGATAGAGAATCTCGATTTTGCAAGCTGACTTCAAGGTTTAGATCTCTCCGCTTGTCGGATGGTACGCGTTCGCGATCGGCCATTTTGTTTTGTCGAGTGAAAATAATACTTTTGTCCGTGATATGAAACACGACGGGCAATGAAACAAGCGAAGACGCAAAAACTGGACGAGTTGGTGGCTCTCTACTTGAAACAGACGGGACTTGATCGGAAGTTCAAGGAGATGGAAGCGTGTCGCGTGTGGCCGGAAGTCGTGGGGCAGGCGATCGCCACTCGTACGCGGGAGGTTACCATGACGGGTGGGAAACTCTTCGTCCGTTTTACTTCGTCGGTAGTGAGAAGCGAGATGGCGATGGTGAAAGAGGGGGTGATAAGGGCGTTGAATGATAGGTTGGGAGAGGATGTAGTGACGGATATAATCTATCGATCGTAACGGATAATTTTAAACGAAAATATTGATGAAATTAATTACTTCCAAGGACTTTCTCAAGGGTGTAAAAGGGTATGATCATGCGGGAGATAGCTTGGTGGCCAAGTTGATGATGTATATCTTGCGGCTCAACAAGTTGAATAAACTCCGGGAAGGGATGCCGCAGGACGATCCTCAACTGTTTTTGGATAGCCTGATACAGGCGCTTGGCGTGACGATCGAGATCAACGAGGAGGATTTGCGGCGGATACCGGCCAATGGCCCTTTTATCACGATCTCCAATCACCCGTTCGGTGGGGTAGACGGCATTATCCTCGCTAAATTGCTCTCGCCCCTTCGTTCGGATTACAAGGTGTTGGTGGATAATCTGTTGAGGCAGCTTTCTCCGGTGCAGGATTATTTTTTGGGAGTGCCTTCTCCGGACGATCGGGACGTGCGGGGGAGTGGCTTAAAGGAGGCGGCGCATCACGTGGCGGAAGGGAAACCGCTTGGGATCTTCCCCGCTACTGACGTCTCCTCGTACCAGGCCGACTTGAACCAGGTGGAGGATGGGGAGTGGGACACCGCGACATTGAAGTTGATCAAGATGGCGAAGGTACCGGTGGTACCGATCTATTTTAAGGGGTCTAATAGCTTGTTATTTTACTTGCTGGGCCTGATACATCCCGTGTTGCGGGGCGTGAAATTGCCCTCGGAGTTGTTGAATAGAAAAAACAGGGTGGTGAAGATGCGGATCGGGAACCCGATCCCGGTAGATATTCAAGACGGGTTTCACGATATTGTCCAGTACGGGAAGTTCTTACGCGCCAAAACCTATCTGTTGGGTTCGTCGCTGGAGGTGAAAAAATTCTTTCTCAAATCACAACGGGCTATTGTACAGGTAGAACCCGTTGCCCCCGAGGGTGATAAGGAGACGTTGAAAAAAGAGATAGAGTCGATTGCCGGTGATTATATCCTCTTTTCGATGAAACATTACGATGTCTATTGCACGCCTTCCGTGAAGATCCCCAATGTCTTGAACGAGATCGGGCGATTGCGGGAGATCACTTTCCGGGCCGTGGGCGAGGGTACGAACCGGAGCATCGACCTCGACGAGTACGATCTTTATTACTATCACCTTTTTATTTGGGATAAGGAGAAGGAGCAAATTGTCGGGGCCTACCGGCTGGGCAAGGGCAAGGAGATCATCGATCGCTACGGGATGAAAGGTTTTTATATCCACTCGCTCTTTAAGATGCGAAAAGAGATGTTGCCGGTGCTCTACGAGTCCATCGAACTGGGACGCTCTTTTATACGCGACTCTTACCAGCGGAAACCGTTACCGCTTTTCGTGTTGTGGAAGGGCATCCTCTATTTTCTGCTGAAACATCCGGAATATCGCTATTTAATTGGGCCGGTGACGATTAGTGGCCGATACACGGAGGTCGCCAAGGAGTTGATCATGCGTTTTGTCATGGCGAATTACTACGATCATGACCTGGCGCGTCACGTCTGCCCGCGTTCAAAATACCAGGTCGGATCACACGATCCGAAGGTGCAGGTGATGCTCGACGTGGCCCGAGAGGATATCACCATCTTGGATAAGATGATCGGGGATATCGAACCGACGAGCGATAAGTTACCCGTGCTCTTGAAGAAGTATATTTCGCTGAATGCAAAGATTATCGGGTTTAATATCGATCCGAAGTTTAACATGTGCCTGGATGGTTTGTTAATTCTCGATATCTTCGATGTGCCGATGAGAACGATCGAGTCGCTCTCGAAGGAGATCAATGACGACCGGATCCTCGATCGTTTCTCGGCGGATAATATAGAAGTGTAGGTATGTACGATATCGTTTATCTGTTCAAGGGTACGCTGGTGGGCTTGATGGTTTCCGTCCCGTTAGGCCCGATGGGGGTATTGGTGATCCAGCGGACGTTGCACAAGGGGGCCTTGTCCGGTTTTTGCGCGGGGATGGGGGCCGCATCGGCAGACTGTTTTTACGCCATGGTGGCGGCGTTCGGGTTGAGTTTCGTTGCCAACACGATACAGACTCACGAGTTGCTCTTGCAGGTGATAGGGGGGATATTCCTGCTTGGCATGGGATTGAAGATCTATTTTGATAATCCCCTCAGGCAGATCAAGCAACGCAGGAGTGGGCGAGTCAGCAAGAGGGGGTTGCTGGGGGACTACCTCTCCCTTTTCTTCTTGACGGTCTCGAATCCGATCGCGATTGTTGTCTTTATGGCCGTTTTCGCCAGCATGGCCATTTTCGGGGATGATCCCTCGTTTGCCGGGGAGATGTTCGTGGTGGTAGGTGTCCTGGTAGGGGGAGGCGTGTGGTGGTACACCCTCGCCGTCTTGGTGAATCTCTTTCGTCGAAAATTTAGGCTCAGGGTCTTGATTACTATTAACAAGATTACCGGTATGATCATTACCGTTCTCGGGGCGATCGTGATCTTGCTGGCCTTTTCGCCGGTTATGTCGAAAATGTTCTATTAATTTCAGGGTATGTTTAAAAAGATCACTTGGACTCTTTTCGCGTTGTTGCTCGCGTCGCTCGTCGCGGGAGCTTTGTGGTGGTTGTACCAGCGAGAGCAAGAGGGAAAAGTGCCGGTGGAGCTCTTTATACCTGATAATTCGGCGATGGTGCTTCGCGTGACCGACGATGCCCGGTTGCCTGCCGGGGTGCCCGTCTCGTTAGCGGAGGATCTATTACGTTTCCGGCGTACGCCTCTTTACCGGGTGGTCGACACGTTGGCTCGCGTCGGCGTGATAGATAGCACGTCGATCACCGTGGCTCTCCGGGTGGAAGGGAAAGAGAGCCTTCGTTTTCTTTATCTCCTGCACCGGGACGGGCTTTTTAACCGGGGCGATCTTGCCGGTTTTTGGGAACAGCGCTTCCCGGGCACTTCTTTTGGCGGGCGGAATTTTGGAAGATATACCATCTACACCCTCGACGTGGAGAAGAGCGAGGTGTATTGTGCCGTGGTGGGAGGGGTCGTGTTGCTCTCCAACTCGGTACTTTACGTGGAGGACGCGTTGAAGCGGATCGACTTGGAGGAGGTGCCGAACGTCTCGCGTTATAAAGACGTTCGGCACTATTTCTCGGTTGCCGCCGGAATACACGTGTTCCTGAACACCACGTGTTTCACGGAGTTACTCCCGCTCTACTGGAAGCAGGAGCGCGCCGATGGGAAGATGGATCTCGCGGGGTGGTTCGCGTGGGGGGCACTGGATGGGTACCTCACCCCGGAGGGGCTGAGTTTGAACGGTTTCATGCATCCCGGCGAGGCAATGCGCTCTTTCCCGGGGGTATTGCAGGGACAACGGCCTGTTGAAACCCGTCTGGACGAGGTGTTGCCGGCTGATGTGAAAGCGGTAAGCCTGTTGCGACTAAGCGATACGAAAAAGTATCTGGTAGATTTGGAAAAATACCGCGTGACCGCGGGGATCGGCGAGGAGGTGATAAAACACAAGCGGGAGTTCGCTCGTCGGCTTGGAGATGTAGAAGAGGAGTGGCAGGAGCTGTTCCGCGGGGAGGTTGTCAAGGGCGTGATGGAGCTCTCTTCGACAGGAGAGGAAGAGGGCGTGATGATCGTCCACCTGAAATCCGGGAACAAGGGAGAGGATCTGTTGAAGAAAATGGTAGAACACTACGCTCGCTACTCCAACGTGGAGATGGACTCGTTGCGTCACCTTTATCAAATGGATCAAAAACAGGTCACCTATTACGCGATGCCCGTTCCCGATTTTTGTAGCGTGATGTGGGGTTATATTTTTGACGGGATGTCGGCGCGGTATGCCTTTATACAGGAGAATTACCTCGTGCTGGCCTCGTCGCGTCTTGCCGTACAGCGTTTTGCCAGGGACTATTTTCGACACTCGAGCATCCGGGACGTGGCATGGTACAAGCGCGTGAAGGAGCGCTTGGGGGTAAAGCACAACTGGATCTATCTCTCCGAGACAGCCTCGATGCTGCCCCTCTATTTGAAATACGCCAACGGAGCGTGGGCCACCTATTTACGTGAACACGGCGAGCGGTTGTCTGGGATCTCCTCGTGGGGATACCAGTGGAGCGGCGAGGAGGGGATGCTCTATACCTCGCTTGTTGCCAGCGTGGAGAAGATGGAAGAGCAACCAACGCGGGTGATGTGGCAGACGAAGTTAGAGTCCGATGTCGCGTTAAAGCCGGCCATCGTGAAGAATCACATCACGGGAGAGCGCGAGTTGCTGGTGCAGGATCAAGCGAATCATCTCTACCTGATCAGCGATGCTGGTTTGATATTGTGGAAATTACCCATCCAAGGTACCATCAATAGCGAGATCTACCAGGTGGATTTTTACAGGAATGGTAAGTTACAATACCTCTTTTCTACGCCGACGCATCTCTACCTGATCGACCGGAACGGGGCCTACCTGCCTCGCTATCCGTTGCTTTTGAGGAGCCGTTGTGAGGTCGGAATCACGCTGTTCGATTATGAGGGCGATCGCCATTATCGAGTGGCTGCACCGGGAGAGGATCGCAATCTCTACCTGTTCGAGTTGGACGGGAACCCGGTGCAGGGCTGGGAAATACCCAAGAGTGACAACCCGGTGGTCTCTAAATTGTACCACTTTAGGATAGAGCAGAAGGATTACTTGGTCTTTGCCGACCGCTATCGTCTTTACATGCTGGATCGCCGCGGGGGGGAACGGGTGAAAATAGATCGTCTCTTTGACGTGAACGCGACTACCCCCTTGTACTTGAGTCGTCGTGGAGGCCAACCGGTTGTGCTCTTCGCCGATGCGCGACAAGACGTGTGGTGGGTCGGCTTTGAGGGCGAGGTCGGTTCGTGGAAAAGCGAGAAAGAGCCGCGTCCCTATCACTTCAACGTGGGGGATGTGAATGCCGATGGTTTAGATGAGTGGATATTCACGGAGGGAGAGCTCCTTTCTATTCGCGACGACCGGGGGCAAGTGCTGCAAGAGAAGCGCGGAGAGGGAGCCGCGTGGGGCTTTCCCTATATTTATCGTTTTGCCGCCCGGGATGCCCGCGTGGGGATGCTGAACGAGGCACAAGGGGAGCTATTGCTTTTGGGTAGAGAGATCAGCAAGGGCTTTCCTGTTTCCGGCACCACCCCCTTCTCGATCGCTTTCCACGGGGGAGACGGTGAGACAACGGCCGGTTTTTATCTCTTTGCCGGTAAGGGGAACTATCTGTTAAAGTACCGCGTACAACAATAGGCGGCGGCATGGCGGCTGTCTCGAAAGCCGCGAGTTCGCGATAACGAAAACCACCCGGGCATTCTTAACGGGATGCCCGGGTGGTTTTCAATATCCGGCCGCGTAACACCTCCCGGACGGGGGTATTTTTGAGACAGCTTATAGTTTACAATTGGCTTTTAGAACGCGCGATATATTTTTCGATCTCCCGCGCTTCCATGGAATTAGGAAACTCTTTCTCTAATTTTTCGTACATGGCCAGCGCGTTCTTGTAATCGTGGCTCTTCTCGTAGGCTAACCCGGCCTTCATCAGGATGACGGGGGCCGTAAGTTCATTTTTATTGTTAGTAGCAGCTTGCCGGTAATAGCTGGCGGCTTGCTTGAAATCACCCAGTTCCATGTAAGCATCCCCGATGTTAGCCTTCACTAAATGGGAGAAGACCATGTCATCCGAGGAGTATTTGCCGAGATAGGTGATGGCGTTCTGATAATCACCGGTATACAGGTAGCAAAGTCCGGCGTAGTAGTTGGCTAATTTCCCGCTGGGAGTGGAACCGTATTGATCGATGATCTCCAAGAAACCCAAGGCATTCCCGTCGCCGTTCAGGGCCAACCGGAAGGAATCTTGTTGGAAATAACTCTCCGGGCTTGCCATCTGCACGAGCGCCTCTTTTTCGAGAGGAGCCTTATAGAGCCTGTTGTAGCCGAAAAACGCGACCACCGCGATTAAAATGAGAGTGATCCCCCGGATGATCCATTTTTGGTTTCTTTCGATAAACTGTTCGGTCGAGATCGTAGCCTCTTGCAATTGTTCGAAGCTATCTTGTTTCTGATTTTTCTTTGCCATAATAATCTTATTTGGAATTATGATTTGTTTATTGTCTATAGGGTGTTGGCATCCACGACGATATCTTTATTGTACTCCCCATCGCGTAACTTCTGCGCGACGTTTCTGAACGCCTTCACCGTGTACTCTACGTCCTCGAGCGTGTGCATGGCCGTCGGGATCAAGCGCAACAGCAGTTGTCCCTTGGGGATGACGGGATAGACGACGATCGAGCAGAAAAGGTTATAATTCTCTCGCAACTCCATGGCTACCTGCGTCCCTTCGGCCACGCTGCCCGAGAGGTAGACGGGGGTCACGGGGGAGTTTGTCTTCCCGATGTCTAAGCCGGCCTCTTTCAATCCCGTTTGTAGGGCGTGCACGATCGTCCATAACCTCTCCCGCAGTTCCGGGCGGCTCCTCAACAGTTCAAGGCGTTTGATGGCTCCCTCTACCATCGGCATAGGCAATGACTTGGCAAAGGTCTGTGATCGCATGTTGTATCTCAAATACATGCAGATATCCTCGTCGCCCGCGATGAAGGCCCCAATTCCGGCCATGGACTTGGCAAAGGTGGCGAAGTAGAGATCGATCTCGTTCATCACGCCGAAGTGCTCGCCGGTGCCTGCCCCGGTAGCGCCCATTGTTCCAAAGCCGTGGGCATCGTCCACCAACATGCGGAAGCTAAACTCTTTTTTCATGGCCACGATCTCGTCTAACTTGCCGAGGTCACCGGCCATGCCGAAGAGCCCTTCGGTGATCACGAGGATCCCGCCACCGGTGTTTTCCACCCATTTCTTCGCTCTTTCGAGTTGTTTGTGGAGGCTCTCCATGTCGTTGTGCTGGTAGACGTAGCGTTTGGCGGGGGACAAGCGTAACCCATCCATGATACAGGCGTGCGATTCGGCGTCGTACACGATGCAATCGTGGCGGCCGGTCATGGCGTCAATGATGGATACCATCCCCTGGTAACCGAAATTCAGCAGGAACGCGTCCGGTTTCCCGACAAAGTCAGCCAGCTGTGATTCGAGGTACTCGTGGCGTGAGGTTTGCCCGCTCATCATCCGCGCCCCCATCGGGTAGGCCATGCCGTAGCGGGCGGCCGCTTCCGCGTCCACCGCGCGCACTTCGGGATCGTTGGCCAACCCGATGTAGTTGTTCAAGCTCCAGTTTAATACCTCTTTACCGCGAAATTTCATGCGCGGGCCGATCTCGCCCTCTAATTTCGGGAAGGAAAAATAGCCGTGGGCTTGTTTGGCATACTGGCCGATATTTCCCTTCTGGTTTCGTACTCTTTCGAAAATGTCCATATATGTTTTGAGTTTCTTGCTTTTGTGAAAACCGCGGCAAAGTTAACCAAAAAAACAGATTATAGTCGCGTTTAGGGTTGAAAAGTTAGGGGGGCAGATTCAAGTAGCAAATGCAACTTTTCTAAAAAATCTCTCTTTCGAGGATTCGAAGTGAAGGAGTTCTCTTGGTCTTCCTACTCCCGGGGCCAGACGCGATGGCATCAAGTTAAGAGGCAAGAGGGCGTGTCAAAAGTCTGAACACTCCCTCTTTTTTTTATGCGCGATAACGTTCAAGTGTAGGGGCGAAGAATCTTTCGCCCCCGCGTCGTTCTCGCCGTTCCCCGTCTCTCGTCGCGCCAAAATTTCCATTTATAGTCATGATAAACAGACACAGGCTCGATAAAAGCGGGACGGGCGAAAAAAAATCCTGATTTTGTATTCGTGTTATTATTTTTCTACTTTTGTACCAGAAAATTGCGGATCGATGATTCGCGGGCGGGCGATACCTCCCGGGAATGATAAACGAGACGAAAAAATGATAAACTATAAACACAAGAACAGCATGAACACGTCACGAATTTGTTCGCTCGCGCTGGCGGCCCTGGCGGCCTTGTCGTGCGCGGACGAGCCGGTGGGCTCCACCGGCAACGAGGGGATTGAGACCACGATCGCCCTCTCTCTCGGCGCGGTACCCGAGACCCCCGGCCTGGCCGGCTCGCGGGCCTTGCCCGACCCGCTGGAGGTGGACGAGGGCACCGGCACCGTCGTCAAGGACTTCTGGTTGTTGCAGTTCAACGAGAACGGGCAACGGGTCGGCGCGCCCCGTTATTACTTGATGCCCGCCTCTAATCCCACGGCGGTCGCGGTGATCAAGCCCACGGGAA
>JAISNC010000037.1 GCA_031276355.1 Odoribacteraceae bacterium
TCGGCGCCGCCGGGGCCGACCGCGCGGCCGGTGTTTCCAAGGCCGGCGGCCTGTACTACCAGTTCGGGCGCAAGGACCCGTTCCCCTTCATGGGCGTTCTACTGTATGACGTGGCTGGCGACGCTCTCCCTCGCTACCATGCTGACGCCGATGGTATATCGAGGGTTCCCGGGTCGACGTTGATCAAGACGGCGGTACGGCGTCCTTCTACCTACTACGCTTCCGCGAGCGAGGACTGGGTTTCGAATAACCCGTATGCCGGCAACTCGTGGAACAACCCGACATGGCACCCCTCGCCGACCGGCAAGGGCCTTTTCGACCCCTGTCCCCCGGGGTGGAAGTTGCCCGTGATCACCGTGTGGAGCGGGTTCATCCTTCCAGGTACTGTTGTGCCCAACGCCGCTAACTATCCAGATGACTACCAGGACGGTCTGGAACAAGCCGGCTGGGAGTTCTACATGGGCGGGGTTGGCATAGGCGAAACGACCTTCTATCCGGCGGCGGGCCTTCGCCTCGCCAATGGGGGGGGCTCGGTCAACATGCGGAGCTTCGGTTACTACTGGTCGGCCACGCCGAGCGGCAGCACGCACGGTCGTTACCTCTGGATGAGCATCATGTACGGCACAAGCGTGCAGAATGAGGTGCGCGGTCACGGCATGCCCGTGCGTTGTGTCCAAGAATAAAGGGAGCGAAGCGACCGTATCCGTTTTATTTGATTGATTTGACTATTGGGGCTGTGTCAAAAGTCGGATTTCGGAGAGGGTGCCTCGCATCCCGGCCGAGATATTCGGGTGGTTTTCGTCATTGCGAACCCGGAGAGTGAAGTAATCCAGGGATTTACGGGTTTCTGGATTGCTTCCCGCTACGCGGATACCAATGACGAAAACCGACTTTTGACACACCCCCTTCGGGATTGCCTCAAAAGGAATCGTGCCCGGGCATCCCGAATGGGATGCGAGGTGACTCCCGCCCTTGGTGACAAGGAATTTATTTTCTCTCGATAGCCCGTTGTTTGTATAAAAAAGCATATTTTCGCGTCGATGCAAGTGAGTGATAGGGATATTCTTGAAATTTCACTCCAGGATCGGAAAAAGGGGGTACGTTTGTTGTTTGAACGCTATTATCGCCCGTTGGTACTATACGCCGGTACGCTGATCCGGGATGATTTCACGGCCGAGGATGTCGTGCAAGATCTCTTTGTTCGCTTGTTGGAAGGTGATTACCTGGAAAAAATAGATCCCCTCGCGTTGCGCTCGTATCTCTACTCCTCCGTCCGGAACAGCTGTTATTCCCACGAGAACAAGAAAGACGTGTTGAAATTGGCCATAGATTATACCCGTATGGAGATAGCCGAGGAGACACTCGCTTCGTTGAATCAACAAATTGTCGATGACGTGACCAAGGAGATCAACCGCCTGCCCGCGCAGACGCATCGCGTGCTGGAGGGCGTGCTGATGCAGGACATGGAATACCGCAAGATAGCCGAGGAGTTACATATATCCGTTAATACCGTTAAAACGTTACTTAAGAACGGTATGCGTGTTCTGAGAGAAAAGTTTCGAGAAGAAAATGCATGGTTTGGTAATTTTTTTTCACGCCTTATTCACCCATCGCCCCCTTTTTTTAGTCTTATTTTAAAACATAGGACTAAACGAGATGGAAATACCAGAATTGATCGAGGATATTATCGAGAAGACGCTCCAGGGCAAGGAGAGCGATTTTGAACGCCGGCAGTTAGACGGGTGGTTGCAAGCCTCCCCGGAACATCGTAAGCTGTACCGGAAGTTCGTGAAAGTGTATGACCTGGGCAGGTACGCGCTCAAGTGGAATACAATCATCGTGGAGAGCGCCTGGAGTAACATCACGGGACGTTATCTCCGCGTGGGTCGAAGACGTCGCCGGCGGGCGTGGTTTTCCGTTGCCGCCTCGTTGCTCGTGCTGGTGGGACTTTACTTTCTCTTTGTTCCCGCGTCGTTTGTTGAACGAGATCCCGTTGTCGCGGTGATCCCGCCCGGTGAATCTAAGGCCATACTTAAGCTCTCTGATGGGCGGCAGTTAATCCTGAACAAGGGGATGCGCTTGGATATAGATGACGCTGAGGTCAAGATCGACAGCCTGTCGGGATCGTTGAATTACGCCGTCGAATCGCACGATGCCGGCGAGATGCTGTTTCACGAGGTATTGATCCCCGTGGGAGGCGAATTTCACTTGATCCTCTCGGACGGCACCCTTGTCTATTTAAACGCCGCTTCGCGTTTGCGCTTCCCGGTGCATTTTCCCGCTAACGGCCCGCGAGAGGTGATGCTGGTGGGGGAAGCCTATTTTGACGTGGAACGCGACCCCTCCTCTCCTTTTGTCGTGCACACGCAAGAGATGGAAGTGCGCGTGTTGGGCACGGATTTTAACGTGATGGCGTACGACGATGACGCGCGGGTGGAGGTGACGCTGGTGCACGGGGAGGTCAGCGTGCTCGTGGGGGAGGAGGAGCGGACGTTGTTGCCTTCCCAGCAATTAGTGATGGATCGTCAAAAGCGCGTATGTTCGATCAAGAGCGTGGACAAGGTGGACGCTTACGTGAATTGGAAAAATGGAGTACTTGATTTTGACGCGATGCCATTGGACGAGTTAACCGCGAAATTAAGCCGGTGGTACAATGTCGAGTTTTACTTCGCCGATGAGCGCTTGAAGGCGTTGCAATTCACCGGGGCGGTGAGGAAGTATGAAAATATCGATTACATCTTGGGATTAATCGGTGCCACGACAGACGTTGTGTTCGAGATAGATAAGAACGTGATCACTGTTGCTAACAAGTAAAATGGAACACGTTTTTAATAGGAAGGTGGGCTGCGTGCACCGGGGAAAGCGAATCCCGGGGCGGGAGGAAAAGCCCAACTTTCTGGGTTATCATGTAACTGACGAATCAGGAATCAATAGAAGAAAACCGGAGGGTGTTGGCTTCACCCCCCGGTCACACTTCCAAGAGAAATGTTTATTATTAATAGCACATCAAATGTATGGAAAAAAACAATGCATCGCACCTTGTTGCACCAGAAAACAAGTGGCGGGATTTAATTAGGGTTATGAAAATAACGTGTTTATTAAGCGTGTGTTTCGTTTGTACTCTTTCGGCAGAGGTCGTCTCCCAGCAGAAGGTGAGTATCAAATTAGGCGAAACGAGTATCAAAACTGTCTTCGAAGAGATTCGCGAGCAGACGGGTAAAGTCGTCATCTATAACGACAACCGGCTTCTCGCGAACCGGAAGGTAACGGCTAATTTCAAGGAGATCGCCGTGGAAGAGTTGCTTGCGCGTATCCTGCAGGGAAGCGGGATGAGCTACAAGTTCGTGGACGATTACATCGTGATCGTTCCAGATGGTGTCGTCCAGGAGCAGGGCAAGCAGGTGACCATCAAGGGGACGGTCAGGGAGAAAAGCGGTCTCCCTCTACCGGGCGTAACGGTGCTCCTGAAGGGAACGACGAGCGTGGGCACCTCGTCGAACATCGACGGGAAATTCGTGTTGACCGTCCCGTGGAGCGAGAAAATCGTGTTGCAATTCTCCTTTATCGGCATGATAAGCCGTGATGTAGAGTATCTTGGTCAAGAGGAGATCCACGTGGTCATGGAGGAGAGCACGATCGAGATGGAAGAGGTGACGGTGGTCTCCACCGGGATGTTCGAGCGTAGCGTGAACAGTTTCACCGGTTCTTTCTCCACCTACAACGGGGACGAACTGAAGAGCGTCAGCACGCAAAATGTCCTGGTAGCCCTGAAAACGTTAGATCCGGCCTTTCGCATGACCCCCAACAATCAATTCGGTTCCGACCCCAACCGGATGCCGGACATCGACATTCGCGGGAAGGCCAGCATGATCAACATGGAGGCCGAGTTTGGTGGGGATCCGAACTTGCCGCTCTTCATCTTGGACGGCTTTGAGGTCTCCGAGCAGGTGGTCATGGACTTGGACATGGAGCGGATCGCCAGCCTCGTCATCCTGAAAGACGCGGCATCCACGGCCATGTACGGTTCCCGCGCGGCCAACGGGGTCATCGTCGTCGAGACGAAACGCCCCAAGCCGGGAAAATTAGACTTCAGGTACAGCGGCGTACTGACCACCGCCATGCCGGATCTCTCTGTTTATAACATGATGAATGCCGCCGAGAAGTTGGAATTCGAGCGATTAAGCGGTTCTTACACCAGCTCGACGATGGAGACGGATGTTGACCTCAAAAAACTGTACTATAAAAAATTAGCCTGGATAGAGAGTGGCGTTGACACCTACTGGTTGAGCGAGCCGGTGCGCGTGGGCTTCACGAACAAACATAGCGTTACTGCCTCCGGTGGCGCAGAGGCGATGTACTACTCCCTCGGCGCGAACTACGCGAGCAACCAGGGAGTCATGAAACAGTCGGGAAGAGATGTCTTTGGATTCAACGTGAACATGAACTACCGGAGCGAAGAGTTCCTTGTCAATGATATCTTTACCGTGGGCCATACCGCGGAATACAATGCCCCGGAGTCGTTTTCAGTCTACGTGAAGACCAATCCCTACTATCCCAAAGGATCCGGGCGGGAGGAGTTTTTAGACACGTATGATATCGGTATAGTACACACGCGGGTTTCCAACCCGTTATACAACGCCGCCCAGAACTATTTAGATGAGGCCACGATCCTGGAGTTGCGCAATAACTTCAAGCTCGAATACCGGCCGACGGAGGCTCTCAAGCTAAGCGGGAAGTTCAATGTCACGAAGACGCAGCAGACGAGCGAGACCTTCAAATCTCCCTACCACACCGATTACGCAAACACCAATAAGTTGGAGAGAGGGTCGTATACCAAATCGACGCGCGATAAGTTTTCGTATAGCGGGGATTTCACCGTCACGTTCGGTCGTTACTTTGCCGAGATACACTGCGTAAATCTCGTGGGACGCATGGATTTCTCCTCGTCGAAGAGTCAAAACGATGCCTTCACCGCGATCGGTTTCCCGGACGACCTGATCCCCAACCCCTCTTTTGCCAATCAGTACGCCCTGTCGAGCAAACCCACCTACGGCGAGAGCCTATCGAGAAGCCTGAACTACATCGCGAATCTCAATTACAGTTTCAAAGATCGTTACGCGTTAGACGTTAACTTCCGCAGTGACGGCTCCACCAACTTCGGACGGAACAAGAAGTATACCACCACCTACTCCGTCGGCGTGGCCTGGAACATCCACCGGGAGGCGTTTGCCAAGGGGTGGGCCGACAAGTTGAAGTTGCGCTTCTCCTACGGTAATCCCGGGAACAACAACTTCTCGATGGACACCTACTTGAGCTACAAGTACAACACCTCCTACCAGAACGTCTTCGGCGTGGGCGGAAACGTGAACACGTTTGCCAACGAAAATTTGGACTGGCAAAAGACCCGCGACATGAATCTCGGATTGGACCTCTCTATCTTCGATAACCGTTTCTCGGTGAGCGCGGATGTCTACCGGAAAGTGACGGACCCGTTGCTGGTACAGATTGACGTGGCTCCCTCCACCGGTAGCGGAAAATACGTCACCAACTTTGGACAGAGCGATATCCGCGGTTACACCTTCCTGACCTCCCTGAAAGTCATCAAGAGCAAGGAGACCTCCTGGGTGCTACACGCCACGGGAAGCCATTACAGGACCAAGTACAGCAAGATCGGGAATCGCCTCTCTTCCATGAACGCGGAACTCCAGAACTCCTCCTTGCGCCGCTACCGGGACGGATACAGCCCGGATGATATCTGGGCCGTGCCTTCTGCCGGCATTGATCCCGTCAGTGGGGAAGAGATCTTTATCCGTCGCGATGGCATCTACACGTTCGTTTACAATGCGCGGGACGAGGTCGTCGTTGGAAACACCCAGCCCGCCCTCACCGGTACGTTCGGCACAACCATCGCTTGGCGGGGGCTAACCTTTAGCGCCCACCTCCGTTACAGTTTCGGGGCCGACTACTACAACGAGAAACTCTACGACCGCATCGAAAATATCAGCGTGACGAAGGTCATCAAGGACAACCAGGACAAGCGGGCGCTATACGACCGTTGGCAAAAACCGGGCGACAGGGCCAGGTACAGGAACATCGTCCCGCCGAATGACCGCACGGAGACCTACCGCGCTCCCGTCACTGACCGCTACGTGCAACGCGAAAACTACCTCAAGGGTGAATCCTTTAACTTGAGTTACGAATTTAGAGGGCAGGCCTGGCTTAAGTACCTGCACTTGGCCAATACCAGGTTAAACGTCACCTTGAACGACATCTTTGAATTTTCCACGATCCGGGCGGAGAAAGGCATTGATTACCCCTTCAACCGTACCCTATCGTTTTCTCTTAACATGACATTTAAATAGAACGACACCATGAAACGGAAAGGAATCTTTTACATACTCTTGTCGGTAGTGGCATTTTCGTCCTGCACTAAGTGGTTGGACCACTCGCCTTACGACAAGATCGAGGCCACGAAACTCTATACGACGGAAATCGGGGCGCAAAAGGCGCTTAACGGGCTTTACCTCTCTCTCCTGCACGCGGATCTATACGGGGAAAAGCTCACGGTGGGTACCTTGGATGTCCTGGCCCAGCTCTACTACATCCCGGTAGATCATAAATACGAACAGCTGCGCGAGTACGCCGGCGAGTTAGACACGCACCTCTCGGTTATTTGGAAGAGGATGTACCTTTTGATCGCCGAGTGCAACATTTTCCTGGAAGAGATCGAGAAGAACGCGGCGAATTACTCCCCCGAGAACTACAAGCTCTATCGCGGTGAGGCGTTGGCCCTGCGTACCTTCCTCCATTTCGACCTCTTCCGTCTTTTCGGCCCGCTACACGCCGAGGATATGAGCGTCTTGGACAAGGAGTACATTCCTTATTACGGCCACTACACGGCCGTTGCCACCCCTTACTCCACCGGCATCGAGTTCATAAACTACCTCTTCAAGGATCTCGATGAGGCCATCGCCCTCCTGCGCGGCGACCCCATTCTCACCGAGGGTGTCGGCTGGGGCCGGGAAGATTTCTGGGGATACCGCTCTTTCAGGATGAATATCTTCGCCGCCCAGGCTCTCAAGGCCAGGATGTGCTTGCACACCGGCGATAGAGACAACGCCTACCTCATTGCCACCGCCCTGCTCTCGAACCGGGATCCCGACACGGGAGAAGATAACCGCTTCTCCACCATCATCACTACGTCGGTAAAAGTGACGAATAACCTCTGGGAGCCGATGCTCTTCTCGGAGTTTCTTTTCGGTATGCACAATTTGCGCCGGGACGCGCTGCACCGTTCCTATTTTAGCACGGATCTCCCGGATAATCTCGTGTTGTTCGCCTCGGACGTTTACCTTGCCAAGCTCTTCAACGAACTAGATGACATGAGAGCCACCGTTTGGAAGTCGGTCGACCGCGGCGGTACGGTCAGGGTACGCGAGTTCGAGAAATACCGTGTCAATACGGTCAAGGAGACTGATCCGGGTGATCCCTATCGTTATCAGGTGCAACCCCTTATTCGGGCCGGAGAGTTGTTCCTCATCGCCGCGGAGTCTGCCGAAACGCCGGCAGAGAGGCGCTATTGGCTGGAGGCCCTGAGGGCGGGCAGGGGATTTCTACAAAATAACGCCTGGAATGTCACCGACGCGGAGCTACCCGAGTTGCTGCGAAAAGAGACCTTGAGGGAGTTTTACGGCGAGGGGCAGTATTACTACTACTTGAAAAGGAATAATATCCGTTCGATAGAGAGCAACAGTACCACCTACGACTTCCCGATGGAAGATCGCTATTACAGGTTTTCCATACCCAACGAAGAAAACAAAAACCGGAATAAATAATAAAGCGATGAACAGGATCTTAATGATAGGCATGACTCTTCTGTTGTTTAATTGCACGGAAGAGAACTTGAAATACTACGACGGAACCACCTCCATCTACTTCCAGGTGTTAGAGAATAACACGCGACGTATCCTTGACACCGTCGAATTTGGCTTTGGCCCTACCAGTTACGTGGAGTACGACTTTCCCATCCAGGTCACGGCGACCGGCGACGTGATGGATATCGACCGCGTCTTTAAAGTGAAGGTCGAGGACACGGACGATGCCGTCCGGGGGAGCGATTTTGACATGGCCGACGAGTTCATCTTCCCCGCCGGCCAGTCGCGAGCCTATGTCCTCATCAAACTCTATCGCGGGCCGGAGGACGACGACACCACGCGTTTTGTTACGCTCCGTCTCCAACCCAACGAGTACTTTGATATCGATCTCCCGTACCGCTACCGTTCCACCCTCGACAGTGTCAATGTCACGCGCATGACCGTGCAATTTACCTCGGCCATGCCGCGTCCCAGGCAGTACATGGAGATCGTGCTTGGCTACTTCTCGGTCGACAAGCTATTACTCCTCAATGAGTTGTGTAACATGACCTACGAGAAATGGAACTCTACCACTCCCATCTCGGCGGTGGGCTTGATCGGATACTCCGTGGCGTTGAAAAATTACCTGCAGTACAGGATCTCCTTGGGGCCTGACATGGCCATTAAAGATCCCAGTCCCAAATCCCACCGGGGTTATATGTGCCTCGGGGCCGGTCATAGCACGGATTACGGGGAGGATGTTGTCATTCCTGCCGAGTGGCCCGACGCTCCACAGCGATCCAAATAATAACACGTAAAAGAATCAAAGAATGAAAAACACGATACGAACATTGGCGCTTCTTCTCTTGCTGGCAGCGACATTCGCCTCCTGCTATGAAGACAAGGGCAACTACAAATACGATTGGGTAAAAGAGGTAGTCATCGAAGGATTAGCGGATACCACCGTCAGTGCCGGTGCCCGTCTTCGCGTGGAACCCGTCATTTACAGCGTTCTCACGACAGACTACAACCAGAAACAGGTGCTGCCAGAATTTCAGAATCCCGACGACTATATTTATCATTGGGAAGCCTGGACAAACGCCAAGACCTTTCGAGGTACCCTCGGTACCGGCATGGTCCTTGACACGACCATCAACTTGGCCATCTCCGACAGGCCTTACTGGATCCTCTTCAAGATCATGGAAAAAGCTTCAGGCGTTATCTATCAGGAGTCGTTCCTGCTGAAGGTAACGAACGAGCTTGCCTCCGGCTTCTTTCTCCTCTATGAAACCCCCGATGGCCTTGCCGAGATAGATGTTGCCGGCGTTACGCCCTCCGGTGAAGATCGCTACATCTCCGGTCTCCTCGAGCAGATCGACTATCCCTACCGTGGCGGGGGCGCTAACTTCGTGGAGTACGAGGCCGCCCGCGACCACCTTTGGGTCGGTACCGGTGACGGCACCGCCTGGCTCAACAAACTCACGTTCGAGTGGAAGGATACGCAAATGGCTCAAGCGCACATGACCCAGGGAAAACCTGCCGGATACACCTTTAAAGATATGGTCTTCACGGATAGTTTTTGGTTCTTCATCACTAATGATGGCGAAGCTTCCGCTTACAGCTCCAACGCTACCGTCAACGGGTTGATCTGTGCCTCCATCAATTTATTGCCCCCGGGTGTCTCCACCATCGACGGGGCCTACCAGGAGATCCGTATCGCGCCCTACTTTGGCGGTGGCGGCATGAGTAACGCCCTGTTTTGGGATGAGACCAACAAACGGATGTTAAAATACCCCATTTATGCCACCTCTGCCAGTGCTTCGCCCGTGCGCTTACCGGACGCGGACTCCTTCCACGGCCATGATTTGCGCTACATGGCCACGGTCAACACCGTTACGGGAGCGCTTTTGAAAAATCCCGCGGGCGAATACCTCTATGCCATGTATGTCTACAACTCGTCGAAAGCCACCTACGACTACCGGCCGGAGTTTACGCGTACGCTGATAAATAACGACGGGCTTCTCGACGCGGCGAAGAACATCACGCTCAGTTATACCAATACCCCTTACCTCTACTTCACCGTGGGGAACAAACTCTACGTCTATCGCGACGGGGAGGGTTGTGTCGAAGTGATCACGGATGTACCGCTCTCTTTGGGTGAGATCACCTGCCTCCATTCTTTCTCTGCCTATGCCGGGCGAGCCGAGTTGATCATCGCCGCCGATAATCCCTCCGGTGAAGGAAGCACTATCTACACTTTTAAGATCGATCCCACCGAGTCGAAGCGTCTCTCTTTACAGGGAAAGATCGAAAACACGCCTGCCGGCGTGATCGACATCACCTATTTATTCTAACTTAAAATGCAGAGATCATGAAAAAGATCATTTTCGCGCTCTTGACCCTTGCGGCTGTTGCCTGCACGAAAGACGACAGGCCCTTGCAACGGCAAGCGATCTTCCTCTCTCCCACGGTCGGCGCTACCCGGGCTACCGTCAACTACGCCGCCGTCGATTACTTTGCCGCGGAGGGCTATGCGGATGCCACCGTGGAGGTGAAATCCTTCACCGGCACGTTCCGCGCCAATTACCGCTACGCGACGGGTACACTCTCTCCTCTTGCCGACACCCTTTGGTTTCCGTATGATGGACTTCCCCTGGACACCCTCACCGTCTGGTGGCCCGCTTTAGAAAAGCGCACCCCTCTTCCTGTTGACCAAAGCGATAGAGCGATTTTCCTCTCCGCCGACTGGCTAAAAGTCCTTCTCACGAACGTTCCGCACGCCGTCAATGTGCCCATTGCCCTGCAACACGAGCGCAGCAAGTTCACGTTCACCCTCGCGGGGGCGCTTGCCGGCACCAAGATCCGGTCGCTCATGCTCGGTAGGTACACGGCCTACTGCGATCCCTCTCCCGCGATCAATGACGCGCAACTCATCTTCGATCACGAACATGCCACCGACATCTTCGCAACGGGGCTTGTCGGGGATTTTACTTACGAGGAGTCCGGAACAAGCAAATGGGGCGTTTTTAGTCTAAAAAACTTACCCTCCCTCCAGCCCGTTGGCACCAACTACACCATTGAGATTGACATAAACTAAACGACCATGAAAACAACACTCCTATACATTGCGCTATCCTTACTGTTGGCCCTCCCCTTTGCGGGTTGCGACGGTTCCGATCCCGTGAATCCCGGCGGGGAACCCGGCACGAGCGAGCGAGAAGAGATACGTGGTATTCTCTCCGTCACGGCCCGCGTCGGGGAGATTGAAACGGCCACCCGTATCGGACTACATGCCGACAACCCCACCGCCAGCGGTTTTCTGGCCCGTTACGAGATGGGCCAAAAAATGACCGTCCAGCTTGACAACGCGACGGGCGAGTTCACGTACGCCCGTTCCCGCTGGATCCCTGCTGTGGCTCCCCCTCTCTTTCCCGCGGGCAAGGATACGTGCGCCTTGAGCGTCTCCGTGAGCAAACCCGGGAGCCTCCAAGACGGGGCGGCAGAAGGCCTCCTGTCGGCCGATGACCTGATTCATGAAGATTCCTCCTTTACGCTGGACAAGCATTTGAATCTTACCTTGACGCACGCCAAGGCCTTGATCGAATTTGATTTCGGTGAGACGATCCTCGCGAGTCCCCCGACCATCGGTAACGAGGTTGCCTATAAGATTCCCAACACGAATCGCTATTACTTTCTCCAGTCTCCCGGCGTTGACCGCTTCGTGATGACATGCGTTTACAACAATTACACCTTCACGTTCGATATCATCGCCCCCGATATTTCAAAAAATGAGACCTTTACTCCCAACACCTTTTACAAGGTCACCTTTGCTCTTCTGCCCGGCGGGTCGCGTCTTACGATCCTCACTGTCGCGATAGAGGCTTGGCCTGAATCTCCCGTAAAAGGCACCGGTAACGCGGACCTCCCCTCCTTTCAAATCCACGGGTGGAGTGGCGATGCGACCCTCGTTTTCACCAATGGAGAGACGAGCGCTATCACGTTGGATGCCGTTGGGCAGGCCACTTGGACGCCAGCCTCTCCGCCGCGTACCCTCAAAAGCATCAGGAAAGGGGAGCGGGAAATCTTGATCGGTCGTGTTGAAAACGAACTGATTCGTCTCTCCCTCACGAACGATGGTGATGTACAACCGCGTATGTTTGAAGGCGGTACGCTTGTTCTCGTCAACACGGTTGCCGAACTATACAAGGTGCTGGCCCTCTACCAGAACACTCCGGCCGTGCCCGTCACCGTGATACAGGAGACGGACATCGACTGCATGGGCGAACCCCGTACCTACACCAACGCCTTCTACGCGAGTTTCGACGGCGGCGATCACGTGATTAAAAACGTGAACGCGGATTTCCCCGACAAGGGCTATGTGGGAGGGCTTTTCGGTACCGTTCACGCGACTGTCCGAAACCTGCACATCGCCTCCGGTAAAGTATCTGGATATAACCGCGTTGGTGGTATCGCCGGCCAGGTCAACGCTACCGGCCAGTTAATTAACTGTACCAATGCTGCTTCCGTTGTGGCCTCTGGACAATACTCTGGAGGTGTCGCCGGGTATGTCAACGGTGGCAAGCTCCTGCGCGTCATCAACAGCGGCGAGGTTACCAGTGAGTACGGCGACCAGGGCGGACTCTGCGGGGGACTTGCCAACAATAGCCGTATTTTAGAGAGTGCCAACACGGGGGGTGTCACTTGTATCTACGAAAGTTCTCAAGCCCGTGTCGGGGGGCTTGTCGGCTACCTCGCGAGTACCTCCACCACCGCGGAGATCACCGCCTGTTACAACGCGGGGCCTGTCACCGGCACCTCCTACGTTGGCGGTCTCGTTGGTTCTTGTCAAGCCGGTCGCTTCGTGGCTTGCTACAACGTCGGTCGTGTTGTGTCCACCTACGATGGGTCGCAATACTGTGGCGGTATTTTCGGTCGCGTGTACGCCACCGGCACCCCCTCCGTGATCGCCTGCTACAATGCCGGCGAGATTGTGCCCATCCCCGGTAAAAGCTATGTCGGTGCCTTCTTTGGCAATGATCTTGCCGGGATCACCGTCCGCAACGGCTTCTACGCGGGTTATTCCGTCTCTGGGCTTTCACAGTCCGCCGCGGGCGTGAAAGCCTTTTCGGACATCGACTGGCCCGTCGACGATCCATCGAAGAGCTGGGGAGTCGGGACATCGGGCACGGACGGCTACTATTGGAAGGATTTGGGAAGTCACGCCTCTGCCCGCTATCCCGCGTTGTATTGGGAATAAAACCACTCCCGGCAGGGTGTCACGCCCTGCCGGGATACCTGATTTCCGCGCGATCTGTGATCATTATTAATTTTATTTAGATGAATATGGCATTATTTAAGGCATTTGTTCGTTCATGGCTTTTGGTGCTCCTCGGGCTGCCCTTCTCCTGCCAAGAGGATGGGCAAGAAAATAGCTTGGCGGTCGCGTTGTCCGCGAGCGAATGTACCGGATCGGCAGGGAGCATCATGTTAACGATTACTACCCAAGGAGATTGGGAGGTGAATGTTTCCGACTCGTGGCTGTTGCCCGAGACCTCCAAGGGGAGGGGAGATGCCGCGGTCAAGTTAATCGTGGCTGTTAACCGTTCCGCGAGCGAGCGTTCGGCAATCGTGACCGTGAAGGGAAAGAAGTCGAGTGAAGAGTTCGTCGTGAAGCAGCAAGGGGCTCTTTTTACCATTACCCCATCGACTATCACGTTCCCAGAGGTCGCTTCTCCTCGGACGCTCTCCATCGTGAGCACGCAAGGGTGGAAAGTGCGCAACGCGGTGGATGCCTCGTGGTGCCAGTTCAGCCAGACGGAGGGTACCGGCGATGCCGTTATCACGTTGACCCCCGCGCCGCTGGTCGATAAATCAACCCCCCGCGGGCCGGTGGAGATTGTTATCGAGAGTGGTAGCCTGAGCAAGCGACTCTCGTTGAAACAGGAGTTCTCGATCGTCTCCACCTACCACGAAGAGGGAGAGGTGGTGGTGGTCCGGCAGGGAACGGTAGCCAATCCTATTAAAATTGCCGTGTTGGGTGACGGCTTTACTCGTGAAGATTACAAGCACGGGGGTGCCTTTGACCAAGCCATCGGCAAGATGATGGACGGTTTCTTTAACGCGGAGCCGTTCAAGACCTACGCGAAGTATTTCTCTGTCTATAAGGTCGTCGCTTACTCCAACGAACGGGGGGCCACCATCGAGAAAGATGTCACTACCGGCGGCAAGCCCCCGAAGCAGACACGCGACACGCGGTTTAAGGCGCTTTTGCGCGGGGGAAGTTCCGCGCATGTATCCACTCTCAACGATACGGTATTTGCCTGGGCCGAGCGGGTTCCCGGTTTCAAGAAGGACAGGGACGGCATCTTCGTGCTTGTGAACGTGGACGCGTGGGCGGGCGTGACCACCTCGTGGACGAGCGGGAGGTTTATCGCTCGCACGTGCTACGACGCCAACGTGGTGGGCAGGATGCTGCACGAAGGGGGCGGTCACGGCTTCGGTCGTCTCAAGGATGAGTACATAGACCACGAAACCACTATACCCGACTCCATCAAGAATGTAATCAATACGCGACAAGCCAACGGGTGGTGGCAATATGCCGGTAACGTGGATCTCACGGGAAACCTGGATCAGGTTCATTGGAAGCACTATTTCACCCTGACAGGGTACAGTCGCGTGAATCTGGTCGAGGGATCTTGTCTCTACCGTTACGGGGCTTGGCGACCGGAATCCCTCAGCATTATGGAAAAATCGAGCTACCTCTATTTTAACGCCCCTTCCCGCGAGGCGATTGTCCGTCGCGTTTTGGATCGTGTAGGAGAGATTTTTAATTTCAATGACTTCCTGGCCAAAGATAGTAACGTGCTACCGACGCAGGCCAGCACGACGCGAGGTGTCTGGGCCCCTGAAGTCTTGGCGGAACCAGAGGAGTTGTAAAAGGGAAAAAACTCCTGATTTGTTTGCTGAGCCGGATGTGGCTTGATATATAAAAAATAAGGCTGCTCTTTTGGGAACAGCCTTCATTTTATTAGCCACTTTCATTAACTCACTACTTCCATCGGTGGGCGCTGAGGGATTCGAACCCCCGACCCTCTGGGTGTAAACCAGATGCTCTGAACCAGCTGAGCTAAGCGCCCGTGTCCTGTAGCGTGATCGCGGGTGCAAATGTAGGGGTTATTTTTTGACCACCAAAAGAAAACACTATTTTTTTTCAGGTATTTCATAACGCGTTCTTGTTCAACTCTTCAGCGAAGAGCGTGTCAAAGATTGCCCCGTTGGTGAGGCGGCCGTGTTTCAAGGCGATGATCTCGGTAGTGCATTGAGTACAAAGTCGTTCGTCCGATAACGTGTAGAGATCGTGGTGGACGATCAGGCGGATTCCCTCTCGCCGGATAAGGAGTTTGATCACGAAGCGGTCGCCGCCTTTCAACGAATATTTGTAACGGATATCCACGCGGGCGACCATCAGATCGATTCCCCGCTCGTGTAACCAGTGAAAGTTAACCTGCTTTGTTTCTAAAAATTCGTGGCGCGCTACTTCAAAGTAGTGTAAATAGTTCGCGTTATTCACCACTCCCTGCATGTCACATTCGTAATCGCGTACTTTCATCTCGTGTTCGTAGATGTAATCCATAGATTTCTTATTTTAAGATTCTTGCTACAAAAGAGTGGCAAAGATAGGGAAAAGCGGCAAGAAAAATGCCCGGGTGACGAGATTTCGCTCAGGGCTTCAATCACCTCTCTAACAACTCCCTTTTTGTTCCGGGTTCTTGGAATATAAGAAGGGGGCGTACAATATGGTCCGTGGCCGAACTGGACGGGTTGTGGCGGAGGATCAAGAACGAACACAAGAGCGAAGACGCAACAGGAAATCCGTCAACTGTTCTCGAAAAAAATCTACTTTTTCTGTGGAGTTCGCAAATAAACACTACCTTTGCTTCTGTTAGAAAAACCGAAATGGATATAAAGTTCAGCAAGGAGTATTTACGTGAATTATACGAAGTCGGTAAATCGACAAGTAAGAAGTATCGTTTTCATCCAGATGTAGTGAAGAGGTATCCAGCACGTATCAAGATGCTTGAGAAAGCGTCAAGGATAGAAGATTTGTTTCTAATTCGTTCATTGTACCACGAAAAGTTGCACGGGGATAAAGAGGGAGCGGATATTTCGTGACGATGTTTTATGAAAAAGTAGTAGATGAAACGTATCTACTTGTGAATAAATATATTATATAATAGTCGATTACATTTACACCGCGAAATGATCCGTTACTGATAAAAAAAAGATACCGTATGATCAAGAGGATACTCACGGGAATACTCTCCATGGCGTGCTTGACGGCTTGTCAACAAGAGGAAGTTTTTTTTGTCCAAGATCCAGAAGTCGAGGCGCGTGTGGTAGATACTACCCGGGTGATCCCCGGGAAGGTGCGCGTCAAGTTGAAACCCGAGACGGCGGATAGCCTCCGCGTAGAGGAGGCGACGGGAGGAGGGATCATGCGTACGCGCGTGGCTGATTTAGACTCCATCGCTGCCTACTTGCGGGCCGACAGGATGGAACGCGTGATTCCCCCCTCCTTGAAATTCGAAGCGCGCCACCGCGCTCGCGGGCTTCACTTGTGGTACGATGTCACTTTTGACGAACAAGTATCTACTCGGGCGGCGGTGGCGGCTTACCGGTCGTTACCCGGCGTGGAACACGCGGAGGAGATCATCACTCCCGAATCAAGCGCTTCTGGCTTTTCCTACCCCTTTATTCACGCGATACCGTTGGGCATCGTGGCAACACGGGCAGGAGAAAATCCTTACAATGATCCCCACGCGCCGAACCAGTGGTATCTTCGCAATCCGGGGACCTCCTACGCGAACGGGGCGGTGGCCGGGGCAGATATCAACGCGTTCGAGGCCTGGCAATATGCGGGCGGTTCTCCTGGCGTGGTCGTGGCCGTGATCGACAAAACGGCGGTTCAGGCCAATCACCCTGACTTGGCGGCCAACATGTGGGTGAACGCGGGCGAGATTCCTGGTAATGGGATTGATGATGATCAGAATGGGTACGTGGATGACGTTCATGGCTTCGACTACACGGACGCGACGAGGGTAGGTGGCCGTTACGTGCCCGGGCCTCACGCGTTGCATTTCCATCCTACCTGGTGTGCCGGCTTCGTCTCGGCCGTCAACAACAACGGCGTGGGAATATGCAGTGTCGCGGGAGGCACGGGAGCGGGAGATGGGGTGCGTTTGATGACTCTTTCGTGGGATTCGCAAGCGTTCGTGTACGCGGCGGACAATGGAGCGGTCATCGCGTCGAATAGCTGGTATCACCCCGAAATCACGCTGGCGACGTGGAAAAGTCTCTCTGAGAAGGAGTTTGTTGATTATTTTCTTGATTACGCCGGCACGGATGCCGGGGGACACCAGGCCGGAGCGATGAGTGGCGGATTGGTGCTTTTCGCCGCCGGAAACGACGAGAAGGAGTCGGAGATCGTCCCTGCCGCTTACGAGCGGGTGGTAGCGGTAGCTGCCATGGGGCCTGATTACAAAAGGGCGTATTACTCTACGTATGGAAATTGGGTAGATATCACCGCCCCCGGCGGCAATTCACGCGGGAAGTTCGGCCTGACCGATAAAGGGATGTTATTCGGTACGACGCTTACCTCCGAGGGCAGTTACGAATGGTACGAGGGGACGTCCGGCGCGTGTCCTATCGTTGCCGGGTGCGCCGCGTTGATTCTCTCGAAGTTCCAAAGGCGGGGGTTTACTGCCGATGAGCTAAAGGGGAGATTGCTGGCTGCCGTGCAGGATATCGATGTTTATAATGCCAGCGTTAAGGGGAAAATGGGCGTGGGGTACGTGGACGTGGGGTTGGCGCTGAAGGAGAAGGCGATCGTCGAGGCTGACGTTCCCGTGCCGGAGATCGTGGCCTCTTACGATGATTGGGCTATCATCGAGTGGGCGGCCGCGGCCGCGGAGGGGTATGTTATAGCCTGGAGCACCTCCCCGTTTGTCGGGCAGGAGCAGGTCGACGTGTCGACGAAAACGTTCGAGGCGGGCTATTTTGACGGGCACGAGAAGGCACGGGATACCATTCGGGGGTTGGCGCGGCATACGCGTTACTATTACGCGATGCGTGCCGTGGACAGTAACGGGCGTCTTTCCGGTTTTTCGGACGAGGTGACGGCGGTCACCGTGGAGAACAAGGTGCCGCGCTTGATCCCGCGGTGGACGGGGGAGGTGCTCTGGGAGGCGGGAGCCACCTACACGCTCTTGTACGACATCGACGAACCGGAAGGGTTGCCCGTCGCGGTGACGATTGATCCCCCGCTTTCGTGGATCACCGCGGGAATTTCGGAGAACGTGTTAACGCTGGAGGTAAATACCCGCGCTAACTCCCCGCGTCTTTATGCCTGGACGTTGACGGCGACAGATATTTACGGGGCTTCCGGCCACTATCCCTTGGAGTTTCGGCTCTATGCCGCGGAGGATGTTCCCGTGGTATCGAGAGGGATACCGGATATCGCTTTAAGGGTAGTCACGGGGAAGTACGAGATCTCGCCGGGTGATTACTTTCATATTCCTGCTGGAACTACCTTGGCGTATACCGTGGAGAGCGACGCGCGGCATATCGCCGACGTTGAAATCATGGCTGGGAAGTTACGAATCACCCCGAAGGCGGTGGGTTCCAGTTACGTGACCGTCACGGCTCTTAACGCGGAGATCCCCTTGTTGACTACCGCCGCGACCTTTCTTGTTCAGGTGACGGATAAAAGTTATTTTTCTGCCGTGCAAAGCGGCAACCAGGTCACGATTTTGATTAACGAGCCGGCCGCCGGGATCACGAAGATCCGCTTTTACAACGCGGCCGGGAGAGAGGTGCTTACGAGGCAGGTGGAGATACCCGCGGCCGGTTACGTGATCGATCTGGGCAGTTTCTCTTCGGGAGTCTATTCCGTGCTGCTCGTGCACGACAGCCACGAGGAGACGAAGCACGTCGTGAAGAGGTAAGGAAGTTGTCGTGTTAGCGAATATTAACGGAGTGGGAAGCTCGTTTTCAACGAGGAATCCCTACTTTTGCGCCGTTTTGTTTTTTAAAGATGTTTATAAAAACGTGGATAGTATATGCAATATATGGCGCGGCTCGTTCTTTCATTGTTCCCTGCCCGCCTGCTGGCGCTTTGATTTCTCGTTACTTGTTAATGTGTTCATATCATGGAAAAAATCTTTAGTCCGAAATTGTTCGAGTTGATACGGAACGGCTCCGTCAAGCGAAATTTTCCCAGGGATATCCTCTCCGGGGTTGTCGTGGGCATCGTGGCACTTCCTTTGGCCATCGCCTTTGCCGTGGCCTCCGGCGTCTCCCCCGAGAAGGGCGTGATGACGGCGATCGTGGCCGGTTTTATCATCTCTTTCCTGGGAGGCAGTCGCGTGCAGATCGGTGGCCCCACCGGCGCGTTTATCGTGATTGTCCTCGGCATCATCGCCGAGTACGGCATGGACGGCATGATGATCGCCACGATCATGGCCGGGCTGATGCTGATCGGTTTTGGCCTGTTGCGACTGGGAACCTTTCTAAAGTTTATCCCTCACCCGTTGATCGTCGGATTCACCTCCGGCATAGCGGTCGTTATATTCTCCACGCAGGTAATTAGCGCGTTGGGGTTGGAGATCGAGGAGGTGCCGGGGAGTTTTATTGCCAAATGGGGTGCTTGTTTCGCGCATTTGGATACGATCAACTGGTACGCCGCGGCGATCACGCTCGTGACGATCCTTGTCTCGGTTTACCTGCCGAGGATCACGCGGAAACTCCCCGGTTCCTTCGTGGCTATCTTGTTGATCACGCCGCTCGTGGCCATCTTCTCGATACCCGTGACTACCATCGGTACGCTTTACAGCGACATCTCTTGTCATTTCTCGCCCGCGTTTCCTGCCGTGGAGTGGGGCCATTTGGGGCATTACGTGCAACCGGCTTTCACGATTGCCATTCTCGGTGCGATCGAATCGCTTCTCTCTGCCGTGGTTGCCGACGGGATGATCAGTAGTCATCACCGCTCGAATACCGAGTTGATCGCGCAGGGCGTTGCCAACGTCGTCACCCCGCTCTTTGGCGGGATACCGGCAACGGGAGCGATCGCGCGCACGGCCACGAATGCCAAAAGCGGCGGGCGTACCCCCGTGGCGGGCATCGTGCACGCCGTTGTTTTGCTCCTGATCATGCTCTTTTTCGTGAAGTGGGTGTCGTACATTCCCATGTCTTGCCTGGCGGGTATTTTGATCGTCGTCTCCTATAACATGAGTGAATGGCGTTCGTTTCGTTCCGTCCTGCGCGCCTCCTACTTCGACGTGGTCATCTTGTTAGTCACGTTCTCGCTCACGGTGCTGGTGGATCTTACCGTGGCCATCGAGATTGGCGTTGTGTTGGCCGCCATCCTCTTCATGAAGCGTATGGCCGACAACGCTCCGAAGGTAATTCCCGCTCAAGGGAACGTTGACCAGGATATTTTGACCATGTACAAGAATATTCCTCCCACGATCGGTATTTACGAGATCAGCGGCCCCTTCTTTTTCGGGTCGGCCAAGACCTATTCCGAGACGATTCGCACGATGGGCATCAAGTACAAGGTACTGATCATCCGCATGAGACATGTCCCGTTTATCGATGCCACCGGCATCAAGAATCTCCGGGAGACAATCCTCCAGCTCCAGCAAGCGGGTACGCGTGTTATCCTCTCCGGCGTGAACGATGATGTCCGCAAGGATTTGGTCAAGAACGGCATCAACAAGCAGGTGGGAGACGAACGTATCTATCCCAGATTCGAATTAGCCTTGCTTGGTGCCTTGAATCTCGAACAGGGATTGTAATCTGCGTCTGGATAACGGTGCCTTTCCCATGAAATTGTCTCAAAAGTCGGTTTTCGGGAGTTACCTGGGGCTGTCTCAAAAGTGATCGCGGTCGGGGAGTGTGTCATCAGCCAGTTTTCGTCATTGCGATCCGCATAGCGGGAAGTAATCCAGAAACCCGTAAACCACTGGATTGCTTCACTTTCCGGGTTCGCAATGACGAAACCCGCCCAAACATCTCGGCCGGGACGCGAGGTAGCCCCCCGGGCACGACATGATGTAGGGGCGGGGTTCGCCCGCCCGCGAGACGTGGGGCGGGCAGACCCCACGAGTGGTCGGAAGATTTTTTCTTTTTCCCTTTCTTCGCCTACGTTTTGAAGAAAATAGCGGGATTACCCCCACATTCTACCACGATCATTGCTATAACCAAGTTGTAAGTTCAATTAGTAAATGCAACTGACGTAAGAAAAAAAATCACAGTTAAGGGTGCCCCCCAACTGTGGTTTAAGTCCATCGCCAGATTATTCGATGAAAATTTCTGGTTGACCGTTTAGGGGGCGCATTGTCGAAGTCAAGAAAAGAAAAGCGACAAATCGGCAACGTGTGTATAATTGTAGATTTTATGCTAACTTTGCGTGATGAAACGAATAATATTTTACTGATGGAAAATTGATTAGATAAATACATACGATAAAGCATTTGCTTTGTTACTTGTGATTTTCAGAAAATCGCCAATTGAATGAAACCATCACATAATAACATAAGTGAATGTCTGTGCTTTGGCATGGACTTCCTTATTTATGATGGTTGGGTGTTTGGCGATACCTCTGAAAATCGAATAAGTGAAGTTCCATGCTTTTTCATTTTACACACACTTGTATGAGCACAAAAAACATTCACATCGGTTCCTTGATTAAGGAACAGTTCGAGAAAAAAGTCAAACGGGATAAACACTTCAGCAAAACGGAATTTGCGGAGTTGATACACGTTCACCGGTCTACGATTTATCCGATGTTTAAGCAAAAAAGTATTGACATTGAATTGCTTATCCGGATATCTGAGGTTTTGGACTACGATTTCCTGAAGGAAGTATATCTTGATAAAACACAGAATGAAAATGAGTCTAAAATAATCGTTGGCGTTGAAATCACGAAACAGCAATTACAGCAACTGGAAATCCCCGATAATTTACTCGTTTTATTGAAAAAGAATCAAGAATAGTGTCGTAAATAGTGTCAATTACTGTTGTGCGAAATAACACGGAATCGGCATCTATCTTAATTTAGCACAGTACTTTTATTCTCGATATTAATAATTTAATTTTGTGATATATGAGAAGAACATTTTTACGGGAGTTGCTCCGAATTGGAAAACGACGCTTCGGACGACATCCCACAAAGTCCCTCGAAGTCGCCAATGTCCCA
>JAISNC010000041.1 GCA_031276355.1 Odoribacteraceae bacterium
TGCAATTCCACATTGGGAAAATGTTGTGGTATGTCCAACCAACATTGTTGTGCAATGTTTCCGGTATCGTTCAAAATCATTTTACCGTCTTCGATTTTTCCGAAACGGCATATCCTGCCCTGACAACAAATGGTGATGAAATACAATCCTTCCTGTGAATAATCGTATCCTTTAAGGCGTATGCTGTGACGATGATGAATGTTTGGGTCGTAAGACATGATTTAATTTTCCTCCTAATAATAGATTTTGTAGAATTTACCGTTTTTGTCCGAGCCTTGCTCTATGATGTTTTCGTTGCCCTGTATATAAATCTGAACACTTTTATCCAACTTGATGATGCTTTTTAATGTGCGCGATTGTTTTTTGACGGCGGTGTCGGAAATGGTGAAATCGTCGGCAATATATCAGATTTGTTCGATGATAGGTTCTTCTTTCCATATTTTCCCCAATAAAGTACTTCCATTTTCTTTTTTGTTTCTTTTGACTCCGTCCTCTCCCCATGTTCCCCATTGCTTAAAGAAAAATGCAACATTTTGTTCTTCGCACTGACGCTGAATATTGATTACCCATTGGGGATTCATTGGCCTCGCACGTACCCCACTTTCACCTCCAACGATGACCCAATGAATATCTGTTAAATTCAATATCCCTAAATCTTCTAACAACGGTTCACATGATAAAAATTTTATTTTTGCATTTATATGTCGCATCAAATTGATTCGATGTAATACTGTTTTATCTTCAACCGAAACACCCATCCAGATATTATTTGTCCATCTCAATTGACTATGTAATTCTTTTAACCTGTCCGCCCTTTTTGTCAAAACCTGAAATATGTGCTGTGGATTATCGTTCATCACAAAAAAAACTTTTTGGATAAATTCAAATGGCACATCTTTATGAAATAAATCACTCATTGAATCAACAAAAATGTGTTTTGGTAATTTCCATTGGTATGGTAAAGATAATGTGCTTGGATGAATACATACAATATTAAATCCTTTATCGTATTTTTTTTGTCCCATCGCTTTTAAACGGCGAGTCATAGTCTCTGCATAACAGAATTTACATCCAGATGAAATTTTTGTACATCCGGTTGTAGGATTCCAAGTCATTTGCGTCCATTCTATTGAAGAATTTGCCATATTATTTGAATGTTAGAATACATGTATCCGATATAAGGACTGTTTTTTTATGATTTTTCCCATCTGTATATTCTGAAATTAATTTTTGCTCATCAACTAATCTTCGTAAGGCTTCTGTGTAGTGACTTCTACTATACAAACTTGTTTTTTGGTGATGGTCAAACAAATTGCTTGCAGTTATTTTCCTATTTCGATATGTATTATAAATGTCATTTTTTAATTTATCAACATTTTCTGATTTGGTGTCGAATAACTCAAGCGCATCATGATTTTCAAGTTTCTTTGCATCAAAAGTATATGTGTTTATGCCATCAAATATTGTCCCAACATTTGCAAAATCATTATATACTGTCTTTATTAATTCATACCCTTTTGCCCCTTTCGTGATATGCAAAATATAATGACTTGTAGTATCAATATTTTCTTCTTGAAATTTGAATGCTGTATAATAAATTTTCCCACCTAAAATGGATTGATACTCTTTCCCCAAATTATTAATTATAAGGCTCAATTTTTCAGATACCGTAGATTTGAATTTTCGATCATGTTTTATATTATTTAAGGTTGTTGGAAATAGATCTTGCATTAAGGTTTCAAATTTTTCGTTTTCTAAAGCAGGATGTATTCTTTTGGTATTTACAAATAAAAAAATCTCATTACCCCAATTTTTAAGAAATTCAGCTAATACTTTTGTTTCGATTCCTTTGTACCCAAAAGGATCTATAAACAATATTGAGGGATATTCATTATTATTCCCTTCGTGTGTTTTTTTGACTAAAAAATCTGTAATCTCTTGGCATTCCCCAAAGGTTTTATTGCCAAAAAAAGGTTTTATTTCGAATGTGCCATTCGGAAATTCTTTAGAAAAATTTCGTTCTAATTCAGATGAATATGTATTATCATTAAAAATCAATCTCACTTTTCTTCTAAGGAAATCGTCATTCTTGCAATGTCGAGCTATCAAAATAGGCGTAGATGGGTTACCATCGTTATAATAACCAGGACCTGCAAACAAATCTATATAACGGAGTTGTTTAGGCTCATGTCTTCGTACAATAATTTTACAATAACTCGGAAAATATTCAGAAACTATGTTTGCTTTAATTTTCGAAGAGGCTGTCTGTTTTTCAAAAAAATGATTTTCTTTCATGGGTTATTTATTTTACTATTATAGAGTGAATTGTATTCTTCTTCATCTTGCATCTTTTCTATCAAAAAATTGACCCATTCTTGGGTATAACCATATTGACTTGTAAGTTTATCGTAAATACAATATTTGCTGTTTGTATTGTGTGGACTTTTGTCTTTAGCATTTGGTCTTACTTGATATTTTTTCCAACAACGAGTATGGGTATCTTGATTGAATTTATCTTTTGGCTTATTATTTTTCCTAATTATCTTCTGATCATTAAGTGCTGATTGTACTTGTTTTACAACGTCAGCAGGTAACATAAGATTATTATGAACGACTGGCTTTTCTTGAAATTTAACCATTGCTACCATCCGATTGAGATTTCGTTTTTCTTCATCTGTCAAATTATCATATCGTACAAATTGAATAGGTAAAGTGTCAGTCGATTTGTGATTTACTACTTGAATTAAAAATGCCTTAAATGAATATTGTCCACTTTCTAAAATATCTGTAGATAGAGCAGAACGATATTTATTAATGAATTCCCTAATTTTTTTTGCATCGGGATTAAATTTTACAGCTTCCGCCAAACTACGAGAAGAAGGAAATAATTGTAACGAAAAGGATAAACTCTCTCTTATGCAATAATCTATTCCAAATTCTTTTTCCAAAGTTTTATCGTAATTCAGCAATAATGCCTGACATTCAGCGAATAAATCAGGGTCTATTTCCGGTATAGATCTGTGTTCGATTTTATTTCGTAAAGGAATAAAAAATTCTAAATTTCTTCGTATCGGGTTCTGTGTATCATCTTTGAAATATTCTTTAATACAAGTTTTCAGTTCCCAATAATGATAATCATCATCCTTTTTTTCAAATTTTTTTTTGCCTTTTTCTCTATAGAATGGCTTTACTTTTTGCTTGAAAAATATTGCATGAAATAAAGACGTCCATGCTATAATCATCAAAACAATATATCCGCCTGATCGAAATTTGATGGCAGGCTTATTATAGGTTTCGACAGATAACAATGCAGAATCACGTGATTTTTCTAAACATTGTTTTACATTATATGATAATCTTCTTGGCATATTCCTATTTTTCTATTTTCTTTTCCACCATATCTTTAGCCTCGTTCAACAACCGTTTACTTTCGTTACAAAGGTAGAAACTTTTTTCTATTAATTCAATTATTTGTTGCTGAATTTTATAATCGACAACAGGAACAAGCACATTTTCAATTTCATTTATTCGCCAATGCAGAATGATTGAGCCGCTGGCGTTGTGTTCGGCTTGTTGCTGTACCACTTTGGAATTTAACGCCAAAGTCAGATATTTCGGCAAGATGTCTCTGTTCTTGACTGTCAAATGGAGAATGGCACCGGGAGTTATAAAATCGGCATCCTCGCTTTGCCCTGATTAACCAAACTATTTACTTGCCGTTTCATTAAAAGAAACTAACTTTACGGCTTGAAATTTAAAAAGTATGCAAAGATGAAACGTACAATTATTATTCTCGGAGCAGTCATTATTGCGGCATTGTGTGCTGTGTATATATCGACACGCGGCGGCAATGAAACGGTTATTGTCAATCCCGAATATGACACTAACGGTGCTGATTACTTTTTGTTACACAAAATTGAACGCACCGATACGGCGACAGTTTTGTATGCAGGAGTGTATCATTTGCCCAACTATTGGGTATTGATTTCAGATGAAATCAAATTGAAAGACAGCAAGGGAAAGACTTACAAATTACTTCGTTGCGACGGATTTGAACTCGACAAAGAGGTCTTTATGCCGGAGTCGGGGACAATGGCGTTCGCTCTTTATTTCGAGCCGGTCGATAAGGACGAAAAAGAAGTGGATATTATCGACATGGATGAGAATAAAAAGACTATAACCGGCGTGAAACTTTATAACGTCAAACACAACGAACCGGTGCGGTGCGTCTTGAAAGGCGAAGTAATCAATCGTCCGCAAAGCAGCCGGATAGCGCTGTTGAAAAGCGGCGAAGATTTTCGCGCGGCAAAAGTGACCTGTATTCCAATACTCGACGGTAAATTTGAATATACGCTCTATGCCGATGCCGAAGAGGCGTATCAACTGATATTTTATGATGAAATATTACAAGCCTCATGGTATCATGTTGATTTTATTGCCGAATCGGGGACATGTTATTTTACTTTGAACAGCGTGGATAAACGGGACAACAATTCGATACGCGGCAGCAAATACACAGAAATCTATTTGTCGGTTGGTGACAGTTTGCGTAAACAGATGCAACCATTAGTAAAAGCGCTTGATGACAAGATGGATAAACTATACGAAGAGAAAAAGTATTATATTCCCGAAGTGAACGTAATATTGGACAAAATAGACAGCCTGCCGACAGATGCCCCACAAAGAAGGGATTTATTTGAAAAGTTGGACGAATTGATAGGTAAGGGTGCAGGTAAAACCCTGGAAGCAAAAGAATTGGACAATGAACATTTTCGGATACACAAAACAATGTACGTGGACAAACTGGTGGAATACGCAAAAGAACATACGGATATTGTCGGATATACTTTGTTGGTTGAAATGATTCGCCACGCTATTCTATATAGCAATAACCGATTGAATGTGAAACCCATGTTCGATATCTTTCACGACCTGTATGAAACGAAATATCCCGACCATCCTTATACCGCGACGATAAAAAGTCATATACAGTCGGCGGCTATCGCGGTTGGGAAACCCTGTCCCGACATTGTGCTGGACGACGACAAAGGAAACAACGTTCATCTGTCGGAATTGATCAAAGGCAAAGTCGCGCTTGTACATTTGTGGGCATCGTGGTGCGGCCCGTGTCGGCGACATGGCAAGGAGATGATTCCGGTTTACGAAATGTATAAAGACAAAGGTTTTACGGTCGTCAGCATCGCCCGCGAACAAAGGAAAGAGTCAATGACCGCGGCTGTCAAACAGGATGGATACCCGTGGACAAACTTTTTGGAGTTAAACGACGGGAACGGAATCTGGACAATATTCGGTGTCGGCAATGCCGGCGGCGGCGATTTTTTGGTCGATGCACAGGGAAACTTCCTTGCCGTCAAAACATCTCCGAAAGAAATGAAGGAGATATTACAAAACATGTATCAACCGATTGACATTACCCCCGCTCGAACTCCGGGAAGGGGGCATCGATGAAGCCGGCGCGCGCGCGGATAAACGTGATGAGGCGCTGGTAGACGGGATCGCGGGAGAGGATCGCCGGGTTGCCCGTTACGATCAGCTGTTTGCGGGCCCGCGTGATGGCCACGTTGAGTTTGCGGTCGATGATAAGGCCCTCGTCCTCCACGACGCTGGAGAGGAACTCGAGCTGGAGGGGGTCGTTCACGCAACACGAGTAGATGATCACGTCGCGCTGGCTCCCCTGGAAGCGTTCGACGGTGTCGATCGTGATAGCGGCGAGTTCCGGCGCGGCGAGGCGGGCCATTTCCCGGCGGATACACGCGATCTGGTTCCTGTACGGGGTGATGATGCCGATGCTCAACTCGCCCGTCCCGGCGGCGGCGGGGACGATTTGCAGGTTATTGCGGGAGCACAGCGCCCGGTAGGTCGACAGGAGGGCGGTGACGATCCGGGCCTCGGCGCTGTTTTGCTTGCCGGTTTCGCCCGCGCCGCGGCTTCCCGGGGGGATAAACAGGAGGCGCTTGGTGGCGATGAGGCGCTCGAGGGGGCGCTCCGGGTCGAAGCGCGTGAAGTCGGCCGGGGTGTCCTCCTCCTGGTGTTTTACCGGCACCGCCTCCAGCATCCCCCGGTAAAATTCCCGGTTGGGGAAGAGGCTGATTTCGGGGTGCATCCTGCCCTGGCGACGGAGCATCGCTACCACCGCGGGGTTGTGCTTGTTGAGGCGGTAGAGGCGTTCGAACAGGGAGACCCGCCCGTCGGTCAGCCCGATCTCCCTCAGGGCGGGGCGCGTGATGGCCGACGCGGGCGGGGCTTGCAAGACGACGGCCGGCAACTGCTTGTGGTCGCCGATCAGGATAAACTTTTCGATGGCGTTGTTGCCCGCGTTGTCTTTTGCCGCGAGTAGGCCGACGAGTTGTGGCTCGAGGATTTGCGAGGCCTCGTCGATGATGGCGACGTGGAAGTGCTTTAGTTTAAACAGGCTGCTTTTGCTCGCTATCGCCGCGGTCGTGGCGACGAAGATGTGCCGGTCGTCGAGCGCGGCCTTGACCTGCTCCCGTCTTCGACAGGGGGCGATGATCCGTTCGAGTAGCCGGCCGCGGAACTTTTCCGCGCACGATAGCTCGGGGCCGACGCGCGCGTACGGTGGTGCCCCGCCTTCCATGTGCTCGAGGGCCTCGCAGATCTCGTCGACGGCCCGGTTCGTGTAGGAGAGCAGCAGGATATCGAGGTGTTCCGCGTGGAACTCCTCGACCAAGGACTTTAACGCGATCGACGTCTTGCCGGTGCCGGGTGGCCCGACGAGGATGAAGTAGTCTTTGGCCTGTTTGGCCCGGAGGACGATGGTGTCGATCTCCTCGTTCATGTAGCGTCGGGTCAAGGCGCGCGTGTCGTCGACGGCCGGCGGGCGCCGGTTGAGCAGCAGCGCGCGGCGCTCGCTGTTTGCCAGCAGGAAGGCGTAGAGGCCCCGGAACGTGGCGCCGAAAGAGTCCAGGAAGTCGCGTTCCACGGCGTACTTCCCGCCGGGGCGGAAGATCGCGGGGTTACGCTGGGTGGCCCGCGGCCGGATGGTGATCGCGTGGGGGGCGAGTCGCTCGATGGTGCCCCTGAAGAGTTGCCGCGTGGTGACGTTGTCGCTGTCGTTTTCCCGCTCGTAGAGCACGACGATGTCGCCTTCCCGGAAGTTCGGGGGGCAGTAACCCGGGGTCTCTTCCCGCGGCGGCACCCGCAACGCGATCGAGGGGGCCTCCTCCCGCCACGAGTCGTCGCGTTCGATCTCCAGGTCGACCAGGATCTCGCCTTGCTCGAGTTTCTCTCGCGCGGGGGTTCGCCACGAGGCGGCGACGCCTGCTTTCGAGAGGAGATGTTCCCGCGTGACAAAGGCGTAGAGCGTGTAGAAGTAGGCTTGCTCTAAGGGATCGGCCCCGGCGAAGGGGCGCTGGAAGCCCTCCATGTCGGGGATGATGTAGCGGCTGAGGAACGGCTCGTTGTCCCGGTTGCTGATCATCGCCCCGGGCGTCGCGCTGGCGATGTACTCCCGGGCTTTCTCCCCTGTCCCGTCCGAGGCGATGGCGTGTTCCGCGGCCACGATCCGGTTTCTCACGTCGAGGAGGGCCGGGAGCGTCGTCGCGTCGGGGTGGATGAAACGCAGGTTGGTGCCCGGGCGGGTGCACCGCGAGTAGAGGATGTAGGTGTTTAGTTGCCCGGGGGGCACGTCCAGCATTTGCTGGATGATGCTCCGGTAGAGCGACGCCTGCGCCCGGTGGTTGGCCCCCACGCGGGAGAAGTCGAAGTTGGGGTAGGGCGGTTTGCCTGACTTTAACTCGATGACGACCGGTTCCCCCTCTAATTGCAGGAAGTCAAGGCGCCCTTGTAACCCCAGTCGCTCGCACGTGAAACTCGGTTCGATCAGTCCCCGCTCGCGGTGCACGCCGCGGGCGCGTAAATCCGTCTCGACGACCCGCCGGAGGTTGAGGAATTGCCGTTCCATCTCGCGGAAGAACTCCTCGTCGATGCCCGGGCAGGTCGCGAGGTCGAGCGCGGCCGAGCGGAAGAGTTTCGCGAGGCAGGCGGCGAATGTCGCGGGGGCTTCCGCGGTTTCGCGCAGGATCTCGTCGAAGAAGAGGTTCACGGCGTTTCCCAGGAGGAGGGGGGCGGTGTTCTCTCGCGGGCGCAGCTGGTCGTGGAGGAAGTAGAGGGGGTGCGTCCCGTGCTCTTTCACGCACTCCGCGAGGGCGCTGATGTCCAGCAGGTAATCCGGTTCCAGGATCATCATCCCCGGGATGTAGGCTTGCCGCGCGACGGTCACGTCCAGCAGGTTCAGGCGGCATCCTTCCCAGAGGGTGGCCGCGGTGGCGGCGAACGCGGCGCCGGGGAGGATCTCGACCGGGTCATCCGCCGGGCGTTCCTCGTCCCGGGCGAAGACGCGCTCCCCGTCCCGGCGGGTCACGGTGACCCGCGCCCGGGCGAGGAGGCCGCCGGCACCCGCGCCCGGGCGGGGGCTATCGCTTGATCGATCGGGGTAGTCGTGCCCGGGCTTGTTCATCTCTCTCGTTTGTCGGGCGGTCGTTATACCGCGGGCGTCTCTTGTCGCTCTACGTCTCCCGCCTGGCGCGTGAGGTCGTCGATGAGGGCGACGAAGCGGTCGAGGTGATCGAACTTGGCGAGGGAGATCTCTTTGCCCTGGCGCTTGAGTTCGGCGGCGATGTCGAGGACGAGTTGCAGCGGCTCCTGCTCGTTACCGACGAGGGAGCTGTCGAACTCGACGCCGGCCAGCATCTCGTCGTCGGACATCCAGACGCACCACTCTTCGAGGAACGCGCCCAGCGGGATCGCCTCCGGGTGATAGGCCTCCCACCCCTCGATGGCGCAGGCGCGCGCCTTCTCCTCGTCGCTCCAGAAGCAAAAGAGGACGAGCGCTTCGCCCTCTTCGTTCTCGTACTCGCCCGAGTCGGTGGTGACGTAGCCCTCCTCGTCGCGCAGCGTCCAGACGAGGCCCGTCTCGCAGGCACCCCGGATGAACCGTTCGTACGGGGCGCGGAAATTCGTCTCTTCTTCTTTCATGGTGTTTCCTGTTGATAAAAGGCCCGTCGCGGGAGCGTTACCGCGGCGGGCTTCGTGATCCCACCAAGAATCGAACTTGGATTTAAAGTTTAGGAAACTTCCGTTCTATCCGTTGAACTATGGGACCTTTCTCGCGGCAAAGGTAATGGAAAATGGCGGAAAAGCAAGCGAAAGTTTTTCCCTCGTGAATGATGTTTCGTGCCGCGCCGGTGTACGGCGTTGATACGCGTCACGTACCCGTGTTGATACGCGTCACGTACCCGTGTTGATACGTGTCGCGTACCCGTGTTGATACGTGTCGCGTACCCGTGTTGATACGTGTCGCGTACCCGTGCTGGTACGCGTCGCGTACCCGCGTTACCCCGCTTTTAGTGGCTGGTTATAGCTGATCTCGCGCGGCTCCTTGGGCGGCGACACGCCGTCACGCGTGCAACGCGTGACGATCTCCAGCGTGCAAGTTCCCGCCTCCAGCCCGGGAGCGGTGTCCTCTCCCGCCCGCGGTTCCTTTCGAGACACCCCCGCCGTTAAAGGAGGTTTTAACGGCGCGCGAAAAAGAGGCCTCGCGGATGTCGAGGACGCGCGTGTTTCGCGCGAGAAAGTCGGGAAAATTTTCTACATTCGCCCGTCATTTTCAAGTGAACGATTTTAACTTTTAATCTTAGAAACATGAAAAAAGAGAACTCTCTATTGGTCGCGTTACCGGTGTTGTTCGGATTCTTCGTCATGGGATTCTGCGACATCGTGGGACGGGCCTCCGACTACGTGCAACAAGCGTTCGGCTGGAGCCACGCCATGACGGGCCTCGTGCCCTCGATGGTCTTCATCTGGTTTCTCGTCCTCGGCATCCCCGCCGGGATCAAGATGAACCGGTGGGGACGCAAGAATACCGTGCTCTTGAGCATGGGGATCACGATCGCGGGGATGCTGCTCCCGTTGCTACTTTATAACGCCGTCACGTGCATGGTGGCCTTTGCCCTCCTCGGCATCGGCAACGCGATCCTGCAAGTGTCGCTGAACCCGTTGCTGAAAAACGTGCTGGTCAGCGAGCGGCTCTTGACGAGCAGCTTGACCGCCGGGCAGGTGGTGAAGGCGCTCTCCTCGTTCGCGGGGCCTTATATCCTGCTGTCGTGCGTGGAGCTCTTGGGCCACGGGGACGTCGCCAAGTGGTATTACTGCTTCCCCGTCCTGGGCGCCATCACGTTGCTCTCCGCCCTGTGGTTAGTCGTCACGCCGGTACCCCGCGAGACGAGCGAGGCCAGCGAGCGCGGTGCTTCCGTCATGGAGACGCTCGCGCTGTTGAAAGACAAGACGATCCTGCTCCTCTTCCTGGGTATCTTTTTCGTCGTGGGGGTGGACGTGGCCACGAACTTCATCAGCTCGAAGGTGATGATCACCCGTTTCGGGTGGGAGGACGCGGCCGGCATCGCTCCCCAGATCTATTTTACCAGTCGCGTGGCGGGCGCGTTGCTGGGCGTTTTCCTGATGACCCGCGTCGCGGAGATGAGGTACTTTAAATGGAACATCCTGGCGGCCATCGTCGCCCTCTTCGTCCTTGCCTTCACGCGGGACGAGACGATCAACCTGGTGAGCATCGGCGCCATCGGTTTCTTCTGCTCCTGCATCTTCTCGATCATCTACTCGATGGCGGTGCAGGCGCGCCCCGAGAAGACGAACCGGATCTCCGGGCTGATGATCACGGCGATCGCCGGGGGAGCCGTTGTCCCGCCGGTGCTCGGCCTCGCGATGGAGAGTGCGGGCATCGAGGGGGGTATCCTCGTGATCCTCCTCTGCGCGTGTTACCTGGCCTACTGCGCTTTCGGCGTGAAAATACAAAAAACGATCGACCATGTACGCGTTTGATAAAAGGGTCGTCATGACGCTGGACGCGGGGGGCACGAACTTCGTCTTCTCTGCCATCCGCTCGAACGAGGAGATCGTCGCGCCGATCACGCTGCCCTCTCGCGCCGACGACCTGGAGAGGTGCCTCGACACGCTGGTGACCGGCTTCTCGGCCGTGAAGATGAAACTGAAAGAGCCGCCGGTGGCCATCAGTTTCGCGTTCCCCGGCCCGGCCGATTACGTGAACGGCATCATCGGTGACTTGAAAAACCTCCCCGCGTTCCGGGGGGGCGTCCCGCTGGGCGCTTTCTTGGAGGCGAAGTTCGGCGTGCCGGTCTTTATTAACAACGACGGGGATCTCTTCGCGTATGGCGAGGCCCTGGCGGGTGCCCTGCCGGAGGTGAACCGGATGTTAAAGGAGGCCGGCAAGCAGAAGAGGTACCGGAACCTGATCGGCATCACGCTGGGCACGGGCTTCGGGGGCGGGCTGGTGCACGACGGGGAGCTGTTTATCGGGGATAACGGGGCGGCCGCCGAGGTGTGGGGGATCCGCGATAAGCGCGACCCGCGCTACGGCACCGAGGAGGGGATCTCGATCCGCGCCATCAAGCGGGAGTACGCCGGGCTTTCCGGCGACCGGCGGGAGTTGACCCCCAAGGAGATTTTCGACATCGCCGAGGGGACGCTCGACGGCGACGGCGCGGCCGCCCGGCAGGCGTTCGCGCACGCGGGGGAGGTGCTCGGCGAGACGCTGGCGACGATTAACACCGTCGTGGACGGGATCGCCGTCATCGGCGGCGGGATCGCGAAGGCCCACAAGTACCTGATACCCGCCGCGATGACCGCGCTGAATGGGCACCTCGAGTCGCCGGACGGCGACCGGGTCGACCGGATGGAGATGAAGGCATTCTTCCTGAACGACCCGCGCGACGTGGTACGCTTTCTCGCCTCTACCACCGTCCCGATCCCGGTGCCGGGGACGGGTCAAACCGTTGATTACGACCCGGTCAAGCGGATGGGCGTGGTGATCACCAAGCTCGGCACCAGCAAGGCCGTCGCTCTCGGTGCCTACGCTTTCGCGTTGAACGAGCTGGACAGGGAGAAGGCGTGAACTAAAGGGAAGGCGGTCTCGAGAGTTTCGCGTGGCCGTCATCGCGCGCGCGCGGATCAAAGCAATCCATTGACCTACTGGTTTCTGGATTGCTTCCTGTTTCATGCCTCGCGGCGTGCGATGACGAAAATCCACTTTTGAGGCTGTCTCTTCGGCTTTCCTTATCTATATGTGTGTAAAAAAACGTACCTTCGCGCACATTTTTGACAGTATATCACATGCAAAACGTAAGAAACATAGCGATCATCGCGCACGTCGATCACGGGAAAACCACCCTCGTGGACAAGATGATCTTCCAGGGGAAACTGTTCCGGGAGACGGAAAACGTGGGGGATCTCCTGCTGGATAATAACGACCTGGAACGCGAGCGCGGGATCACGATCCTGGCGAAAAACGTCTCCGTGCACTACAAGGAGTACAAGATAAATATCATCGACACGCCCGGCCACGCCGATTTCGGCGGAGAGGTGGAGCGGGTGTTGAACATGGCCGACGGCGTGTTATTGCTCGTGGATGCCTTCGAGGGGACGATGCCCCAGACGCGCTTTGTCTTGCAGAAGGCCCTGGCGCTGGGGAAAAAGCCGGTCGTGGTGGTGAACAAGGTCGACAAACCCAATTGTCGGCCCGAGTTCGTGTACGAGCAGGTGTTTGACTTGATGTTCTCGCTGAAAGCCACCGAGGAACAACTCGATTTCACCGTCCTCTACGGGAGCGCCAAGCAGGGGTGGATCTCCACGAACTGGAACGAGCCGACGGGGGATATTACCCCGCTCTTGGATGCCATCATTCGAGATATCCCTCCCCCCCGCGTGGAGGCCGGTACCCCCCAGCTGTTGATCACCTCCTTGGAGTACTCGCCTTACGTGGGGAGAATCGCCATCGGCAAGTTAACGCGCGGCACGCTGTCGTCGGGGCTGGCGGTCACGTTGTGCAAGCGAGACGGCACCCTCGTCAAATCCAAGATCAAGGAGTTGATGATCTTCGAGGGGATGGGGAAGCAGAAAGTGGAACAGGTGGAGTGTGGCGAGATCTGCGCGCTGGTGGGCATCGAAGGATTCGAGATCGGGGACACGATCGCCGATGCCGACACCCCCGAGGCCCTGGCCCCGATTGCCGTCGACGAGCCGACCATGAGCATGCTCTTTACCATTAATGACTCGCCCTTCTTCGGACGGGATGGAAAATACGTCACCTCCCGCCACCTGAAAGAGCGTCTTGACCGGGAGCTGGAGAAGAACCTCGCCCTCCGCGTGGAGCCGGGCAACTCGGCCGACTCGTTCGTGGTCTTCGGGCGCGGGGTGCTGCACCTGAGCGTCCTGATCGAGACGATGCGCCGCGAAGGCTACGAGCTGCAGGTCGGGCAACCGAAGGTGATCATCAAGGAGCTGAACGGGACGCGGTGCGAGCCTGTGGAGGAGCTGACGATCGACCTCCCCAACGAGGTGTCGGGGAAAGCCATCGAGATGGTAAACCGCCGCAAGGGGGTGATGACCCACATGGAACACCGGGACGACCGCGTGCACCTGATCTTCGACATCCCGTCGCGCGGGTTGATCGGCCTGCGGAGCAACCTACTGACCGTCACGGCGGGAGAGGCCGTCATCGCCCATCGCCTGAAAGGGTTCGAGCCGTACATGGGCGACATCGAGACGCGGGTCAACGGGTCGCTCATCGCGATGGAAACGGGCGATACCTTTGCCTACGCCATCAACAAATTGCAGGATCGCGGGCGTTTCTTCATCAAGGCCGGTGACGAGGTCTACGCCGGCCAGGTGATCGGCGAGAGTAACCGTCAAGAGGACATCGTGGTCAACGTGGGGAAATCGAAGAAATTGACGAACATGCGCGCCAGCGGATCGGACGAGAAGATGAATATCGCCCCTCCCGTGATCTTCAGTTTAGAGGAGGCCCTGGAGTACATCCAGGAAGATGAGTACGTGGAGGTCACGCCGAAAGCCATGCGCCTCCGCAAGATATACCTCGACGAGAACGAGCGCAAGAGAAGAAGCCGCTAAATCACTTGCTTCGAGCCGCGCTCGCGACGACGGCCATTTCGCGCGCCCGGGCGAGTGGCCCCGGATCTCCCGGAAATCACTTGTTTTTAACAAGCAGGACAACGAAGATACGTTTGCCTTACCCCTTCCTGCATGTTATTTGGGAAATTCATGTATATTTGCACCCTGAAATTACAAAAACGTCCTTTTCGAGAGAGCATTTCTCTCTTTCGCGAGGGAATATGTAAATTAAAGCGTATAAAATGATTAAAAACTTAGTAATAGTGGAGTCCCCGGCCAAGGCAAAAACCATCGAACGGTTCTTGGGTAAAGAATACACGGTGAAATCCAGTTTCGGGCATATTCGCGACTTGAGAAAAAAAGACCTGGGTGTCGACATCGAGCACGACTTTCAACCCCAATACGAGGTCTCTGTCGAAAAAAAAACAGTCGTGAAGGAGTTGAAACAACTGGCCCAAAAATCGCAAACGGTCTGGCTGGCCTCCGATGAAGACCGGGAGGGGGAGGCGATCGCGTGGCACCTCGCCGAAACCCTTGAATTGCCAGCCTCCTCCACGAAACGGATCGTCTTCCACGAGATCACCAAGGAGGCGATCCAGCACGCGATCCAGCATCCCCGTACCATCGATCAGCATCTTGTCGATGCCCAACAGGCGCGCCGGGTGCTCGACCGCTTGGTCGGTTTCGAGATCTCGCCCGTCCTGTGGAAAAAGATCAAGTCGGCCCTCTCGGCCGGTCGCGTACAGTCCGTGGCGGTGAAACTGATCGTGGAACGGGAACGGGAGATCAACCAATTCGAGGAGCAAAAATATTACAAGGTGACCGCTATCTTCCTCACGCCGGGGGCCGAGGAGCACGCCCTTCCCGTGAAAGCCGAGCTGTCCGAACGATTTACCACGCGCAAGGAGGCCGTGCAGTTCATGGAACACTGCAGGCGGGCGATCTTCACCGTCAGCGAGGTGGAGACAAAGCCGGCGGTACGGAAACCGGCTCCCCCGTTCACCACCTCCACGTTGCAACAGGAGGCCTCCCGGAAGCTGGGTTTCTCGGTCTCTCAGACCATGACCATCGCCCAGAAGCTCTACGAGAGCGGGCACATCACCTACATGAGAACCGACTCGGTGAATCTCTCGCAAGTAGCCATTGACGGGGCCAAGAAGGTGATCACCGAGATGTTGGGCGCGGAGTACCTCCACACGCGCCAGTACACGACGCAAAGCAAGGGGGCGCAGGAAGCCCACGAGGCCATTCGCCCTACCTACATGGACAAGGAGAGTATCGCCGGCGATCAGAACGAACAGCACCTCTACTCCATGATATACAAGCGGACACTGGCTTCGCAGATGGCCGATGCCAAGCTGGAGAAGACCGTCGTCACCATCACCGTATCGGGAAGCCCCCGGATCTTCGTGGCCGTGGGGGAGGTCGTCCTGTTTGATGGCTTCCTGCGCATGTACCACGAATCCTTAGATGACGAGAAAGAGTACGAGCAAGAGGAGATGCTCCCCTCTCTCCACGCGGGGGATCAACTGCTGCACAAACGCATCGAGGCGCTGGAACAGTACACGACGCACCCGCCCCGTTATACGGAGGCAAGCCTTGTCAAAAAGCTGGAAACGCTGGGCATCGGCCGCCCCTCCACGTACGCCCCGACCATCACTACCATCCAAAACCGGAACTACGTGAGCAAGGAGAGCCGGCCAGGCAAAGAGCGAGAGATCGAACAGTTTATCTTAACGGGCGAGCAGTTGACGTGCAACCAGTTGATGCGCCATTTCGGGACGGAAAAGCGAAAACTCTTCCCCTCGGATGTCGGGATCGTCGTGACGGATTTCCTCTGTATGCACTTCCCCAATATCATGGATTATAACTTCACCGCCAAGGCCGAGGAGGCCCTCGACAACATCGCCGCGGGGCAGTTGCAGTGGCAAGCCATGATCCGCGACTTCTACGCCCCGTTCCACGCCAACGTGGAGAAGACGTTGAAGGAGTCGGAGCGGAACACCGGAGAACGCGTCCTGGGCGTCGATCCCGAAACGGGCGCGACGGTGAGCGTCCGCATCGGGCGCTTCGGCCCGGTGGTGCAAGCCGGCGAGGGCGAGCAGGTGCGTTACGCCGGCCTGTTGAGAGGGCAACTGATGGAGACCATCACCCTCGAGGAGGCGCTTGACCTCCTCCAGTTCCCCCGGGCGCTGGGCGAGTTCGAGGAGAAGCCGGTGACGGTGGCTATCGGGCGTTTCGGGCCTTATGTCAAGCACAACCAGCAGTATGTCTCCTTGAAGAAAGAGATCGACAATCCCTGCACGATCACCCTCGCGACCGCCATCGAACGGATCCAGGAGAAACGGGAGATCGAAAACAACCGCCGGATACAGGAGTTCGACAACGGGGCGTGTATCTTGAACGGGCGCTTTGGCCCCTATATCGCCTTTAACAAGACGAACTATAAAATCCCCAAGAATCAAGACGCGAGCCGGTTGACGTTCGAGGAGACCATGGCGATCATCGAAAAAGGGAGCGAGGGGAAGCAAAAAGCGAACTCGAAAACAGGCTCCAAGAAGGCGAAAACGACGAAAATCACAAAAACCACGCAAAAGAAGTCGACAAAAACAAAATAATTTATACATTCGTACCCTCGAAAAACGAGGTTTTGTAACCTATTTAATACAACCATAAATGGCAACATTACAGAAAATTAGAAATCAGGGAGGGATACTCGTCAGTATCTTCGTCGGGGTAGCCCTTTTGGCATTTATCGTGGGCGACGCGCTAAGTTCCAGCTCCCAAATATTAAATCGTAGCCGAAACAAGGTCGGGGTGATCGCCGGCGAGACGCTGGATATACAAGATTACCAGGCCCTCGTGAACATGGACGAGAACGTGCTCAAGATCTTGCAAAATCTCCCCTCGCTCAACGACGAGCAACGGCAACAAGTGCAGGAGAACACGTGGCAGATGGAGGTGTTCCGTATCATCATGGGACAAGAGTTCGAGAAGATCGGCCTGGGCGTGAGCGACGAAGAGGTGTATAACAGGTTGGTCGGCGATAACCTGGATCCCTCCATCGCTCAATTTGTATCCGCGATGGGGATTGATCCGACGGATAAAGCCCAGCTCAATACCGTGATTCAAAATATCCTGCAAGCCCCCAGGGAGCACCCCTACAAGGCAACGTGGCAATTTCTCGAGAAACAGGCCATCTCCTCGTACCAGGCAGCCAAGTACCAGGTACTGCTGGCCAAGGCACTCTATATCCCCGGCGCGCAGATCAACGACCTGTTGACCCACGCGGCCGCTTCGGTAGATATCAGCTACTTGGTGAAGAGTTATAACACCCTTAGCGACTCCAGCGTGACGGTGACCCTCGCCGAGATCAAGGAGTACTACAATACCCACCAGCACCTGTTCAAGCAACAAGAGGCCCGCCAGATCACTTACGTGAGTTTCGACGTGAACGCGTCGGCCGAGGATATCCGGGAGACGCGCGAGGCGCTCGAAGAGTTGAAGCCCGAGTTTGAAACGGCTACCAACGTGATTGAATTTGCCGTTAGCACCACGGATAAAAAGGTAGAACCTCGTTTCTACAAACGCGGCGAGTTGAGCGAAGAGTTAGATGCCTTCCTCTTCGACGGGACGAAGAACAAGGGCGTGTACGGTCCTTACGAGGAGAACAACGCGTATAACCTCCTCCGCGTGGCCGATCGTAAAATGGTGCCGGATTCCGTGAGAATCCGCCAGATCATCCTGCCCGTCGACCAAACAAATGTCGAGAGCCGGAAGAGGTTAGCCGATAGCTTGGTGCAAGAGATACGCGCCGGGGCCAGTTTCGATCTCCTCGCGAGGAAGTTTTCCGCCGACCCCAACTCCGCCGTCAACGGGGGCGACGTGGGGTGGTTTAGCCAGGAGATGTTGCCCGCCTTGTTGCGCGACACGCTTTTCCTCGCCCAGAAAAACGAGGTAAAACTCATCCCCTCGCAAGGGAGCTTGATCATCCTCCAGGTCTCCGGGCGCACCGCGCCGGTAGAGAAGGTCATGGTGGGGATCGTGACGAAAGAGATCGGCCCGTCAGAGCAGACCGTCAATAAGATATACAACGAGGTACGCGTGTTCGTCGATAACATGGACACCGCCGAGGAGTTTGACAAGGCCGTGACCGAAAAGGGCCAGACCAAGCGGTACGCTACCCTCAACAAGAACGATCACTCCATCGCCGGCATCGAGAAGACCAGGGATATCGTCCGCGAGGCTTACATGAGCAGCTCCGTGGGGAAAGTGTTAATAAACAACCGTAAATCTCCCATCTTTGAGTGTGGTAACAGGTACATCGTGGCCGTGCTCTCCGACATCAAGAAGGAGGGAGTATCTTCGCTGCAAGAGGTGGCCCCGGTCATACAACGGGAGTTGATCCGGAAGAAAAAGGGAGAGATCATCGCGAAAGAGTTACAGTCCGTTGTTGCCGGCAGCGAGAGCCTTCTCTCCATCGCCCAGAAGACGAACACGGAAGTACTCGATGCCACGGACGTCAGTTTCGCCTCTTTCCAACTTCCCGGTGCCGGCATCGAGCCGAAGGTGATTGCCGAGGTGACGCGCTTGGACGTGAACCGGATCTCGGCACCGATCATCGGCAACCAAGGTGTCTTCGTGGCCGTCGTGACGAACCGGACGGATGCCCCGGAGACGATTGCTCCCGAGGAGATTGCCCAACGCCGGTTGAGCTTGGAGCAGGTACGCGACTACCAGGTACAGTATCAAGCAATCCCATCGATCATACAAGCGTCGAAGGTGGAGGACTTAAGGTATAAGTTCTATTGATTCGTGTTCTTGACACGCGTAGTTGAAAAAGGTGTGTCTCTCGAGATCGCGCCTCTCGACATACACGTGAGGGTGTGTCAAAAGTCAGCTCCCGTCATTGGTAGCGGGAAGCGATCCAGAAACCCGTGAATCCCTGGATTGCTTCACCCTTTGGGTTCGCAATGACGAAACCCGTCCGGGCATCCCGTTCGGGATACGAGGTACCCCCCCCCGAAACCGACTGGTGACACACCCGCGCGATGTACATGGGATCTTCCCCGGGGAATCTTGACGGGAGGGAGGTGCTCCCGATCGTAGAGATCGCTCCCGGTTCCCGGTTTTTAAACACGGTACACGTTAAACCACTGGAATCATGCCCACTCGGTCATTAAAAAAAGTCTTGATTATCACCTACTACTGGCCTCCTGCCGGCGGGCCGGGGGTGCAGCGTTGGTTGAAATTCGCGGGATACCTCCCGGATTTCGGTTACGAGCCGATCGTCCTGACCGTCGACCCCTCCAAGGCGGAATACCCCGTGCGGGATGCCTCGCTACTGGAGGAGGTTCACCCGGGACAACGGGTGTACCGCACCGACGTATCGAGCCTGTATGCCCTCTACAAGCGGCTCACGAAGGCGAAGAGCGCCCCTTACAGCGGGTTCGTGAACGAGGACTCCCCCTCCCTGAAACAGAAGATCTCCCGCTTTATCCGGGGGAATTTCTTCTTGCCGGACGCTCGCCGGGGGTGGAACAAACACGCCTATCGCGCGGCATCCCGCCTCCTCCGGGAAGAGGAGATCGACACGGTCATTACCACCGGTCCCCCCATGTCCGCTCATCTCATCGGCCTGCGGCTTCAACGTGCGTTCCGCGGGCGCTGGATAGCCGATTTCCGCGACTTGTGGACGGACATCTATTACTACGACAAGCTCTACCCCACGCCGATCGCGCGGGCCATCGACCGGCGCTACGAGCGACAGGTGTTGACCCGGGCCGATGCCGTGATCACGGTAAGCCATCATACCCGTCGCCAGCTCCTGGCAAAATCTTCACGGATCCTCCCCGACAAGCTACACGTTATCCACAACGGTTACGACGCGAGAGATTTCCGCGGGGAGTGCCCCAAGGAGCAGGAGTTTACCATCACCTACACCGGCACGCTGGCCAGTAACTACACCTTGGATGCCTTCATCGCCGCGGCCCGGCGTCTCCTCCTTGAGGCACCATTCCGCTTGCGCTTTATCGGCAAGATCGACCCGCTCCACGCCCGGCAACTCGACGCGTTGGGCGAGCACGTCGAGCGACTCCCTTTCGTCCCGCACGCCGAGGCCATTCGCCGGATGCGCGGGGCCTCCGTTCTCCTGCTCGTCATTCCCGACTTCCCCGATAGCGCGGGATACCTGCCCGGCAAGTTGTTCGAGTATATGGGATCGGGAACGCCCGTTCTCTGCCTCGGCCCGACGGACGGGGAGGCCGCCGCGATTCTCCGCTCCAGCGAAGCCGGGCAAGCCTTCGATTACCACGACGAGGCGGGCATCTATGCCTACCTGAAAGCGTGCCGCGATGCCCCCGCGCCGCCGCGCCGGGACTCTCCCGCCCGCGACTACTCCCGCGAATCCCTCACCCGCGCGTTGGCCGGAATCTTAAACAAACGATGAAGATCAGGAAAATAGTGTTTATGTCGCGGAAGTTCCTCCGGGATCTGAACGCCAACCGGCACGTCGCGATCACCGTGGAGAACCCGCCGGGAGAGCTGGGCTATTATTACATCCGGTTTGAAGAGAAGCGCGCGCGCCTCAACCGCCTGATCCACTCGTTTGACAAAGAGGGAATCCCCTTGAACACGACCTACATCGACGTGGATCCTCCCCGCCTGCACTACTATCCCATCTCCATCGGGCAATACGGCCTGGCCCTCTTCCACTCCTGGCTTGCCACGGGGCGCGCCGAAAAGCGGGATCACTTCTTGCGTGTCGCCGACTGGTTCCTGCGTAACAGGCGGGAGGAAGAGGGCCTCGGGGTCTACTGGCTCACCGACGTGCCGAAGCCCGAATACGGCGTGCACGCTCCCTGGAAATCCGCCTTCGTCCAGAGCCGCGGCCTCTCGATCCTGACGCGGGCGTGGCAACTGACTAACGACGCGCGCTATCTACGCGTTGCCACCGGTGCCCTGCTCCCCTTCACGAAAGATATTGCAGAGGGGGGCGTTGCCGTCGACCGCGCCGCGGGGGAGACCTTCTACGAGGAGTACGTGGCCGTTGCCCCCACCCGCGTGCTGGATGGCCACGCGTTCTCGCTCTTCGGCCTGCTCGACTACCTGCGCGCCGTGCCCGAGTGCGTCGACCCGGAAGGGCCTCGCCTCGCCCGCCGCCTCTTTGACGAGGGGATAGAGGGGTTGATCCGCCAGTGGCCGCGGTTCGATCTCGGGTTTTGGCTCCGTTTCAACCGGTGCGACCTGCCCGGCTACCCCCAGGACGATCCCTGCACCGCCGGCTACCTTCGCCTCGTGCATCGCCAACTGCTGGTGCTCCACCGCGCCGCGGGCCGCGAGGAGTTGCTCCACTTTGCCCGCGCGTGCGCGCGTTACGACTCTCTCCCCAACATGCTACGGATGTACCGCCTGAAGTTCCGCGCCCTGAAGCGGCTCGACCGGCTGTGAAAAACGGTCGGGAGCGGGGGAGAGGGACATCATCGCGTGTTAGTGAAACAGGACCACGAGGGCGTGTTGCCCCGCGTCGTGCCTGAAAAAACCTATTTTAAAACATGTAGGGGGTGTAGACGGGGGGTGGGCTTGTATTCTTGAAACATTTTCCCTACTTTCGGCAGGTAAAAAACGGGATGTTACACCTACTTATTGATATTATGAAAAAGACCGGATTGATTTTGATGTTATTAACCGCGGCCGGGCCGGTCGCGGGGCAAGAAGCGGAGGAGGGGATCGTCCTGGACGCGCGGACGGTGGAACTTTACAACGAGGCGCTTCAATGCACGGGCGACGGCGATTACAGGGGGGCCGTCACGCGCTTGGTCGAGGCCCTCGAGAGAACCCCCGGCGAGCGACGGATCTACATGAGCCTCGTCGAGCCTTGCTTCAACACCGGACAGATAGCCCTCCTGCGGGAGCACCTCAAGCGAGCGAAAACCTTCTTCCCGGCGGATGACGAGATCTGCTACTACCTGGCCACCGTCTACCTGAAGGAGAACAACCTGACGATGGCTATCCGCGAGTTTACCCGGGCCATCGACAGCCAAGAGAAAGAGGGGGCGAAGTCCGCCATGTTGTCCACCTACTACACGTCCCGCGGCAACTGCTACCTGAAAATAAACCGGTTCGACCAGGCGATCGCGGACTACGACAACTCCCTCGCGCTGGACGCCGCCGTGGGTTCCATCTACGCGAACCGCGGCATCGCCTACTTCAAGACGGGCCGTCCCTTCCTTGCCTGCCAGGACTGGCGCAAGGCCAAGAGCCTCGGTATCTCGTCGGTGAATCAATACATCGTGAAATATTGCAAGAACGTGCGATGAGACCCACTATCCTCCTGCTCGCCCTGTTGCTCGGCGGGATCATCCCCGCGGCCCCCGCGCAACCCCTTCCCGCTTACACCTGGCCCCGCGAGGAGGCCGTCCGCGCGCGCCTCGACCGCTGGCAAGACCTCAAGTTCGGCATGCTCGTCCACTGGGGCCTCTACTCGCACCTCGGCATCGTCGAGTCGTGGGCCATCTGTTCCGAGGAAGAGGAGTGGATCCCGCGCGACAGCAGCGCCCGCTACGACGACTACAAGCGCGCCTACTGGGCCACGATCGACTCCTTCAACCCTACCCGCTTCGACCCCACCGCGTGGGCGCGGGCCGGGAAGAGGGCGGGGATGAACTACCTCATCTTCACTACCAAGCACCATGACGGCTTCGCCATGTACGACACCCGGCAGTCCGACTTCTCCATCACCCGCGGGGCCTTCCGCGACGATCCCCGCCGCGACGTCACCCGCGAGGTCTTTAACGCCTTCCGGGAGGAGGGGTACATGATCGGGGCTTACTTCTCCAAGCCCGACTGGCACTCGCCCTACTACTGGTGGGATCGCTACGCCACCCCCGACCGGAACGTCAATTACAGCATCCACAAGCACCCGGGACGCTGGCAACGATTCAAGGAGTTTACCTACAACCAGATCGAGGAGCTTCTCGACGGCGACTACGGCCCCATCGACATCCTCTGGCTCGACGGCGGGTGGATACGTCCCGCGCGGGAGGGCGATGTCGCCCGCGCCGGGCGCTTCTACAAGGGTGCCCAGGATATCGACATGCCGCGGGTGGCGGCCATGGCGCGCGCCCTCCAGCCGGGCATCATCATCGTCGACCGTTCCGTCCCCGGCGAGTTCGAAAACTACCGCACCCCGGAGCGTGGCATCCCCGACACGCTCGTCGAGACCCCCTGGGAGAGTTGCATCCCGCTCGGCAACGACTGGGGACACGTCCCCGGCGACACTTACAAGACGCCCGCCCGCGTGATCCACCTCCTCGTGGAGATCGTCGCCAAGGGGGGCAACCTGCTCCTCGGCATCGGGCCGCGGGGCGACGGCACCCTCGACGGGGAGGTCGTTGCCCGCCTCGAGGAGATTGGCGCGTGGCTCGCGCGCGACGGCGAGGCGATCTACGGGACGCGCCCCGTCGCCGTGCCCCGCGACGGCAACGTCTGGTTCACGCGCTCCAAGGAGGGCGACTCCCGCCACGCCATCGCCTGCTTCGAGGAGGGCCAGCCGCTTCCCCGCTCCGTCACCTGGCGAGGCAACGAGCCGCCCGCCGGCGCGTGCGTGACGTGCCGCGGCAAGCCCGTCCGCTGGAGGAAAACGTCCCGCGGCGTCGAGGTCACCCTTCCCCGCGGCCTGCCCGCCGGCTTGCCCGCGCTCGCCTTCTCGTGGAAGGCGGTTAACCCAGGGCCTTGACGAGGATGGAGAGGTTGGTCGTGAAGAGTTTCACGGAGATGGCCAGCAGGATGATACCGAAGATCTTCCGGAGGATGTAAACGCCGCCCTTGCCGAAGATCCGCTCGATGATGGAGATCTTCCGCAGGACGATGTATATGACGACGATGTTGAGCAGGATGGCCAGCAGGATGTTCAGCACGTGGTACTCGGCGCGCAACGACACGAGGGTCGTCAGCGTGCCCGCCCCGGCGATGAGCGGGAAGACCAGCGGGACGATCGTGGCCGACCCGGGGGGGCCGTCGTTCTTGAATACCTCGATGCCGAAGATCATCTCGCACGCGAGGACGAAGATCACCAGCGCCCCCGCCACCGCGAACGAGGAGACGTCCACGTTAAAAAGGCCGAGGACGACCTCCCCGATGAACAGAAACGACACCAGCACGACCAGCGAGAGCGCCGCCGCCTTGAAGGCGTTCACGCGGACGCCTTTCGCTTGTATCTGCAGGATCACCGGCACCGAGCCGGTGATGTCGATGACGGCGAACAGCACCATGAAGGCGCTAATGATCTCTTTTATACTGATGGCCGAGAAGTAATCCATGATCGTTTGATTTTATTTCAGCCACGAAAGTAGTGAACTCCCGCGAGATCTCCAAAGTACTCTTGATGGGGTACCTTTTAATTTGTCGCGTTTCGAGGCTTTTGTCGCCAATACTGAATTTGATGAAACTTTTCTCGTGCCTATTGACAGTAAGCCGTGACCAACAATCGTTTTTTTGAATCGATATTAAGAGTGCGCGTCATTCACTTTTATTAACTTTAATTCAATCTTACCGTGTTTAAAGATCTATCAAGTTCAATGTTACATTTAATGGTAAAGTCCGGCCGTCTTGCAAGCGAAGGAGGAAAAACATTTCGTCGGTATAAGCTGGCAGAAAAATCGACTGTCTAAAAAAAAGAAATGAAAAAGAAGTTCAAAAAAGAGAGCCATCATGTAGTTGATCACGCGTGCCTTATTTCTTTTTTGCTATCTATTTTGAAAAATGGACGTTAGAAAAGGATACAAACAAACGGGAATCGGATTGCGGGGGGGGTACCTCGCATCCCGTCCGGGATGCCCCGGCGGTTTTCGTCCTTGCGAATGACCGTCATTGCGATCCGCGCAGCGGGAAGCAATCCAGAACACGCTCCAGCCCTGGATTGCTTCACCCTTCGGGTTCGCAATGACGGGACATGCGGATCGTCATGACACTCGTTCGAGGCTTTTGAGACAGCCCCTTAATCAAGTGTCGTCCCTGCGGCCGTAAGCTAAAGCATACGGTTAATCAAGTGTCGTCCCTGCGGGACTGGGTGGTGGATGTATTCCCTTGCTGCCGTAAGCTGAAGCATACGGTTAATCAAGTGTCGTCCCCGCGGGACTGGGTGAGAGATGTATTCCCTTGTTACCGTAAGCTGAAGCCCAATGTCATCCAGTTAAGAGGCAAGAGGGGGACGATGGTCCACGCCGGGTTTTGCGGCGATTGCCCGTGGGGCAATCATATCCATAGAGAAACGGCATCCCTTCTTGTTCTTAATTCCCCGCAGGGAATTCATAAAAAGCGCCGAAATGAAAGCCCTACGGGCTATTGGAGATACGGGGGGTATCCTGTTTTTCTATTGATATGATTCCCCTCTGGGGAAGCGAAACCCGGCGAAGCCAAT
>JAISNC010000018.1 GCA_031276355.1 Odoribacteraceae bacterium
TTACCGGCAGACGCCCGCGCCCAGCGCTCCAGCGCCACGGGATCGCCCGGCCCAGGCCCGCTCGAGAAGTACTCGACCAGGTACCGCGCGATGTCGCTACCCGTGTCATGATCCATTGGGCCAGCGTCTTGAAGCGTATCTTTATCCGTGTCTTTATTCATGCCTGTAATTCGTGTATACATCCATATATAATTGTTTTAACTAAAAGTGATGAAAAGAAAAGGCACTTTTTTTCAAGAAAAACGCGAGTGGAAATACAACAAGCTGGAATACAACAGGAAAGAAAGAAAAAAAAGGGACGGATCCGGGACGGACGGCGAGGGTGAATCAAGAGATCGCGCGGGGGCACCCGGTCATCCCCGCGCGGGAACGCGTCACGCGCCCGGGCAGCAGGGCGCACCAGGGACCACTGGAAAAAGGGAAGAGGGCGTGTCAAAAGTCTCGACACGCCCTCTTTTAGTATTTTTTACTCGGGTCGGTATCTGAAAGTGATTTCAACTATTCAATGCTCAGGGAGTTCATTTTACTTTTGACACACCCTCCTACATCTGAACATTATCGCAAACCCGGAAGGGAAAGCGAGCCAGGCACCCGTGAATCCCTGGATCGCTTCACCCTCCGGGTTCGCGATGACGGGACGTGGACTGGATTGCTTCCCGCCGCGCGGATCGTAATGACAACCCTTCGGGAGGAAACACGCGGGGCGCGATGACGGGAACCAGTTTTCGAGACAGCCTCACAAAAAATCTCTTGATCCCCGGGTATCTGCAGGCCCTTGTCAGACCTCGATCTCGATGAGTTTTGCCCCGGCCGCCACGTTACTCCCGACGGCGGCAAAGATCCGTTTGACGGTACCGGAATAGTCGGACGTGATGCTATTCTCCATCTTCATGGCCTCGAGGATCAACACCTCTTGGCCGCATTTCACGACGTCGCCCGGTTGCACCAGGATCTGGAAGATGCTCCCCGGCATCGGGGATTCGATCACCTTGCCGGTGATGGGTTCGGCCTTCTCCTCTTCCACGGCCTGTTTCGTCTCCTCGGCGGCCTTGCGGTCGGCTTGTCCCGCCTGGTACGCCGCCTCTTTTTGCTTGGTCAGGAAGGTACGGGCAACGGTGGGGAACAGCTCCAGCAGCAACACCTCCTTCTCGTTAGCGGCCAGCCGGACACCCCCGCACTCGGCCAGAACGGGATTCTCCTGCATCCGGTATTTCGACGTGTCGTAAGGGGTCTCCTCCCGCACCTTGGCGATTTTCAGCCGGAACTCGGGATCCACGGGGACAGGGGTCTTGCCGTACTCGCCCTTCACGAGCGCCGTGAACTGGTTGGAGACGTTGGTGTACATCGGTTTCCCGTTCTTGGTGTCAAGGGCGCAATTCACGGCTTGGGCTCCCACGATCTGGCTGGTGGGCGTCACCAGCGGGGGAAGTCCCGCGGCCAGTCGCACGGTGGGGATCAACTTCATGGCACCTTCGAGAATATCCATCGCGTTCAATTGCTTCAATTGCGCCACCATGTTGGTGTACATCCCGCCGGGGATCTCCGCCTCCTTGACGAGGTCGTTCGGCTTGGGGAAGTTGAAGTGGGCCTCGATGGCGTGACATGCTTGCAGCAGCTTCTCCTCGTCCCCCTTCCGGGCAGCGGCGATGGCGCTGTCAAACGCGTGCTCTATCGCTGCTGGCAACGTGTCGACGAGGGGATTAAAGGGATTCGGGAACTGCTTCACGGCATCGACGAGATCAAGCTCCTTGCGGATGTCAAAAAGTTCCCGGTTGATCTTGGCGACGGCCTCCATGTTGACGTCGAGTTCTACGCCGAGTTTCTGGCAGAAGAGGTAGATCAACTCGATGGCCGGGGCGGCCGGGCCGCCGGCGAAGTTCCAGATGACGGCATCCACCACGTCCACCCCGTGGACAATGGCCGAGAGGACGGCCCCTAAGCCGTAGCCGGGGGTACAGTGGGTGTGGAAATCAAGCGGCACCCGCAGGTGTTGCTTGAAGAGGGAGACCAACCCGGCGATGCGCGTCGGTTGTATCAGGCCGCTCATGTCTTTGATGGTGATCATGTCAGCGCCTAACGCCTCCATCTCCTGGGCTTTATGTAAGAAATACTCGTCCGTGAAGACCTCTTTGGGGAGCGGTTTGCCTTTCAACTTGGCCTTCACGCGCTCCATCGTGGTGAAGTGCGGGTCGATCGTGTAGCATACGGCGCAATCGGCGATACCCCCGTACGCCTTCACGTATTTGATGGTGGATTTCACGTTATCCACGTCATTCAGTGCATCGAAAATGCGCATGATGCCCAGCCCGGAGGCGATGGAATTTTTACAGAACCCGTCGATGATCGTATCCGGGTAGGGCGCGTAGCCGAACAGGTTGCGGCCCCGCGACAGGGCGGTTAACTTGGAGACGTCGCCCACGGCCGCCTTGATCTTCTCGAGGCGATCCCACGGGTTCTCGTTCAGGTAGCGCATGACCGAGTCGGGAACCGCGCCGCCCCATACCTCCATCGCGTAAAAATTCGCCTCCTTGTAGAAGGGAAGCACGCGGTCTATCTGTTGTTGCGTCATGCGCGTCGCGAACGCGGACTGTTGGCCGTCTCTTAAGGTCAGGTCGCGAATAAGTAGTTTTTGAGCCATTTTTTTTAATTTAGCGTTCCTAAAAAGGATTGATTTTCGGGTTACAAAACTATTAAAAAAAAAGAAGTTCTTCACGTGGCTGAAAGAAAAAATAGTCGAATTTGTATTATTTTCTTTGCCGTCTCGTCAAAACCCTTTTAATTTGTAACCGGGGAAGAGTGGCGTTGGGGCTAAATGGTTTGTAATTAACATTTCATGATTATGACGACGAAAAATATAGCGGTATTTCCCGGCTCGTTCGATCCGGTCACGATCGGTCACGAGGAGATCGTGAGGCGAGGGTTAGGGCTTTTCGAGCAAATTATCGTGGCGGTGGGAGAGAACGCGGGGAAACGCGAGTTCTTGGATCTGGCCCTCCGCGTGGCCTTGATACGGAAGGTGTTTCGTGACGAGCCGCGTGTCCGCGTGGAGAGTTATACCGGGTTGACGGTGGACTATTGCGAGCGGGTGGGCGCCTCGTTCCTGCTCCGGGGGTTGCGCACCGCTGCCGATTTCGAGTACGAACGCGCCGTGGGCCAGATCAACCGGGCCATGAACGCGCGGGTGGAGACCATTTTCTTGCTCACCTCCCCGCGTCACACCTTTATCAGTTCCAGTATCGTGAAAGATATATTACTCAACGGGGGGGATGCCTCGCCGTTTCTCCCGTCCCATGTCACGCGGGAGGATTTGAAGTTCAATATATGACGCATCGCGCGCTCACGCGATCTCTTGGTGAAAGCGGTCGCAAAAGCGAAACTCGTAGATATAAAAAGAGGGGACGCCGACTACGTGGATGCGGCTCAGGTGCTTAAACTGCCACCGTCGACAGATCGACCAAAGCCCGTGTTTCAGGTAAGCCGCCACGAACGGGTGCACTTTCAGCGTCAGGTGTCGCATCTTCTTCTCGACGAGCAGGTACTCCAGTTGCTCTTCGATCTTGTCGATCACCAGCACGGCGGCCTCGGCCTTGCCCGTCCCGTGGCAAACGGGACAACTCTCCATCGTGGTCACCGCCATCTCCGGGCGCACCCGCTGCCGCGTGATCTGCATCAACCCGAACTTGCTCAACGGTAAAATGGTGTGTTTCGCCCGGTCTGTCTCCATCGTGCTCTTCATCTTGTCCAGGAGCTTCTGGCGATTCTCGGCGTGCTGCATGTCGATAAAGTCGATGACGATGATGCCGCCCATGTCCCGCAGCCGCAACTGCCGGGCGATCTCCTCGGCCGCGGCAAGGTTCACCTCCAGCGCGTTGCTCTCTTGATCGTCGCCTAACTTGGTCCGGTTGCCACTGTTCACGTCGATCACGTGAAAAGCCTCCGTGTGTTCAATGATCAGGTAAGCCCCGTTTTTGAAAGAGACGGTACGCCCCAACGAGGATTTGATCTGCTTGTCTACCCCGAAGTGATCAAGGATCGGTATGTCGGTAGAGATGTGTTTCACGATTCCCTCCTTTTCGGGGGCAATCGTGCTGATATAGTGCTTGATCTCCTTGCTGAGGGCCGCGTCGTTCACGTAAATGTTCTCGAAAGAGGAGTTCAGGATGTCCCGGAGGAAGGCCGTCGTCCGGTCGATCTCTCCCAGGATCAACTTGGGAGGTTCCAGCTCCCGGATATGCTTGAACGCGTTCTCGAAGCGCGTGACAAGCTCGCCCAGCTCGCTGTCGAATAGCTCGGCGTTCTTCCCCTCGGCCACCGTCCGGACAATCACCCCGTAATTCTTGGGCCGGATGCTCTCGATCAGGCGTTTCAACCGCTTGCGCTCCTCGGCCGACTTGATTTTCTGGGACACGGAGACTTTTTCCGAGAAGGGCATCAGCACGAGGTGACGCCCGGCAATGCTTAACTCCGATGTCAGGCGAGGCCCTTTGGTCGAGATCGGCTCCTTGGCGACTTGCACGGCCACGTACTGGCCCACGGAGAGCAACTCCCCGATCTTGCCGTTCTTGTTGATCTCCGGCTCCAGCTTCAGCTTGGCCACGGGCATCCCCTTGCGGGCGATGCATAACTTGATATACGTGTTTAACGAGAGAAATTGAGGACTTAAATCAAGGTAATGCAGGAAGGCGTCTTTCTCGTAACCGACGTTCACGAACGCCGCGTTCAACCCGGCCATGATCTTCTTCACTTTCCCGAAATAAATATCGCCCACGGCGAATTTCATGCTGGTTTTCTCCGTCGTCAATTCCATTAACCTCCTGTCTTTCAGAAGGGCAATGACCGTTTCGTCCGTCCTGACATCTATGACCAACTCCGTGCTCACGTTGCTTGTGTATTAATTCATAACTAACGAAATAAACCTAAAGGCGTTTGCCTTTAGGTTTAAATATCTCACTGAACTCACAAACGACTATTTCTTCTTGTGCCGATTCTTCCTTAGCCTCTTCTTGCGTTTGTGAGTAGCCATCTTGTGCCGCTTCCTTTTTTTTCCACTTGGCATGGTCTTTCGCTCCTTTCTTTTACTTTACTTGCTCCTTGACCTGGGTAACAAAACTCTTGGACGGCTTAAAGGAAGGGATGTTATGTGCCGGTATCTTCAGCGTCAAGTTCTTTGAGATGTTCCGCGCGGTTTTCTCGGCCCTTTTCTTGACCACGAAACTACCGAACCCTCTCAAGTACACGTTCTTACCGTCAATTACGGAACCCTTGATGGCATCCATGAATGCCTCTACAGTCGCTTGCACAACCACTTTCTCAATCCCAGTGGATTTCGAAATCTCATTTACAATGTCAGCCTTTGTCATTTTTTAAATGTTTAATATTCAATGATGTATTAGATTTGATCTCGATTTTCAGAGGGCAAATATACATCGTTTTCATTAAACAACAAATGATTTCCTTCTTTTTGTTGATTTTTTATTTTTTACCCCGAATCGCCACTCTAAAACCGCTCCGCCCGAATGTCTCTAAAAACCACCCGGTCGAAACAGCCCCCTCCTCCAACCGTCTCCCCCGGATTTATGGCATCGCGCGGACAAGCCATCTATATTTAGGGGGCTGTTTCAACAGTTTCGAATGAGCGTTATCGCGAGGGCGCATATCGAATCAATCCATTGATTTATTGAATTTTGAATTACATTCTGCCTGGTTCCGTGCCTCGCAACTCCTTGCCGTCACAATGACGAAAACCGACTTTTGAGACAGCCTCAAATAGCATATTAGGTTTATTTTTATCTTAAATTTTGTCATTTTTCCCTTGTTATAAGTAGATTAACAGGGAGTTGCTAATTAATTATGCCGGTGACACGGTTGCTCGCGCATTTTTATTGAAAGAATCACGGAAGGCAAGCGAAATTTTGAAGGGAGTAAAGGTGAAAGTTCAATATTTTTTGTATATTTACCGCCATTAAGGTAACTCGAATCGTGTAAATAACTACAAATGAAAGCGTTAAAACACATACAGATCTTATTACTATTGACGGTTTTGCTACCGTTCCAGGTATTTCCACAGCAGGGTGGCAATACGGAAGAGTTGCAGTTGGAAGCCATTGTCAAGACTTTCGATGCTGTATTTCAGAATGATGCCTACGCGGAAAATCTGACATCCGCCTCCCTGAATGTCCTGCCGGTCGGCATCAAACGGGTGGTGAATAACATGGAGGTAACCATCGCTGTCGATAAGGCGGAATTCTGCCTCGATTACACCGAATTAACTCTCTTTGCCAAAGCCGTACTACCCCAGAAAAGTGCAGACGGTCGGCCAACAACGCTGTTTTTTGGCGCGAGGGGGATCAAGCTATCCCACAAGGGAACGATCATCGGCGATGCCACGTTGGCTCTATTGGAGGATGTCACGATCCGCTTCAATGGCGGCAACATGTCGGTGACGCTGCTGGGGAATTACGATAAGCAGACGGGAAACACGCGGTCGAAAACCTACCTTAGCGTAGATTGCCTTGGGTTCAAGGAGTTGGGACTGGATGCCGAAGTAAGATTCCCCACCACGCTTGTCGAGAGAGTCGGGCCTGATGGCACGGTGGTGCAAAAAAATCCCGTGGTTTCGGGACACTTTCGCACGGTGGTCAGTGACTGGAATAATATCATGGCCGATATCACGCTGCCCTCGTTTCAGATCTGCGGTCTCGACGGATTTATTTTCGATCTTGAGAAAGTGCTCCTCGATTTCAGTGATACCTACAACGACAAGGCAGTTGCTTTCCCCAGGGGGTACGAGCAAAAGTATATGATCCCGGGCCAGCCGACCTTGTGGCGCGGCGTTTATGCCCGTCGGCTTCAAGTGACGCTCCCCAAAGCGTTCAGCAGCACTGACGGCACACGTACGCGCTTTACGGCCGAGCACATGCTTATTGACGACAACGGCATCACGGGCCTGTTCGCGGCGGAAAATATCCTCCGCTTCGAGAACGGGAGTGCCGGTGGTTGGAATTTTTCGGTCAATACGTTCAGGCTGGAAATGGAGGCCAATCAGTTGCTCGCGGCGGGCTTTTCCGGAGAGATCGGGCTTCCGTTCAATAAGGGCAAAACGCGGCTCGGGTACAATGCCTTGATACAAGAGGATAACGAATACCTGATGTGCGTGCAGCCGGCCGACACGCTTGACTTTTCCATTTTCAACGCCAAGGCTACCCTGCTGCCCAACTCCTACGTGAAGTTGCATGTCGTCGACAACAAGTTTCTTCCCGAGGCGCTTCTGCACGGAAGCATGGCCATCGCGGCGGGGGGCAAGGTTCCCGTGTCTATCCCGAAACTGGAATTTCAGAGCCTGTGCCTGAAGACGGAAGATCCCTATATCAGTATCAAATACTTGGGCTACAAGGGGAAGGTCTCTCTGGGTGCTTTCCCTATATCGCTCGATAATATCGCGCTGAGGAGCACGAGTGGCAAAGTGGAACTATCATCGGGTATCAAGGTAACACTGGGGCAAGACATGTTCTCGGGCAGCACGAACATAGCGTTCCTCGCTTCGTTACGCGAGGAGGGTGATCGTCGGAGCTGGGATTTCGACGAGGTGAAGGTGAATGAGATTGCCCTCGGCGCCGATATTGCCGGAACGATGAAGATCAACGGCACGATCGGTTGGCGCCGCGATGATCCGGTCTATGGCGATGGCTTTTATGGCGCGTTGGAGGTGGCCATCAAGCCATGCGGCGACCTGAACGTGAAGATGAGGGGCTGTTTCGGACGCACCGACGGTTTCTCGTACTGGTTCGTGGATGGCAGCGTCAAGCTCCCCACGCCGATCCCGATCGTGGGGCCTCTGCGTATCTCGGGATTCGCGGGGGCGGTCTCCCAGAAAATGATCGGTGTCGGTAACGCTCCGAACGAGGGTAGCGCGTTCGCGGCCGCGGCCTATTTACCCGACAAGGAGAAGGGCTTCGGGTTGAAATCGTCCGTGTTGCTGGACATCGCGAAGGTGGGCAGCGGCGAAGCGTGTTTCGATATCGCCTTCAATGCCCGTGGCGGCTTGAGTTATATCGGGTTCTATGGCCATGTCTTGCTCGCGGCGAAGCTGAACAATACCGACGTGTTGGGCTTGACTGACAAGTACAATCAAGTCCTGCAAAAAGAGAAGGAGTACGCCTCCAAGATGTCCACGCTCGACAGGTTGAAGCAGTTCGAGCCTAACAAGGCTGCCGAGATCGTGATGCCCGTACCCGAAAAGATCCAACTCGGGATCAAGGGGGCGGTCGGCATAAAGTACGATTTCGACAATCATATTTTTCATGCCCAGTCCGACCTGAGTATTAATATCCCGGGCGGTATCCTCACGGGAGGAGGCCAGAGCGTGATCCATTTCGCTCCCGACACGTGGTACATGCATATCGGGAAACCCGACAATCGCATGGGATTGAAACTCAACATAGGCAATCTGCTTAACGTGCAGGTAGGAAGTTACCTGATGGTCGGCTCCGAGATCCCGGCCATGCCGGCCCCGCCCGTTGAGGTGGCTACTATTCTCGGGCGCGATCTGTCGAGCCTCACGTTGGGGCGTAATTTCGATATGCTATCTACCGGCAAAGGGTTCGCTTTCGGTGCCGATCTGCGTGTCGCGACGGGGGATATCACGTTCCTGCTCCTGTACGCCAACTTCTTGACGGGAATGGGCTTCGATATCATGTTCAAGGATTTCGGCGACATGTATTGTCAGGAAACGGGCCGTCAAGTGGGCATGAATGGCTGGTTTGCCCAAGGGCAGAGCTACGCCTATTTACAGGGTGAACTGGGCGTGAAGGTCAACCTTTGGTTCCTGAAGATGACGTTCCCGATCATCAAGGGAAGTACCGCAGCGCTGTTGCAGGCCCAGTTGCCCAATCCGTCCTCGTTCAGGGGATACCTTGGGGTCCATGTCGACGTGCTGGGCCTTATCAAGGGGAACATGCGCTTCAAGTTGAGCCTTGGCGACGATTGTACCCCGTTGATCCCGGGAGGATCACCGTTACAGATGGCCATGATCAGCGATATCGCGCCCTCCGACAAGGATTCCGATATTAGTGTTTTCGCCACGCCCCAGGTGACCTTCACCACGGCCTTGGATACGCAATTCCAGGCCGAAGACGACCGGGGAATAAATACTTACAGGGTGCGACTCAAGGCGTTCACTCTCCAGAGCGACGGGGGTGAGGTCATTCCTGGTACCTTGAAGTGGAACAGCGACAAGAATGCCGTGACATTCCAGGCCAAGGAGGTATTGCCGCCCTACGCGAACCTCACGGCACGGGTGGAGGTTTGTTTTGACAAATTCAGCAACGGCAAGTGGAGCACCGTATACACGGCCAACAAGGAGGCCGTCGAGACGAGAGAGTGTACATTCACCACGGGCGGCGCGCCTGATAACATCCCGCTGGAGAACATTGTCTACTCGTATCCCGTGGTCGATCAGCGCTATTTCCTGACGGCTGAATACCGCGAAGGGGCCGTACAGCTTCAGTTCGGCCAAAAATACCTGTTTGAACGCGGCTTCGATTACAAACTCGCCTTCACGGGGGAAGACGGGGAGCCTGTCGCGGCGGATTTCAGGTACAACGAACAGGCGAACCGCATCGAGTATTCCCTGCCGAAGCTCAACACCCAACAGCGCTATACGCTGAGCCTGTCATACACGCCCAAGGACGTAGAAGTTGCTGATAGACAAGGAACAGTCCAACAGGTGTTCGACACCGAAGAGGAGGGCGCGCTGAGCGTCGAGAACAGGGGCGCATCGGCGGGGATCAATACCACGCTCGAAAAGAGCATTCTTGATTTCGGTTTTGCCACCAGCCGCTACACCACGTTTGGAGAAAAGTTAGGGTCGATCCATGTCGAAGGAAACGGTATCGCCCAGGACGCGGGTTTGTCATACCGCTTCCTGTATAATGTCCAGGCGGACGAGCCTTTTGACGAGGCAGAGGTAACGGGCGTGGCGAAGAGCGGGCAGAAAGCCCTCATACAGCCATTTGCCAGACTGGAAGAGCCTTTCTTCACCCACACGGTGGATCCGTTGGTGTATGAGGGCTATCCATTCGAGGCGATCCGGCTTGCGTACCGCGACGACGCCGGGATAGGCGTTCCGCCTGTCCGGTCGGTATTTATCTACGATCCCTACCTCGACCTGATAGCCGACGATGCCCGCCCGCCCAAATTCTATCTCCCGTGGGCCTACGAGTCGGGGATCGTGGTGGAACGTGATTTTCGCGATCTGCAATCGCAGGTGGTAAATAACAGAACGCGTGTAAGCGAGGGGATCTACAAGCGTTTTGCGACCGGCAGCCTGCCTTTCATCAAGTATGGCAAATATGGCGTCGTTATGATCTACACCTTGCCGGACGGCACGGTCACCTCCTCGTGTGATTTCTATTTCAATAACTTCTTACGGTTTAACGAGTGATGAACAGGATAAAATACATAGCAGCAGTTTTCGCGTTTGCCACTTGGGCGATGGCGGTGCGCGGACAGGCCCCGCAAAGCGGGCCGGACGAGCAGCCCGGTCGGCCTGCATCCATAGTGATGCGCGGCGAGGTGCATAAGAATAAGGTACTGGTACGTTGGGCACCGACCGATGCCAAGGCGTGGCGGTTACTGAACGAATACGGCGCGCGGCTCGAAAAGGTGACGGTGGTCAGGGCGGGCGTTGTTCTCGACGAGCCGTTGACAGAGCTACTCGCTGAATGCCTGAGGCCTGAAGAGTCGGAAGCGTTTAAATGCGTTGCCACCGAATACCCTTACGCGGCGATTATTGCACAAGCCGTTTTCGGGGAGAGCTTCGCGGTGTCGGGGATGAGTCGCGGCGATGTTGAGGCGATCATAGCCCTGTCGGAGGAGTTGCAGCAAAGATATCTCTTTTCCCTCTATGCTGCCGATCTCTGTTTCCCCGCGGCGGTTGCTGCCGGCTGGGGTTGGGAAGATAACGAGGCCAAAGAGGATGAAAGATACTTGTATCGAGTGACCCCGTTGGTGCCACCGGAGCAGATGGAGATTGCCGGGGGAGCGCTGTTCGTCGATGGGGGACGCGTCGACCGTTTCCCGCCGCCGCTCGATTTCAGCGGGCGATTCATGGATGGCACCGTGCTGCTCAGTTGGAACGCGCGCACGCAGCAGGCGCTCTATAATGCCTATATCCTGGAGCGCTCTATCGACGGGGTTCATTTCATATCCATCACGGATCCCCCCGTTACGAAGATAGATGCCTCGGAGGAGAATGACAGGATCTTTTATGCCGACTCGATACAGAATGACATAGAGTATCACTATCGCCTTGTGGCCTTGACTCCTTTCGGTACAAAGAGCGCTTACGGCGACACGATCCGCGGCGTTGGCCGGGCCGAATTACAGGTTGCGCCCCTCATTGTCAGGGCCAGTCCCGACAGTGAAGATGGCATGGTGATAGCGTGGGAGTTCGATCCGGCGTATGAAGCGCTGATCGAAAGTTTCACGTTGGAGCGTTCGGACGACGATGCGCATTACACGGACTACCTCACGCCGCTCCCGAAGGAGCAAAGAAGTGTGACGTTGCATGATCTGCCGCTCACGAATTACTTTACCGTGGCGGCCAATAGCCTTACAGGCAAGAGGGTGCGTTCGTTTTCCGTTTTGGTGCAGCCCATTGATACGCTGCCGCCGGCCGTACCCGTGGGCTTGACGGCCATTGCCGACACCACGGGGGTGGTGAGGCTCTCCTGGCAAGCCAACAAGGACAGGGGCAAGTTCGGTTACCGCCTCTATCGCGGCCAGACCGCCGAGGAGGAGATGATACCCCTGAACGACATCGCGATACAAGATACCGTTTATATTGACTCTGTCGATGCGCGTTCGCTCAACCGCGAGGTGTATTACGCCATCACGGCCCTGAACGAGCGCTATACCCAATCCGACAGGTCGGGGGTGGTCGAGGTTATCAAACCGGAGGTCATACCCCCGACAGCCCCCTTCATCCGTCAGATCAGGGTGGAAGATGGCCGGAACGTCCTCTGTTGGGTGAGCGGTGGGGAGAGCGTTTTGGCAGGTTATGACATCTGGCGCGGTAGCGGGGCGGAGTTCGAGATGATCACGCGGATCTCGGATGCCGCCGTTCGCGAGTGGCAAGACGACGATGTGGAAAATGGCCGGACGTATATCTACCGCGTCTGCTCCCGTAGCGAAGGGGGCCTTGTTTCGGAACCGTCGCCCGACTATAAAGTGAAGGCCATCAATAAATCTGGCGCGAATCCTGCCGTGACGTTTCACGTTACGTTTGTCAAGGGGAGGGTGAACCTGGCTTGGGAAGTCACGACGGCCAACGTTACGGGGATGCTGCTTTACAAAAAAGCCGGCGGCGGATCATTCGGCCTGTTCCGCGAAGGGCTTGACCGGGCGGCCGGGATCGAAGACTCGGACGTGATGTCGGGAGTTAACTATGAATACATGCTGGTTGTGAAGAGTAACAGCGCACCGCCGGCGACCATTATAAAATCAATAGCGTTATGAAAAAGATAGCGTATATTTTTTCTGCATCGCTCCTGCTCGGCTTGTTCGCAGTTCCCCTCAGGGCGCAGAGTCCGGCCACGGGAGAGTATCGAGTCAGCATCCGGTTCACCTCCTTGGTGAACAGTGGAAATAACATGCGAAATATCGAGTACAGGATTTATGTGAAAGGCCCCGGGGGTGAATATAATCTCGTGCACGAACCGGCCTCGGGCGACGTGAATGACGGGAGAGCTGTTCCTTACGCGCCGGAATATGTAAAAATAGTGCCGCTTGACGCGATAAAGTACAATACAACTCTCTTTTTTTATACGAAAAGAACGTGGAAGAGTTATGGGGGTACTCACAATCGTAACACCACGACTCAAACTGTAATTTATCACAATATTCCCGTCATCGATATGACTATTAGTAAAATAAATACGAGGGATGATTTTTTTAGTAAGGTGACCGGCGCGTTCCGGCTTGTCGTACAACCCAACAAGATCGATGCGAAGTACTTCAATACCAAAGGGGAGGCCGATAATAGCAACTATCTGCCCAGTGCCGATGCTATCACGCTGAAAGCCACCAAGGGGTTCACGCCCCTGTCGACCTATAACTGGCAATACCGGGTAGAGGGCGAAGATCTGCCGAACGCGTGGCGCTCTTTCCCGGCGCGCTATCAAGGCGCGACAGAGATCACGTTCAAGGGAACGGATATTTTTTCAACGGCTGTTTTTCAGTCATATATACGCAACAATACAAACATACAGGTCAGGGCAAGCTCCTATGCCCGGGAGAATGTCGTCCTCGTGTTGCGCCCGTGCCTTTCTGCCCCCCATATCGTGAGCGCGGGGGTGCATGAACTCGAACGGTGCAGCGGCAACGGGAATGCCGCGGTGAAAATCACGTTCGACAGGGCCTTGTGGCCGGGTGAGGTCATCGCCCTCAATGTAGACGGCGAGTTTACCGAAGAGGCTTATCAGAATATCACGGAGTTAAACGCGGATCACTCGACCCTGCTCAACGAAGTCAAATCAGGCGACAACTTGAAATTCAACGTGACCGGCACGTATAGCGGTTTCAACCTGTACGCGAGGGCATCCTCCCATTCATATACCTTAACCGTTCCCCGCAGGCTCCCGATCAAACACGCGGTCGAGGCGTGTACCGATGTGCGTTGTCATGGCGGCAGCGACGGGGAGATTGTCGTGAGCGCCACCGGTGGCACGGGCAGTTATGTGGCCGAGTTATACAAGGTCGGCGACAATACGTCCATGCAGCAGATCACTTTCTTGGAGTATGAGTACGGCCGTTTCTCCCGCCTGGCACAAGGTAATTACGCGATTTACATCCGGGATACAAACGACTGCACCTCGACGGACAACGGCCGCGTGTCGGCCACGCTCGCGGAGCCCGCGCAACCCTTGTCGGTCGCGCTCGAACACATGACCCCGCCATTGGCCCACGCGTCGCGCGACGGGGGGATGACAATCCGGGTCGCGGGCGGCACGAGAACCGCCTCCGGGGGAGGGTACTTCACGGTATTCTCCCACGAGGACGGTTCTTCCTACACGCCCGTGTCCTGGTCGGCGGATGGTGCCGATATTTTGTATACATTCAACGGGCTGGGCCGCGGCGATTATTTCGTGACCGTCCGGGATAAGAATTACGCCGTTCTGGAGCCGCAGGATAGGATCGTCCCGTGTGGCTGCGAGGCGATCTTGAACTTCACGATACCCGCGCCCCCTCCTCTTGTCATTGATATCGAAGAGACTCATTTCGTGAACTGGCACGGCGGCAACCAGGGAGAACTTACCGCCCGCGTGAGCGGAGGTGTCAAGCCCTACCAGATGACATGGTATAAGCGGTCGGAAGAGGGTGTGATGCAGGAGTACCCGATGCCCAACGACAGCATCGCCCGCGCCCTCGTGGCCGGCCTATACCAGGCCAAAGTCACCGACGCTAACGGTATAGCGAAAACCTCCGCCCCCCGCGAACTCGCGCAGCCCGATCCTGTTCAGGTACAATTCAGCATTGTCCAGACGGGGTGCCATGGTGGCAACAGCGGGAAAATCACGGCGTTCGCGCGTGGCGGCGTACCTCCCTACACGTACCAGTGGAATATCGAAGGGGCCACGGGAAACGAGGTGAGCGGCCTGGAGGCCGGGAACTACATGCTGAAAGTCACCGATGCGCGCGGCGGCTATCTGACCTCTTCGGCAGAGGTGACCTCTTCAAGCACGCTGAGGGTCGATTCGCTCGTGACGCAACCGACATGCGCTGCTCCAGGTTCGATCCGGCTACAATTGTCGGGTGCCACGCCTCCCTACACCCTCCGGTGGGACGATACGCGAAGCGCGGATTTAGTCAGAAACGAACTCGCGGCGGGCACGTATCGAGTCGAGATCACCGATGCCAACGGTTGCCATAACGCCTATAGTTTCTACATCAAGGAGCCGCGGGCGTTCACCGTGGATCTGGGCGACGACCTCGTGATGTGTCGCGATCAGTCGCGCGTGGTCGAAGCGGTATGCGCGGAGGAGGATGTCGTTTACGAGTGGTATCTCAACGACGAGAAACTGCCGGGGAGCGGATCCCAGATCGTGGTAGATCGCGCCGGGGAGTACAACGTCCGGGCCATCAACCCGCAGGGATGCGTGGCCCTCGACCGGATCAGCGTAAGGATCACCAACGAGACACTGGCCTTGGACATGACCGTGCCGACGACCATCGAAGCGGGCTCCGAGATACATGCCGTGAACCTGAGCACGGTGTCGGCTGACCGGATCGTGTGGAAATTGCCCGAAGAGGCTGTCGTGATCAGGAAATCCGACACCGAACTCGTCTTCTCGTTAAGCCAGCAGGGAGAGTACACCGTCTCGATGGAGGGTTTCAAAGGCGAGGGTGCCACGATCGTCACCCGCACCGTCCGGGTAGTCGGTAAAGGCGAGGTCGAGTTGCCCGACAGCGAAAACCCGCTCATAAAGCAGTTTTGGGTGGCACCCAACCCAAGCACGGGCTATTTTAAGGTGTCGGTGGAACTTAACCAGGCCGAAGATTTCACGCTGACGCTCTATTCGCCTGCCGGGGTCGTGATGGATACCAAACAGGCGCGGGGAGTCCAAAATAAAACCTTCGAGTACGAGATCAACGGCACGCTCGAGGGTACCTGCCTCCTGCACCTGACTACAAAAGCCGATAAATCGGTGTTGCAAATAGTTATAAAGAAACAATGATGTCAATACCCCCGGTTATGAATGTTGTAAAAGGTTGTTTAACGTGGCTGGTGTTGCTCTTGCTCTCGCCCCTCTCGCCCGCTTTTTCCCAGGCCTCTTACCCCGTGCACGTGACGGTGCAGGTGCTGCCGCCCCACGGGCCTTCCCTGG
>JAISNC010000023.1 GCA_031276355.1 Odoribacteraceae bacterium
CCAGGGAAGGCCCGTGGGGCGGCAGCACCTGCACCGTCACGTGCACGGGGTAAGAGGCCTGGGAAAAAGCGGGCGAGAGGGGCGAGAGCAAGAGCAACACCAGCCACGTTAAACAACCTCTTGCAAGGTTCATGACACGGGAGATGCCCCGCTCGCGGCCCCGCCGCTCCCTCGCGTCGCCCGGCGGCGGCAGTTCATGCCGTTTACCCGTCTCGCCCGTTGGCGGGGGAGGGGAGGAGGTGCGTTGGCAGGTACCGGGTAGTTCGCTTGTCATCATGCTGGATCTTTTTTCGGGACGTTTCCCGCGACGAATATAGACGATCCCTCCCGTTTATCCAACTCTTTTCGCGTCTATTTTTGAATATTTGACCTGGTAGGGGCAAATGGAGGTGGGTTTGTTGTTTGAACGAGGTAGGAGTGAGGTTTTCTTAGCGTGTTCCCTCGGGCTGCTCGCGGATCAACGCGATCATCCGGTCCGTCTCGGCGGGGTGAAACCAGGTGATCTCGTGGTCTCGACGGAACCACGCGAGTTGTTTTTTGGCATAATGACGCGTGTTGCGCTTGATCAGGCGGATGGCTTCGTCGCGGGAGATCTTCCCGTCGAAGTGATCGAACCACTCTTTGTACCCTACCGTGTTCAGCGCGTTCAGGTGACGGAGGGGATATAGCCCGCGGGCCTCCTCTTCTATTCCCGCCACGATCATCCCGTCGACGCGGCGGTTGATGCGGTCGTAGAGTTCGTCCCTGGCGCGTTCTATCCCGATCTTCACGATGGCGAAATCCCGCGGTTCGCGTTGGCCGGTGCGAAGGGAGGAGTAGGGCTTGCCGGTCGTCAAGCAGATCTCGACGGCGTGCATCACCCGCTTCGCGTTTTTCAAATCCACCTGCCGGTAGTGGAGCGGGTCCAAGTCCCGTAGCAGTAGCCGGAGCGATTCGATGCCTTCCCGTTCATAGAGGCGCGTGACCGCTGCCCGCGTTTCCGGGTCCACGTCCGGGATCTCGTCCAGTCCCCGGCATACGGCATCGATGTAGAGCATCGACCCGCCTGTCATGAACACCACCTCGCGACGCGTGAAGAGGTTTTTTAATACTTCCAGCGCTTGTTGCTTGTATTCCCAGCAACTGTAATATTCCGTCACCGGTATCGTTTGGATAAAATGGTGGGGAACCGCCGCCAGCTCTTCGGGGCCGGGCGCGGCGGTTCCCACGGTCATCTCTTGGTATATTTGCCGGGAGTCGCAGGAGAGGATCTCGGTGTCAAAGCGGCGGGCTAACTCGATGGATATCGCTGTTTTCCCGACGCTTGTCGCTCCCAGGATCACTACCAGCGTTCTCCGCCGCCCGGTTGCCCGTTGATCCCCGGGGGACATGCTATAAGCGGTCGATGTAGTCGTCTAAACTCTCGTAACGCTCTTCGCCCCCCTCGTCGTCGTATCCCGGTTCGCCCTCGTCGTCGTAGTCGTTATTACCAAATTCTTGCATGAAGCTATCGTCGTAGTCGCTGGCATCGTACTCCTCTGCCGGATCCTCGAACTCCCACTCCTCCTTGTCGGCGTTGTAGGAGAACTGTTCCGGGATAGTCCCCGTGCAAGAGACGCATACCGGCATGATATCGGAGGAGTCGCGGATGTATTCACCGGCGTATTCGATCTTGAAATACCTGTTCGCGAAGAAATCGAACACGTATTCCAGTTCCAGGCAGCCAGGTTTTACCACGTCGCTGATCTCGGTACTGTCCATCACGAGGGTGTCATTCTCGTCGTCCTCTCCCGCCATATCCATGAGCGCGATCTCTTTCACCCTGTTCCCCAGGCGGTCGAGCGTGAAAAAGGATGCCATCTGCGCACTATCGTATCCCAGCGTCTCCACCAGTTTATCGTGAAATTGTTGGAACGTCTGTTCCCCGCCAATCGCTATTTCACACCTGAAGTCAGAACTGTTTGGTAGGCTAATGTCGAATTTGTAGTCCATAACTGCTATTTTTAAATCGATCTGTTATAAAATTCTCGCGAATATAACGAAAAACGAATAACCCGTGTCACGAGCGAAGGATTCTTTCTAAAATGTCCATCGCCGCGCGCACGATTGCCATGTTTGCCTGCGCGCCCATGTGCCCGACGCGGAAAACGCGCCCTTCCAGTGGCCCGAAGTTATTGCCGAGGGCCACGCCGCGCGCTCTCAAGGCCGCGTCTAAGCGCTCCCATCCCGGCCGCTCGGGCACGCGAACGGCCGTCACCGTCGGGGAGCAAGTGGCGCTCGCCGCCGGATAGAGCGCCAGTCCCATCCCGGTGAGGCGCTCGCGACAATAAGCGGCTACCTCCTCGTGGCGTTTGAAACAGGCTTCCGGGCCTTCCTCGAAGATGAGCTTACAAGCCTGTCGCAGTTGGGCAAGTCCCTGCCAGTAGGGGGTGTAGGGGAACATGCCGTTTTCTAAGGCTTCCGCGAAGGGTAGCAGCGCCTCGTAGCCGGCGTAGGCGACTTCCCGGACGTGCCGCCACGCCGCGTCGCTCACGGATAGAAACGCGAGGTTCGCCGGGGCCGAGAGGCATTTCTGGGAGGCACCCAGCGCGAGGTCCGCGTGCCAGGCATCTACCTCCACCGGCACGCCTCCTATCCCGGAGATCATGTCCACGCAGAGGAGCGGCACGCCGTGTTTCGCTTTCAAGGCTCCGATCTCGCGCACGGGATTGAGCGTGCCGCTGGGCGTTTCGCATTGTACCAGCGTGATCATCTTCGGGCGAAAGTCGAGGATCGCTTTTTCTATCCGCTCGAAGTCGTGCACGGTCTCGTCGAAGCCGTATTCTATCGTTCGCGTTTCGCACCCGATTGACTGGGCCATGGGCGCGAAGCCAAGCCCGAACATGCCCGTGGAGATGACCAGCACTTTATCGCCCGGCAGCAGCGTGCTCTTTAACGCTGTCCACAACGCGAGCATCCCCTCGCCCGTTTGGATGATAATCCGGGATCGGGTGTGCATCAACTGTTGCAACAGCGCCTCGCACTCCTTGTACAGCGTGAAGTACTCCGGCTCGATCAGGCCCGAACCGTAGTTCACGGTGGCTACCCGGCGTACTTCTTCGGGTACCGACACGGGGCCTGGTATCAAGGGAATAAGGTATTTTTCCATTCTTGTCGTTAATAAAATGATTCGCTTTGTTGTCACACGCGAGGGACGGTCCCGTGACGAGGGCCTTCTTCCCTTGGCGCGTGCAAAAATACACGAATTTTTGACACGAGAAGTGCCCCGCGGGTATTATTCCCGGGGTAAATTTTAAAAGAAGAATAGATAGGCGATGAAGATGGCCGCGACGACTCCGGCCAGGTCGGCGATCAGGCCGCAGGGGATCGCGTGGCGGGTGTTCTTGATATTCACGGCCCCGAAGTAGACGGCGATGATATAGAAGGTGGTGTCGGTGGCACCCTGGAAAATCGCCGCGAGGCGCCCGGCGAACGAGTCGGCCCCGAACGTGTTCATCGTGTCGATCATCATCCCGCGGGCACCGCTACCGCTCAACGGTTTCATGAGCGCCGTGGGGAGCGCCGGGATCGCCTCCGTGCCCCACCCCATTTGCCGGCAAGCCCAGGCGAGCGCCGTCTCGAGCATCTCCATGCAACCGGCCGCCCGGAAGACGGCTATCCCCACGAGGATCGCTACCAGGTAGGGGATGATCTTCACGGCCACGAGGAATCCCTCTTTGGCCCCCTCGATGAACGCGTCGTACACGTTGATCCGCTTCCAGATGCCCGCGGCGATGAAGCCGACGATCACCGAAAAGAGGATGACACCGCTCGACACGGAGGAGAGGGCCTCGATCTCTGCCCGCCCCGCCCCCGAGAGGTACCAGATAGCGCCCCCGACAAGCAACGAGCCTCCCCCTATATAGGCCAGCACGACGGGATGAAGGAGGTTGATCCGCTGGTAGAGCGCCACGGCGACCAGGCCCGCCAGCGTGGAAAAGTACGTGGCTAACAGGATCGGCAGGAAGATGTCCGCCGGGTTCGTCGCGCCGCACTCCGCCCGGTAGACCATGATCGAGACGGGGATGAGCGTCAAGCCGGAGGTGTTAAGCACCAACAGCATGATCTGGGCGTTCGAGGCGCGCTCCTTGTCGGGGTTCACCTCCTGCATCTGTTGCATCGCCTTTAGCCCGACGGAGGTGGCCGCGTTGTCTAACCCGAGCATGTTGGCCGCGAGGTTCATCATGATCGAGCCGTATGCCGGGCTATCTTCCGGGAGGCCGGGGAAAAGACGACGGAAGAGGGGCGCGATGACCCGCGAGAGCAGTCGCACGGCACCGCCCCGTTCGCCGATCTTCATGATGCCCATCCACAGGGAGAGCACGCCCGTTAAGCCCAGCGCGATCTTGAAACCGCTCCCGGAAGCGTCAAACGTGGCTTGCACGAGGGAGGAGAAAACGCCCGCGTCCCCGAAAAAGAGTAACTTGACCAGCGCTACCGCGAAGGCCACGAGAAAGAAGGATATCCATATATAGTTCAAGACCATGAGAGCGGGTTAACGGGCGACCGCCAGCAAGGTGTTGCGGAGTAACGACGCGATGGTCATCGGCCCGACACCCCCCGGCACCGGGGTGATGGCCGAGCAGCGGGGGGCCACCGCGTCAAAGTCAACGTCCCCGACCAAGCGAAAGCCGCTCTTCGCGGTCGCGGAAGGCTCGCGGTGCATGCCGACATCCACGACGACGGCCCCTTCTTTCACCATGTCCGCCGTGATGAAGCGGGGCGAGCCGATGGCCACGACGAGTATGTCGGCCTGCGACGTGTACGTTTTGATGTCGGGCGTGCGGCTGTGGCAGAGCGTCACCGTGCAGTTGGCGCGGGGGGCCTTCCGGGACATCAGTATCGAGAGGGGAGTCCCCACGATGTTGCTGCGTCCCACCACCACGCAGTGCTTGCCCGCCGTCTCGATCCCGTGGCGGGCCAACAACTCGACGATGCCCGCCGGGGTCGCCGGCAGGTACGCGGGCAATCCCAGCACCATTTTCCCGACGTTGCAGGGGTGAAAGCCGTCCACGTCCTTGGCCGGGTCGATCCTGCCCAGGATCTTCTCCTCGGGGATGTGCCGCGGCAGGGGTAACTGGACGATGTACCCGTCCACGTCGTCGTCGTCGTTCAGGCGGTCGATCACTTCTAATAGCTGTTCCTCGGTGACGCTCGCGGGGAAACGCAGCCCGGTGCTCTTCATCCCGACCGCCTGGCACGCTTTTACCTTGTTGGCGACGTAGGTTTCGCTGGCCGCGTCGTCACCGACCAGCACGGCCACCAGGTGCGGGATCTTTTTCCCCTCGCCCGCGCGCCGGGCGATCTCCGCGGCCAGCTCTTCTTTGATCTCTCCCGCTATTTTTTTGCCATCTATTAACTCCATGTCGTTCCCGTTTTATGAATGTCTTTTTCCCCTCGACATCTGTTGCATCATCTTTTTTGACTCCTCGAACTGTTTCAAGAGGCGATTGACCTCCTGGATCGTGGTGCCGCTGCCCGTGGCGATGCGTTTCCGGCGCGACCCGTTGAGTATATCGGGGTTCTCTCGCTCTGCCGGGGTCATCGAGTAGATGATCGCCTCCACCCCTTTAAAGGCGTTGTCGTCGATATCCACGTTCTTTAACGCCTTCCCCATGCCGGGGATCATAGACATGAGGTCTTTGACGTTCCCCATTTTCTTGATCTGCTTGATCTGCCCCAGGAAATCGTTGAAGTTAAACTGGTTCTTGGCGATCTTCCGCTGCAATTTTCTCGCCTCCTCCTCGTTGAACTGCTCCTGCGCTTTCTCCACCAGCGACACGATGTCGCCCATGCCCAGGATCCGGTCGGCCATCCGCTCCGGGTGAAACACGTCCAGCGCCTCCAGCTTCTCGCCCGTCCCCACGAACTTGATGGGCTTGTCCACCACCGCGCGGATCGAGAGAGCGGCCCCGCCGCGCGTGTCGCCGTCCAGTTTCGTCAATATCGCCCCGTCGAACTGGAGCCGGTCGTTAAACTCCTTGGCCGTGTTCACCGCGTCCTGCCCCGTCATCGCGTCCACGACGAAGAGCGTCTCGTGCGGCTGCACGGCTTTTTTGATGGCGGTGATCTCGTTCATCATCTGTTCGTCGATGGCCAGGCGGCCGGCCGTGTCGATGATCACCACGTCCCGGCCGGTGGACTTGGCCTCTTTGATGGCGTTGAGCGCGATCCGCACGGGGTCGTTGTTCCCCTCCTCGCTGTACACCGGCACCCCGATCTGCTCGCCCAGTACTTTCAATTGCTCGACGGCCGCCGGGCGATAGACGTCCCCCGCCACCAGCAACGGGCGTTTTCCCCGCTTGTTCTTCAGGAGGTTGGCCAGCTTCCCCGAGAAGGTCGTTTTCCCGGAACCCTGGAGGCCCGCCATCAGGACGATCGCCGGGGCACCTTTTATATTGATATCGGTGGCCGTCTCGCCCATCAGCCGTACCAGCTCGTCGTGCACCACCTTGACCATCACCTGGCCCGGCTTGAGCGCGGTCAGCACGTTCATCCCTAACGCCTTTTCCTTGACCGTGTCGGTAAATTCCTTGGCTATCTTGTAATTCACGTCGGCATCCAGTAACGAGCGTCTCACCTCTTTCAGGGTCTCTGCCACGTTGATCTCCGTGATCCTCCCTTGTCCTTTTAAAACCTGGAACGATTTTTCTAATCTCTCCGATAGATTCTCAAACATAGTATATTTTTTACGTTAAAACTCGCGCGACAAAATTAGTCATTTGGCCCGAATAACGCCGGTTATTTCCGGCCGATATTTTTCAGCACGACGAACGTTTTGTCGATTAAAGCGTTGCTCACGACGACGGTGAACTCGTTCGTGGAGGAGATGACCTCTATCAGGTTGATCCCTTCCCACGAGAGTTCTTTCATGATGCTGTAGTAGAAGCCGGGCTGCAGGATGTTCCCCTTGGGCAACTTGAGCGTCACGGACGATAGCTCGTTCTGCTTGAAGAGGCATAGCTCGTCCTTGAAGCAGGCGTCGATCATCTCCTCCATGTTGTCGCTGACCACCAGGTTCGTCTCGAACACCCCGCGCACCATCGTGTAGAACCCCTCGTCCTCCTTCGATATCTCGTTCAGCACCCGTGCGTGCTTGTCGAGCAACGAGGCGGAGTTTTTAAACGTGTAGTCGCACAGGTTGCCGCGCAGGATGATGTCCCCCAGGTTGTTCAGTAGCTTGTTCAGCTGCGTCTGCTCCCTCACCTGGAAATAAGGGACGAGCCGGTTGAGGGCCATCACGATGGCTCCCGCGTTCACGGGCTTCATCAAGGCCTTCTCTACCTCCGGTTGTATCCGGCGGGCCAACGCCGAGATGTTGATGATCCCCGCCGTCATGGATTCGGACAGGTAGGGCTTGTGCTTGACGATGTTTTCGACGATCTGGGCTATGCTGTACATGTTACGCGCGTTTAATGGTTAGTTAGATATGGTGATCTCGTTATAGAATTTCCCTTGCCACGTGTCTCGCTCTTCCAGCCGCCTCTCCAGCATCGCCGCGAACTCGAAGTTTTTCACCCCCCACCTCGGCGCGACTAAGTACGCCGCCGGGGTTTGGTTCACGAGGCGCTCCAGGTAGAGGTCGGGCCGCGCCCGCTCGATCGCCTCGACGACGAGGTCGAGGTACCCCTCCAGCGAGTAGAGGGAGAAGGCCCCGGGCCGTTCCCGGTACTCGTCGGCCATCCGCGTCCCCCGGATCACCTGGAGCTGGTGCAGTTTCAGGAGATGAATGGGCCACCGGCTCACGCGCGCGACACCGTCTATCATCTCCCCGCGGCTCTCTCCCGGCAGGCCGAGGATCAGGTGAACGCACACGAAGAGGCCCCGCCGCGCGCACTCCCCGGCGACCCGCTCCGCCACCGCCACCCCGTGCCCCCGGTTGACGCGCTCGAGCACGGCCTCCTGTAGCGATTCGACCCCGAGCTCGACGCACACGTGCCGGTCGCGGGCGATCCCCTCCAGGTAATCGAGCACCTCGCCCGTCACCGTGTCCGGGCGCGTCGCGATCACGAGCCCCGCCACCCGCGGGTGCTTCAGCGCTTCCTCGAACCGGGCGGCGATCACCTCCAGCGACGCGTACGTGTTGGAGTAGGGCTGGAAATAAGCCAGGTACTTTTGCCCCCGGTACTTTCGCTCGAAGAAACGGATGCCCTCCTCGATCTGCCGCGTGATCCCGCGCTCGCCCCGGCAGTACGCCGGGGTAAACGCGCGGTTGTTACAGAACGTGCACCCGTCCCTCCCCCTCGTCCCGTCCCGGTTGGGACAGGTGAATCCCCCGTCGATGGACAGTTTCTGTACCCTCTCGCGGAACACCGCCCGTGAAAACCCGGCGTAATCGCGATACCGTTGTTGGCCCGTTCGCATGATGGTCTCTTTTTACGACCGCGAAAATAGTATATATTGTATAGAATTTAACAAGCGGCCCGGGGAAATTTCTCACATTTGCCTTGATAATGATCCAGGGAGAACAAACGATGGAGCGCATGTACTTTGTATCGGTGCAGACACAAGAGAAGAGTTGACAACGAACAACGCGAAAAATGTAAAAATCGTTTTCATTCCGAATGTCGATTCTGCGAAAATAAATTTATTGTTGAATTGGCTCACGGATAAAAAAAGTAGCTATCTTTGTGAAGATTAATCGTCAAATAAAATAATAAAATGATTTCAACTTTGTGTACTGCCAAAGAACAGTATAAGACGGAGTTTAAAAATGCATTAGACACCTTTGCCGAAAGGTTGTGCAGCTATGTCTCCACCGAAACAGGTGAATGGTCTGTAAAAGGTTTTATTGATGTTTATAAAAACATCTATACGATTTCGTCCGACACGAAAATTGTTTCAAAAATCCTTGAAATACATATCTTTCCTCAAATTATTCGGTTTGCAGAGCAAATCGGATACAACATTATTTTGGCGGAACAGCAAAATTATTATCCCGATCTGACTTTTGTCTGTAAAAAAGATGAAACA
>JAISNC010000029.1 GCA_031276355.1 Odoribacteraceae bacterium
CATTACAGCTAAATTTCTCGGAAAGAAAATGACCACTTTACTCGTTATATGTATGGGCATAATAATTTTAGCAATAGGTGCAATCATTAATTTATTATTCTAAGAATATATGAGTGCAGTCGATCTATCTAAAAGCAGCGGGAAATTACAGAGTAAACGCAGTGGCTCTTTATTAAAATAGTATTGATAATGAAAAGTTTATATATCCTGTTGACTATCCTGAATCATAATAATTTTTAAATAGTCAATCCTTATTAAGTTCTTTTTTAAGCCGCCGCACGGCAAAAATCTTTTGAAAGCCCGCCTCGCCGATCCGCTCGCGAAAATGAACGAAGTCGCTCGGGTCGCAGGGAAATTCAGGCTCGAAAAACACACCGCCGCAGAAGTATTGAAAGTAAACGTCGCGAACCCAACATCCCGGTACACGCTCGTCACCAAGATTGTATAAGTGTTTGAGCATCAAAACGCCAACCATGAACCGGATGGGCATCGAGGGACGACTTGGCTTGTCCGAATACAAACTTCTGAACTCCTCCTCGAAGTAATTCTAGTCTATTTTATCTGCCAAAAGGGCAAGCTCGTGCTCCGGATTAATCAAATCCGCCAGCCGGGTGCGAAATAGTTCGCGATGGTCATCTACAGGTAATTTTCCTAACATGATTTTCCACTTTTTATGTCGTAAAGTTACAAAAACCGGTTGAAAACACCAAATCTTTTTGCAATTATTTTATTGATATACAATAAAATGATGGCTTAATAAGGAGTGACTATTTAGTTTCTCGGTTTCTCTTCATGACGGATATACCCTTTTTTCATCCGGGCGATCAGAGGATAAAGTCTTTCGAGTTAATCTGCCTGATCGGTTGGATCTTCAATAAAGAGAGAAACCTCTTACTCCAATGTATCCTATGCCCACAAGATGTAGATTATCGGGATACACGTTCCCGCCAAGAGCAACCACTTCCCGCGCCCGGCAAGCCCTTTCCTTCCCTTCACGATCCATAGCCCCGACACGGCGAAGAATATCAACGAGGCGGCGAAAAAATCTGCCATGATGGCCCATCCTTTTACCCTGTTATAGTGTAGCTTGTTGATCCAGTAGATAAAGTGGTTGCGCTCGTATTTCTCGTAATCGATGCGGCCGGTGGCACGGTCATAGATACCGGTGCCGCCGTCGAGGAGCAAGCGCTCTCGCCCCTCGTCGACGGGTAACACGCGTTTCAATACCGGTAATCCCCCGTGATCGTCCCAGCGCACCGCCAGCTCCTCGCGGGAGAGACCGGGATCCAGCTGCAGGCGCGTCTCCAGGAGACGGTAGGCGGGATCCTTCCCGTTCATGTGATTCAAAAAAATGCCAGAAAGGGCATAAACGAGGCACACCCCAACCATCAAGAAGCCCAGATCCCGGTGCACGACCCGCAAGACGCGGCGGGTGACATCACTCCTCCTCGATGACTTCATACGTCTCACCATCCATGTAGTAGATGGAATAGTAATCTTTCCCATGCTCCTTCATCCAGGCTCTCATCTGCTGGATATTCTCCAGTTCTGCCGCGCAACTCTCCTCGGAGCCATCCTCTTGTGCCTTCTGCTCGTTGACCTCCTTTTCTTGCTGCTCTAAGAAGGCGGCGGTCAGGCGGCGCTCTTTGACGATGCCGGTTACTTCGATAGCCGATCCGACGAGTTCCCGGTTGAAGCCGCCGATCTCGCCGGTGGCTTCCACGCGGAGAGAGGCTTTCCCGCTTGCGCCGACGATAAAGCAGCGCTTGCCGGAGTGCTTGCAGGTGTGGGTTACGGTGCCCTGCACGCTGACGCGTTGGTTCACGAGCTTGCCGGCCACGAGTAGGAGGCTGTCTAATGCATAGGCGGCGGGGGCGGATAGGACGGCCGCGCCGGTTGTCGTTGCTTGTGAGGCGGGTGCGTCTTGTTGTTTCTTGTTCTTGCACGCGGCCATGCTAATAAGGATGGCCATGCTGAGGACTAATGTTTTCATTTTCTTGGATTGTTAGTTATAAAATAGGGGAGTGCCAGTAAGGCGAAAAAGCCGGCAATGCCCATGATTAGAATATACGACGAGTGAAAAACGCGTTGCCTCCGGGTGCCTGGAACGAATATGGCGACGAGCGCGGCAAGCAAAATATTTGTAAGCCAAGCGTATGGCCCGTTGATGTGAAGGCGGGGGTAGAGGTAGGCGCTATCGGGAGAGACGAAGGTCAGGTGGAAAGGGAAGATCCATGCCGCCAAGCGTTCGGAGGGGTCGGGGGGACGCGTGACGTGGTGTTCTGCCACGCGCTCGAGGGTACTCGTCCGCAGGGCGTAGTAAGAGCGGCCCGCGGGGGTGGTGACAGAGACGTTCCAGTAGAGAAGATTACCCATGATGACCAGTTGATCGCGGAGCGCATCGAAGGGCGGGAGGTCGAGAGGCACGGGGTGGTAGCGCCCGTCCCGTGCCTCAAGGATGTAAACGTCACCGGCTTTTCCGAAGAGAAACCCGTAGAAGCGCTTGTCGGACACCTCGAGCATGGAGAACGCGAGCGGGTCGAGGTGTTCATGCACGCGCGTGTCGCGCACGTACGGGCGGCCGTTTACCATTTTGATATGGAAGAGATGGCCCGCGTGGTCGAGGGAGAAGTAGCCCTCGTCGTAGGCTTTCCTGGGATTGGGATTGCCGGAACTCCAGCGGGCGGGGAAGCGGTAACCGCGCCGGTCGAGGGCATGTTGAAAGCGCGCGCTTTTCTCGTGGTCAATGCGGTTTGTCTCGCAGTGGATAAACTCGATGCGCTTTTCTAAGCGGAATAGATCACCGGGCATCTCGATGCCAACGCGTCGCGGCATGGATTCATAGAGGATGTGCAGGCCCAGGCGCGGAGAGCGCATGGCGATGGGGTTATAACGGAAGATCATGGACTTGGAGCGGAGGAGGGGAGGGGTGATCTCGATGCCGTCGATGGTGTCTGGTAGTTTACCGTCGGACATGAGCTGGCGGAAGTTGAGCAGGGGGAGGAGCGAGTCGCACTCGGCCTCGGTGTATTTTTGCCCGGAGAGGGTGGTGAGGGGAGTCTCCTCGTCTCCATAGTCGATAATGCATAGTTCCTTGAGCAGGGAGGAGTAGTAGATGAACGGGTAACGCCCGGGGAGATGCGTGGCCTCGCGGGAGAGCGCGGGGAGTGCCCACGCGGCGATGCCCGTGATGAAGAGGAGCAGGAGAACGTGGATGGTTGTCTTTTTCACGGCAGGTCTGTTAGTTGGTTATTGTATCCCTTCTTTGAAGCGCGCGATGGAGTAGAAGGGGGCGAGAAAGGCGATCAGGACGACGAGCGCCAGGCAGGGAAGAAAAGCGAGATAGCTTCCCGGTTGGGCATCAAGGTAGCAGGCGGAGAGGGATACCACGGCCACGAGGGCGTTGGGCACGCGCTGTTTCCAGGTGGGTTCGATGCAGGCCCAGGCGGTGAAGAGGTAGCCCGGGATGCCGGCGATGAACCACGGCAGGGCTTGCCACGCGAGGGCCGCGAGAATTTCCCGCGGGTAGTAGCAGGCAAGTCCACGGGCGAGCAGGAGAGCTGACAGCAGGTAGAGGGCGAGGAGGAGGGCGATGCCATGCAGTAGCATGACGATGAGGATACGGTGGCCCGGCATGGGGAGGTGTAACGTGAGTTTCAGGCGTTTTTCCGTCATCTCGGGGACGAACTGGGCAAGGCTCACGAGGATTCCTACAACCAGCGGAAGCCAGCGGAGCATCGTGGGGAGAAGGAATGTTTGCTTGAGTATCATCCCGGCCCAGGTGGCGACGGCCCCTTCCACGCGGAAGAGGTGGCCCGTGTGAATGAAGGCGTAAATGATGTAACCGGCAAAAAGGAGGGCCGACAGCAGGAAGACGCGCCGCGTCTTGATCCACTCTTTATAACATATCGCTCGTGTCATGGTAGTTTAGTATTTACCTGTTAATCCGATGAAAGCATCCTCGAGGGAGAGGCGTTCGTGCCGTATGTCCGTGAGCCCATATTTTCTCGCGACCTCTTCCGGCGGGAGAAAGGAGTAGGTTTCCCAGTGGTCGCCAACGCGTTCCGTGCTCCAGAACTCGTTGCACCCGGCGATGGGGAGGGGGGAGGGGAGGTGGTAGCGACGGAAGTTGTCGAGGATGTAGGCGGTGGGTTCGTGGAGAAGTATGCGACCGTAGTCGAGGATGATGCAGTCATCGACGAGGAGTTCCATGTCCTGGATGATGTGGGAGGTGAGGAAGATGGTTTTTCTCCCCGCGGCGGCGTACTCTTTCAGGTATTCAACGAAGAGCCGGCGGTAGCCGGGGTCAAGTCCCATCGAGAAGTCGTCGAGGATCAGCAGTTCCGGGTCTTGGGCAAAGAGGAGGCCGAGGGCTACCTGCGAGCGTTGGCCGCGTGACATGGTGCTGATTTTCTGGGTGCGCGAGACCTGTAACTTTTCCAATAACGCGTGGTACGCTTCGCGCTTCCAGCGGGGGAAGAAACGGCTGTAAAAGCGTTCGATCTGCTCGACATTGAAATAGGCGTGTTGCACGTGTCCCTCGAGGAGCAAACCGACGCGGGCCTTGGTCGCGGGGGAGAGCGAACGCATCTCCTCCCCGAAAAGTCTACACGTGCCGGCCCGCGGTAACAGGTAACCGTTCAGGATGTTAATGATCGTGGTCTTGCCTGTCCCGTTTTTCCCGAGCAGTCCCAGGATTTTGCCGCGCTTGACTTCAAAGTTCAGATCCTCGTATATCAAGCGACTGCCGTAATAGTGCGTGATCTGTTCGCATTGTATGATGGTCTCCTCCAAATCGTGATTCTTTTTAAATGAGCGGGGCAAATGAACGACAATTTATCTGCCCGCGCAACCCCCATTCATGGGGATCATTCGCCCCGGGTATCCCCACCCGAGGGGATTGTCTCGAATATCGTCGCGCCGTGATTCGTGATGGGAAGCTGTTTAACGAGGAGTTTTCCCGCCCGGGGGTCGAAGGCGTTCCCGGAGGGCGACGAGCGCGCGTTGCTTCTGGGTTTTAACGGTATGGATGGATAGCGAGAGCTGGTCGGCGATCTCTTGATTGCTGATGCCCGTGAGCGATAGTTTGAACACCCGGGCACATTCGGCCGGCAAGCGCTCGATCGCCCGGTGGAGATCCCCCAGCAACTCCTCCTCGATCAACTTTTCACCCAGGAAATCTTCGCTCAACTCCCGGCTCACGGCGGGCGCGTGCCGCTGTTGTATGCGCCGTTGCTTTAAAAAATCAACGGAGAGGTTGTGCCCGACCTTGTACAGGAACGCGCGCACGGAGGGGAGATCCGGGAAACGTTTCCTGCGCTCCCATAGCCGCACGAACACCTCTTGTACGACATCCTCCGCCAGCGCCTCATCTCGCAATATCGCCCTGCAGTAGAACCAGAGCGACTTGGCATAGGCATCGAAAAGAGAAGAGATGGCCTCTTCCTTTCCCTGCGCGAGGGAGTCTAACAAGTGGCTCGTCTCCTCTTGAAAATCCCGGTGTGTTCCCTTTTCATGCATGCCGTCACGCTCGTTTCCTGTGCTGCGACACGCTCTCGTGCGCTTTTTTTGTTGTCATCCCTCGTGCTTTTTTCAAGAGATTCATGGTAATTTTTCTATTCAAGACCAAACACTTTCCCGTGCTCCCGATCGTCGCTTCCCGTTTGATACAAGGCTTTACAAAAGTAATTAAAAATGGCCGTCGCTGCAATACGGTAAAATTACTAACTTTGTCCCCAGTAAACGGGGTTTTTCAAACGCGAGAAAGACACGTGACTGTTAACTAAAACGTAATACTATGTCACTGAAAAGAAATGTTCTTGACCTGAGAAAAAGGAAAGAGCTCGCCCTGCAAGGTGGTGGCGAGGAAGCTATCAAGAAACAGGTCGCCATGGGCAAGCTTACCGCCCGCGAGCGCATCGAGGCGATCTTGGACAAAAACTCCTTCCACGAGTACGACATGTTCGTCGAGCATCAAGCGAAAGATTTTGACATGGATAAAAAGGTGTTCCACGGTGACGGCGTGATCATCGGCACGGGGACTATCTACGGCGAGCCGGTCTGCATCTACGCGCAGGACTTCACGGTGGCGGGGGGATCGCTGGGATTGATGCACGCGCGCAAGATCAGCAAGATCATGGATCACGCTCTCAAGATGCACGTGCCGCTCATCGGGATCAATGACTCCGGGGGGGCACGGATACAGGAGGGAGTCGACTCGCTCGCCGGGTATGGCGATATCTTCTTTCGTAACACGCAGGCATCCGGCGTGATCCCGCAACTCTCCGTCATCCTGGGGCCGTGCGCGGGGGGGGCGGTCTACTCGCCGGCGCTGACCGATTTCGTCTTCGTCGTGGATAACATCTCGAAGATGTTCATCACCGGGCCAGAGGTCGTGAAGACCGTGTTGGGCGAGGAGATCTCGATGGAGGAGCTTGGGGGTGCCCGCGTCCACAGCGAGATCAGCGGGAACGCTCACTTCTTTGCCCTCACCGAGCAGGAGTGTTTCGAACAGATCAAGAAACTGCTCATGCTCATCCCCTGGAGCAATCGCGTGAAGGCGCGGCCCTTCCCCCCGAAGGAACCCAAGTCGATGTATAACATCGAGAAGATCGTGCCCGCAGATCCCACGCAACCCTACGACGTGAGGGATGTCATCAAGGCCGTTGCCGATGATTCCGATTTCCTCGAGGTGCAGCAAGCCTTCGCGCGGAACATCGTGGTGGGGTTCGGGCGCATCCAGGGGGAGACGATCGGCTTCGTTGCCAACCAGCCCTGCGTGATGGCCGGCGTGCTGGACTGCGACTCGTCGGACAAGGCCGGCCGGTTTATCCGCTTCTGTGACGCGTTTAACATCCCGATTGTCACGTTCGAGGACATGCCCGGGTACCTGCCCGGTGCCGAACAGGAGTATGCCGGCGTGATCCGTCACGGGGCGAAGGTGCTCTACGCGTACAGCGAGGCCACCGTCCCCAAGATCACCGTGATCTTGCGAAAGGCCTATGGCGGGGGGTATATCGCCATGAACTCGCGCCATTTGAAGGCCGATTTCATGTTCGCGTGGCCCACGGCCGAGATCGCCGTCATGGGGCCGGAGGGGGCGGCAAACATCATCTTCCGGAAGGAGATCATCTCCTCGCCGAACCCGGAGGAGACCCGGAAGGCCAAGGTGGCCGAGTATCGCGCGAAGTTCGCGAACCCTTACGTGGCCGCCTCCAAGGGGTACATCGACTCGGTGATCGAGCCGGCGGAGACGCGCAAGATCCTCATCCACTCCATCGAGGTTTCCAGCAACAAGAGCGTGATTACCCCCGCCAAGAAGCACGGTATCCCCCCGTTTTAACCCAAATCGAACGACCATGAGTAATATAAAATACGACAAGCTGGAGATCGACGGCGTTCACTATAAGACCACCTTCTCCAAGAAGTTCATCAACCGGAAACCGTGGACGGCACCCGACCCCGGGGCCGTCGTGACGTACATCCCGGGCACCGTCGTGGAGGTGCACGCGCGGGAAGGGCAGGCGGTGACCCGCGGCGAGTTGCTCTGCGTCCTCGATGCCATGAAGATGCGCAATAAAGTGCTCGCGCCCGCGGACGGGCACGTGGTGAAGATTCACGTGAAAAAGGGCGACAAGTTGCCCAAGAACACCCTGATGTTTGAAATAGAACAGTAATCATTCTCCCCGGCGGCACGGGCACGTTGCCCGCCGGGGTCTTTCCCCTTTAATCGTTACAGGAATGAGTCTATTCAAGGCTGAACATATCGACAAGCATTACGCCAACTACAAGGCGCTCGACGATGTCTCCATTGATGTCCCGGAGGGCGCGATCTACGGGTTGCTCGGGCCAAACGGCGCGGGGAAGACCTCCCTGATACGCGTCATTAACCAGATCACCGCCCCCGACGCGGGAGCCCTCTTCTTCAAGGGAAAGCCGCTTCTGCCGGCGGATGTCAACCGTATCGGCTACCTGCCCGAGGAACGGGGCCTCTACAAGAAGATGAAAACCGGCGAACAGGCCCTCTACTTCGCACGCCTGAAGGGGGTGTCGCGGCACGATGCCATCACCCGGCTGAAGGCCTGGTTCGAGAAATTCGAGATAGAGAGCTGGTGGGACAAGAAAGTCGAGGAGCTATCCAAGGGCATGGCCCAGAAGGTGCAGTTTATTATTACCGTCCTCCACGAGCCGGAACTGCTGATCTTCGACGAGCCTTTCAGCGGCTTCGATCCCATCAACGTGGAACTGCTTAAACGGGAGATCGAGGCGTTGAGGGAGAGGGGGGCCACCATCATCTTCTCGACCCATAACATGGGATCTGTCGAGGAGATTTGCTCGCATATCGCGCTCGTCGACAAGGCGCGCAAGGTGATCGAGGGGCCGATCAACCAGATCCGGGAGAGTTATGCCAACAATACCTACCGCCTCTCGTGCCGCCGCGACCCGCTCTTCGATCCCGCCGCGATCACCGGCGACGAGTTCACGATCCTCTCTCGACACCTCGACGAGGATCGTCTCGACGTTGTCTTGCAGCAAGTGGCCCCTTGTCCCGCCAATACCTTGCTCGACCGCGTCCTGCCGCTGGTGGATGTCATGGCCTACCAGAAGATCATCCCGGGAATGAACGACATATTCATCCAATTAACCACTCGACACTAATCCACGCGTGCCATGAATAAAACACTGATCATCATCAACCGGGAGTTCTCCACGCGGGTGAAAAAGAAGAGCTTCCTGCTCGTCACGATCCTCGTGCCCGTTCTCTTCCTGTTACTGTACGCTTTCCTCGCCTGGATGCTGCTCAAGAGCGACGACAGCGAACGCGTCATCCTCGTGGTCAACGAGTCGACGCTGGAAGAACCCTTTAAGCCCGTGCACAACACCCGCTTCACCTACGTGGATGCCCTTCCCGAGGAAAGTTACGCGAGCGTGCTCGAGCAAGAAGGCTACAACGCCATCGCGCGCCTGCCCGCGGGTATCCTGGAGGAGGCGGAGATACCCGTCTTCTCCCTCTCGCAAATGCCGCTGGAATTGAAAAACGAGCTGGCCACCCAGCTCGGCCGCGAGATCGAGAAGATCAAGCGCGCCGCGGTGATCGCGCGTAGCCAGCTCCCCGGCCTGGAGAGGGAACTGGAGGCCACGCGCACGCCCGTCACGGTGCGCACGCTCGTCGTCTCCGGCAACGGGGAGAGCAAGGAAGGCTCTTCCGAGATAACTTCCGCGATCGGGATGCTGGCCGGGATGATCATCTACTTCTTTATCTTCCTGTACGCGTCTCAAGTCATGAAGGGTGTCATCGAGGAGAAGACGAACCGCGTCATCGAGGTGCTCGTCTCCTCCGTCAAGCCCTTTCAATTCCTGCTGGGGAAGATCACCGGTATCGCGGCCGTCGGGCTGCTGCAATTCTTTATCTGGGTGCTCTTCGGGACGATCCTTCTCGTCGCCACGAGCGCGTTTCTCCTGCCCGGGCTTGACGCGGACGGACTGCAAAACGCCACCGGCCTACCGGGAATGGCCGCGTCCCCCGGCATGGACGCGGGCAAACTCGCCGTCGTCCAGGAGTTGGTAAAGACGATTGACCCGGCCTTCGTGTTGACGTTCTTCGCGCTGTTCATCTTCTACTTCCTGGGGGGATACCTTCTCTACGCCTCGCTTTTCGCCGCCGTCGGTGCCGCCTGCGACAGCGAAACGGACTCGCAGCAGTTCATGCTACCCCTCTCGATCGTGCTGCTGGTTGCCCTGTATATCGGCATCGCGGCCATGAGAAATCCCGACACGCCGCTGGTCTTCTGGAGTTCCCTGGTGCCGTTCACCTCGCCCGTCGTGATGCTCGTGCGCGTGCCCTTTGGCGTGCCCGCGTGGGAGATTTTCCTCTCCATGATCCTGCTCGTCATCTCCTTCTTTTTCTTCACGTGGCTTTCCGGGAAGATATACCGCGTCGGTATCTTGATGTATGGCAAGAAACCCACGTGGAAGGAACTATACAAGTGGTTAAAATACAAGGGATAGGGTTCGCAAGGGCATCTCGAGCGAGCCGCTCATCCGCTTGAACGGCTGGCTCATCCCCGCGGAACGGGAGAAAACACCCGAAAACCGCGGGTAGGAGTGTCATGATTGTTCACGGGCGCGTACCACGTGAGGCATGAAAAATCTCATGAACCGTGACATGTTCTGGCATTATCGCGAGCTATTTTCGCGAGCATGATACAATTTTCAAGGGTATGAGATCTTTAAAAAACACGCGGGAGACAGCGGAGAAGAAGCCTGTCACGAGGTGCAAGCCTAAAACACTTTTAGAGCACATGGAGCGAATCATCGAGCTGGCAGAAAATTCAAAATTAGACGATGCGTTTTATGAAAACGCGAAAGCGAACCTCCGCGTCGTGACTAAAACCCTGGCACTCTCTATCAACCAGGCCGTGTTTTTTTCCGTCTTCATGGAAAAATGCGATGATACCCGGATTTACCTGCATGAAATTTCCAAATTTCTGGGTTGCCGGAATATAAAAGCCATCAGCATGATGAGTGACGTGGAGGAGTTGGAAAAATGCCGTTTGGTGCGCTGTCGCTTAGAGGAAGGTGAAAGATCCTATCGTGTACCGTATGAGGTTATTAACGCTATAAAGCAGGGCGTTGCTTACGAGCCGGCAAGCAACAAAAACCTGAACACGGAACAACTGTTTCAACACATGGAGCGGTTGTTTGACGAAAGAGAAAATAAGGAAATATCTTACAGCATGTTGGACATAGAATTAAAATCTCTTATCGAGGAGAACGGAAGCCTGGCGTTTTGCCGCGAGATAAAAGCGTGGGACGCTATTTACGACCGCAGCGATGACTTGTTACTGTTATTGTTATTCTGCCACCGGTTCGTTAACCTGGATGATGATCGTGTCGGGTTCGGCGATTTAGAAGACCTATATGAAGAGAAATGGAAGTTCAAGTTTATTAAATCGAGCCTGCAAAAAGGAAATAATGAACTGCTTAAAAGGAATATCGTGGAGTATAACAATGACAATGGGTTGATCGATAACGAGTTCTACAAAATAACCGACAACGCCAAGGAACGATTATTCTCGGAGTTGGACATTAATATCAAACAAGGTAAAAGTGAAAAAGGAGTTATCCAGCACGATAGCATAGCGGCTAAAGAGTTATTTTACAACGAGCGCGAGCGGACGCAAATTGTGCGCCTCGCCACGCTCCTGCAGGAAGATCATTTCGCGACGGTGCAAAAAAGACTTGAAGAGAACGGCATGCGCAAGGGATTTGCCTGCCTGTTCCACGGTGCTCCCGGAACAGGAAAAACGGAAACGGTATATCAAATAGCCCGTTCCACCGGCCGCGACATCATGATGGTCGATATCTCGGAAACGAAGAGCTGCTGGTTCGGCGAGAGTGAAAAGAGAATCAAGGCGATATTCGAACGTTACCGCGCTTGTGTACAAACACATCCCACCACGCCTATCCTCCTGTTCAATGAGGCGGACGGTGTTATCGGGAAACGCAAGGATACGGGAATCGGTAGTGTAGCCCAAACGGAAAACGCCATCCAAAACATTATCCTGCAAGAGATGGAAAACCTCGATGGCATCATGATTGCCACAACCAATCTCACGCAAAATTTGGACAGGGCATTTGAGCGCCGCTTTTTGTACAAAATAGAGTTTGAGAAGCCGAGCGCGGAAGCCAGGCAAATGATATGGCTTTCCATGCTTCCCGCGCTCTCGACGCGGGAGGCGGAGGAGCTGGCCGTCGCCTATGATTTTAGCGGCGGACAAATAGAAAATATCGTCAGGAAACGCGTCGTCGATGGCATTTTGAACGGGACAGGGCTTTCGATGGAAGAGATGCACGACTACTGCCGCGGCGAGTTACTCTACAAAAAAGAGGGAAAGAAAATAGGATTTATTTAAGAATGTACGTCCGGGAATAGCCATCTCTGTAAAACAATCTAAACACCGCTAAAAAACCCTTGGGGGCACTCGCCAAATGCCGTCAAAATTCATATTTGGGTAGCTATCTGCATATACCTGATAGTTGCATACGTGAACCATTCGCTTAAAAGTACACTTTCTATTTACGCGCTCATGTAAATATTGGGTGTATCCGCTTTCGATAAAACTCCTATAAGCGAATTATCTACCGAATTTCAGACCGGTGCAAATCAAATGAACTACCCCATCCGCAAGAGGTGGCGGGGTTCATTTAAATTTTCAACACCACGACGTATCTTGGCGTGGTCACGTATTACCTTTGCATCGTAATTAAATTATACGAATATGAAAACAACCAAATTTAATGAAGAATTTTTCGCTGAAGTGCGCGAAGCGGAAGTATGGAAAATGTTGTTCGAGGAGAGGGATTTCCTTTGGACAGAAGAGTTGATAGACCGCTATCAGGATCGTATTGAATGGAAACTGCTCTCGGAGAATCGCAGTGTACAATGGACGGCCTCCATGCTCGAAAAGTACAAAGACAAACTTGACTGGGACAAACTGTCGGACGGGTGCAACGAGTACCTCTATTCCGTAGAAAATCTCAGGAAATACCGTTCGCGGTGGAACTGGTCGAGCCTCTCTGCTAACTCTTCTGTCAATTGGACGCTGGAGAAAGTAGAGGAGTTTAAGGATTTAATAGACTGGAGTGAACTTATTGACAACTACAATCATGACAGTTTATTTACGCTCGACTTTTTTGAAAAGTACAAGGAATATATACCCGTTGTTTCTTTTCAAGACTCTTCTTTATGGAAACACATCCTCGAGATCTATAAAAAAAGACTGATAGAAGAGATACTCTCGCGTTAAGGTTAGCGAATCATTTTAAAAAACCAACCGCAAGGTACACTCGCTTTTTCTCTGTAGCGCCCCGTGTGCCTCTGTGCCCCCTGTAATGTTATTACACGGGAGCACGGGGGGCACGGGGCTACGCGGAGGGAGTACTGACTTACTCTTAAAAGAGATATGACAACCAAAAGCATCTTACTTCCGGTTAAGTATTTTTATCCGTGCCATGTTTTGTCATGAGCACCCGCTATCTTTGCAAAAAAAATATACCATGCAAAAAGTTATTTCTACCGAAAAAATCCCGATCAAGTTGTGGCTCGACGAGCCGGAGGCGGGATCGCTGGAGCAGGCCCGTAACCTGGCAAACCTGCCGTTTGCCTTCAGCCACGTGTGCCTGATGCCCGACACGCATCAGGGCTACGGCATGCCCATCGGTGGCGTGCTGGCTACCGATAACGTGATTGTCCCCAACGCGGTTGGCGTGGATATCGGTTGCGGCATGTGCGCCGTGCAAACCAACGTGCGCGCGGATGGTATCGAGCGAAAGCAACTCACCGATGTCATGCGTGGCATACGCGAGCTTATCCCGCTGGGCTTTGACCACCACAAGGAGCGGCAGGACGAAAGCCTGATGCCGCGGGATTTCAACATGGACGATCTGGTGGTGGTGAAGCGCCAATATCTCGCGGCGCTCAAGCAAATCGGCACGCTGGGCGGTGGCAACCATTTCATTGAACTGCAAAAGTGCAGCGATGGCTACCTGTGGCTGATGATACACTCCGGTAGCCGCAACTTCGGGCTGCAAGTGGCGGAGTACTACAACAAGGTTGCTAAAAAGCTCAACGAGGCCTACTTTTCGTCCGTCACCCCCCAGGCCGACCTCGCCTTCCTGCCGTTTAGCACCGACGAGGCCCACAAGTACTACCGGGAGATGCAGTACTGCACCCTGTTTGCCTTTGCCAACCGCAAGTTGATGATGGAGCGCCTGCAAAGCGTTGTTTCAGTAGTGTTTCCCGGCGTGACCTACGAGCCGCTTATCAATATCGCGCACAACTACGCCGCGTGGGAGGAGCACTACGGTAAGAAAGTGCTGGTTCATCGCAAGGGAGCCACCTCCGCCAAGGCCGGTGAAATAGGCATTATCCCGGGTTCTCAAGGAACGAACTCTTACATCGTGGAGGGCTTGGGTAATCCCGAGAGCTTCACGAGTTGTTCGCACGGCGCGGGGCGCGCGATGAGCCGCTCGGCTGCCATCAAGAACCTGAACCTGGAAGAGGAAAAGCGCAAGCTGGACGAGCGGGGCATCATTCACTCCATTCGCGGGAAATCCGACCTGGAGGAAGCCGCCTCGGCTTACAAGGAGATCACGCGGGTAATGGCTTTCCAGGCGGACTTGGTGAAAATAAAGGTGGAACTAAGCCCGCTGGCGGTAGTTAAAGGATAAAATGAAACCGACCATCGTTATCGGGGATGTACACGGGTTGACGTGCTGGAAAGAGATCGTAGCCAGTCATCCCGGCTGTCGCTATCTGTTCTTGGGCGATTATCTCGACCCGTATGAAGAGATCAATCATCACGTGCTCATGGATAACCTTAAGGATATTATCCGCTTGAAGCAAGGGCAACCGCGGGACGTTATTCTACTGTTAGGCAACCACGATTTGCACTATATTACCCCGAAGATAGAGCAGGGTATGCGTTGGGATTTCGATATTGCCGAGGAGGCCGCGGGGCTGTTCACGGCAAACAGGGAGTTATTCCAGTATGCCTTCCAGGAAGATCGTTGCGTCTTTACGCACGCCGGCATCGTGCACGAGTGGTTTACGGGCTATTTCAAGGGTGATAGTAGCGAAAACATAGCCGCGCAGCTAAACAACCCGGCTCCCGAACAAGAGCAACACTTGTTTGCCTGTGGCACGGCGAGAGGGGGATTTGATAAATACGGCGGCATATTTTGGGCAGATAGGAGAGAACTGTACGAGCCTTTGCGGGGATTCACGCAAATCGTGGGGCACAACCGGGTTCCTGACGTTAAGGACGTTACGGTCAACGGTGGAAGAGTTATTTTTTGCGATTGCTTGTTCAACAAGCACTATCTGAGAATCTGACTTTCCCCCGTTTTCTTTGTCGATGGCACGAAAACAGTGGGGCGCGTGCCTGGATTTGCTATTTCCAAAATAGTTGTAATTTCGCGTTATTAAATCAAGTCATGGAAACAACAGGCAAAATAGAAGAGGCCGTGATGCCGTTCAAAATTCAGCAATTGGCGGAAATTATCATGGAAAAAAAGAGGGTGGGATTTACCGATGCCTTGCATTACTTGTACTCCTCCGATTTTTACCCCGAACTGTTATCTGAGGACACGAAATGGTGGTACGCGAGCGGCGAGGCGTTGTATGACATCATCGAAGAGGAAAAAAATGCCCAGCAAAGTTTGCTGAAACAACGAAAAACGACGCTCTTCTTCATTTTTTGCATCGAGGGCTATAAAAACTTTAGCGGGCAAGCGGCCGAAACGGTCTTGACCGCCTTCACCACCGAAAAAGTATTTGATTTCCTGACCGGGCACTTTGATGTGTTGCACACGCAGGATAAGGCGTACATCATGGAAGCGATTGACGA
>JAISNC010000032.1 GCA_031276355.1 Odoribacteraceae bacterium
GGATGGATGATCTTTGCAAGGCGATAAGGAGGCAGTCAAACACGGCCGGAATACCGCGTTCAGGCTCGATGACCCCTTGTACGCTCTCCAGCGAACAGTAGAGCGCATAATAGTTCCCCCCGGCGTTGAGCCGTTTGGTCAAATCCTGCAAATAGGTTGTTTTCCCGCTCTGGCGCGCGGCATGAATCACGAAGTACTGTTCCATGTCGATCAACTGCTCCACGCCTTTCAAACGGGCGGAGGCATCTATCATGTAGTGTTTTGCACTGTTACAGGGGCCCGCGATGTTAAAATATCTCATATCTCAAGCGTATTTAATTGTCCGACAAAGATACTGTTTTTCACGTGTAAACCATTATGTCAAAGAGTGCTTATTTACCTGTTGATAATTCATCTATTTCCTTTCATGTTCTCCTTTGACCGTTCTTGTAGGCAAGAGGCTCTTACCCGGCTCCATCCCACGATCAGAAGCACGAGATGCAGGAGCAACGCCACGAGTTGAATCACCTCTCCCGCCGGCAGGAGATAAACCGCGATCCAACCGGTCGTGGCCACCACCGTCGACGCGATCAATATTCGAACCCCGGCCCGGGCCGAGGCCTTGAAGGTAGCACTCTTTTGCAACTGTCCATAGCCGACAAACCAGATCACCAGGGCCAACAAGGCAAAAAACCAGTTGTACGAGAAGACGAAGGCCGACACGCCACAGGAGACAATCCCGATGATCAGCACGTTGATCGCCCTCTTCCCCACCTTGTCCGCGTACTTTTGAAAATCCGCCAGGCCGAGGAGAAAGAGTAGGCACGAGAGCAATATCCCCGTCGTGATCCCCCACTCCCGCGTCACGCGCACGCCCTCGGCGATCTCCCCGGAAAGAGGAAACGCGGCAGGCAGGGTTTGCACCACCAACCAAAGGCCCAAAAGCCCCGTGCCGGCCAACACCCACGAGAGCGCCCCACGGGCCGTGCTCCCCGCCTTACAAGCCCCGTGTACCACCGTCACGACACCCGTCAGGATAAACGGCAGGCTCAGCACCTGCCCCATGTTCAAAAGCATCGAGGCCTCGAAATCCTCCTGGTTCTCTTTCAGGAACTCGATAAAGAAACGGCACGTGAAGATCAATATCAAAAACATGCCGAAGAGGAATCCCTCCCGTTCTTTCGCCCGCGTGCGCCAGTAAAAGTAGAGCAGAACGCCGAAACTAATCAGGTAACAGATCGCCTCGTAGAGTTGCGAGGGGTGACGCGGCACTACCGGGCCATCTACCCCGTGGGCATTCACGAAGAGAAAACCCCAGGGGCGATCGGTTGGCAAGCCGATGATCTCCGAGTTCATCAGGTTGCCCAGCCGGATAAAACAACCGGCCAAGGCAATGGGCACCACCGCCCGGTCGAGAATCCATAGGATCGACCGCTTGCTCACCTTCCGGGAGTAGTACCATAATCCGGCGATGATACCGATACCGGCACCATGACTGGCCAAGCCTTGGAAGCCGGTAAACCGGAACTCCGGGGAGAGCCTGAACGGCAGGAACACCTCCACGAGATGCTCCCGGTAATACGCCCAATCGTAGAAAAAACAGTGCCCCAGCCGGGCACCAACGATCGTGGCAACAGCCACGTAAATCCACAACTTGTTCAGCCACTCCACGGATAACCCCTCCGATTTAAACATCCTTTCCTCGATCTTGTAACCGGCTACAAAAGCCAATGCGAAGAGTAACCCGTAGTAACGGATCGAAAGAGCACCCAGCGAGAATAGCTCCGGGTCAACGTCCCAATTGATAAATAACGATAACATGATCTACTTTTTTAATATTATAGGACCGGAAGAGGTCTCCCCTCCCCCGGCATCGTTCATTCGGTTTGCCCGTGGCAATTTTTGTATTTCTTTCCACTCCCGCAGGGGCACGGGTCATTGCGTCCCACCTTTGGCCCCACGCGTATCGGGTCTGTCTTTCGTTGCTCCCGGTTCGCGCGCGGCGCGGGAGCGTCGGAGCGACCGGTACTCAGTCGGCTCAGGTCCGTGCGCCGTTCCTCGGCACGGCGCACCTCCTCCGGGGCAGCAAACGGGATCTGGCCCTTCATCAGGGTCGAGACCACATTCTTGTTCACCTTGTCGACCATCACCTTGAAGAGGTTAAACGACTCGAATTTGTAGATCAACAACGGGTCTTTTTGCTCGATCGCCGCGTTCTGCACCGACTGTTTCAGGTCGTCCATCTCCCGCAAGTGCTCCTTCCAAAGGTCGTCGATATGCGCCAGGATAATCGCCTTTTCATACGAGCGCACCAAATCCTCCCCTTCTGTGTGGTACGCCCGCTCCAGGTTCGTCACCACGTTATACGTACGGAAACCGTCCGTAAAGGGAACCACGATATTCTTGTACTGCTCCCCGCGCGTCTCGAAGACGTTCTTGATCACCGGGAATGCCTGCCGCGCGATCGCCTCCACCTTGCGGGTGAACGTCTCGCGCACCAGTCGATACAACTCCTCCGTGATCTCCCCCGCTTGTCGGCCGCGCAGTTCGTTCGCCGTGACCGCGTAGTTGACCGACAAGTACTTCAACACGGCCAGTTGGAACTCCTCGAGCGCTTCCGACTCCTTGTACTCCTCGACCAGCGACTCGCACACGTCATACATGTTATTCGCGATGTCCACCCCGATACGCTCGCCCAGCAACGCGTGGCGGCGCTTTTTGTAGATCACTTCCCGTTGGGAATTCATCACGTCGTCATACTCCAGGAGGCGTTTGCGGATACCGAAATTATTCTCCTCCACTTTCTTTTGGGCCCGTTCGATCGAGCGCGTGATCATCGAGTGCTGGATCACGTCCCCCTCCTTGTGCCCGAGGCGATCCATCACGTTGATGATACGCCCGGAACTAAAGAGGCGCATCAGATCGTCCTCCAGCGAGACAAAGAACTGCGAGGATCCCGGGTCGCCCTGACGCCCGGCCCGGCCCCGCAACTGCCGGTCGACGCGACGCGAATCGTGCCGTTCCGTCCCCACGATGGCCAACCCGCCGGCCTCTCGCACCTCCTGGCTCAACTTGATGTCCGTACCGCGCCCCGCCATGTTCGTGGCGATCGTCACCACGCGCGACTTACCGGCCTCGGCCACGATCTCCGCCTCTCGCTGGTGCAGTTTCGCGTTCAACACGTTGTGCTTGATGCCCCGCATCTTCAACATGCGGCTCAGTAACTCGGAAATCTCCACCGATGTCGTCCCCACCAGCACCGGCCGTCCCGCCTCCACCAACCGGGCGATCTCGTCGATCACCGCGTTGTATTTCTCCCGCTTCGTCTTGAAGACGTAATCATTCGCGTCTTTCCGCACCACCGGCCTGTTCGTCGGGATCACCACCACGTCCAACTTGTAGATATTCCAAAACTCTCCCGCCTCGGTCTCCGCCGTGCCGGTCATGCCCGCGAGCTTGTGATACATGCGGAAATAATTTTGCAGCGTGATCGTGGCGAACGTCTGCGTGGCAGCCTCCACCTTTACATTCTCTTTCGCCTCGATCGCCTGGTGCAATCCGTCCGAGTAGCGGCGGCCCTCCATGATACGGCCCGTCTGCTCGTCGACGATCTTCACCTTGTTATCGATCACCACGTACTCCACGTCCAGTTCGAAGAGCGTATAGGCTTTCAGCAACTGGCTCACCGTGTGGATACGTTCCGACTTGATCGCGTAGCTCTGCGTCAACTCGTCCTTCTTCGTGACCTTTTCGGCATCGGGTATCGGCATCTTGTCGATATCCGCCAACTCCGACCCGATGTCCGGCAACACGAAGAAAGTTGGATCCTCGCCCGCCGCCGTGATCGTGTCGTGGCCCTTGTCGGTGAGGTCAATCGAGTGCAACTTCTCGTCGATCACGAAGTAGAGCGGGTCGGTGATCTCCGGCATCCGGCGGTTATTCTCCTGCATGTACTGGTTTTCCGTCTTCACGAGGGTCGCCTTGTTCCCCTGCTCGCTGAGGAACTTGATCAACGGCTTGTACTTGGGCAACCCCTTGTGGGCGCGCAACAGCAACACGCCCCCCTCTTCCTGTTTTTTCCGGTCGTCGCTCGCGAGCAGTGTTTTCGCCTCGTTAAAGATTCGCGTCACCAGGTCGCGTTGCATCCGCACGAGGCGTTCCACGCGCGGTTTATACTCCTCGAACATCTGGTCTTCCCCCTTCGGCACGGGGCCGGAGATAATCAACGGCGTACGCGCATCGTCGATCAACACGGAGTCCACCTCGTCCACGATCGCGTAGTTATGCTTCCGCTGCACCAGATCCTCGGGGTGGATGGCCATGTTATCGCGCAGGTAATCGAACCCGAACTCGTTGTTCGTCCCGAACGTGATATCCGCCTCGTACGCCGCGCGGCGGGCCGGGGAGTTCGGCTGGCTCTTGTCGATGCAATCCACGGAGAGGCCGTGGAACATATACAGGGGTCCCATCCACTCGGAGTCGCGGCGGGCGAGGTAATCATTCACCGTCACCACGTGCACCCCGCGGCCCGTCAGCGCGTTCAGGAAGACCGGCAGCGTGGCCACCAGCGTTTTTCCCTCGCCCGTGGCCATCTCGGCGATCTTCCCCTGGTGCAACACGGCACCACCGATCAACTGCACGTCGTAATGCACCATGTCCCATTTCACTTCGTTGCCGCCGGCCATCCACGAGTTAAAATAGACGGCCTGATCGCCATCTATCTCCACGAAATCTTTCGTCACCGCCAACGTGCGGTCGAACTCCGTGGCCGTGACCACGATCTCCTCGTTCTCCACGAAACGTCGCGCCGTCTCCTTGACCACGGCAAACGTCACCGGCAGGATCTCGTTGAGCACCTCCTCGATTTTCTTGTCTATCAACCCCTCGATCTCGTCCACTTGCTTGTATATCTCTTCGCGCTCCTCGATCGTGGGCTTCTCGTGCTCCACCCGCGCTTTTAACTGGGAGATCATCTCCTGTTCCTCCCGGACGCGTTCCCGTATCTTCTCTTTCAAGTTCACGGTGATCGCCCGCAACCCGTCGTTATCCAGCTCCTTGATCTTCTCCCACTCCGCGTTGACCTGCGTCGCGATCGGTGTCAACTCTTTTAGATCCCTGTCCGACTTGTTACCGAAAAGAGATTTTAGTATATCGTTAAAACTCATGATATTTTATTTTGATTATTGTCTTTATAATTCACTGCAAGCCATCGAAACACGAACACCGGCCCTCCCGTCACCCGGTGCCCGGATCGGGTGCGCGGTCACCGCGGGCGCGCGATGACCGGTATAACAAACAACGAGAAAAACCCTCGCCTCCATACAAGAGGGCAAGAAAAAATGTTCCAGGCAGGCCTCTCTCCCGCGGGCCGCCGCCGTCATCTCCCTCCCGTCCACCTGCACGGTCGTCCCCACGCGATCAGCAAACAGTTGACAGCAACCGTCTATCCCCGGGGGAAAACCTCCCCCCGGCGTGACAACCACGGCACAACCTGCCATGACATATAGGGCCGTTACCAAGTACCTGTTCATTTTCACCCGCCAAAGGTACTATTATAATTCGGATTTCAAACCTCCTCGTAATCGGTGTCCACGATCTCGGTTTCGTTTGCCCGCCGCCGCCGGTGGATCACGCGATAATTGAGCAAGTGACTCGCTCCCCAGAAGATGGAAGTAGCCCCGAAGAGGATGACGATCGTCTCCTTCGCCTGGAACGGGTTGGCAATCAACAAGACACCCATCGCCAGGGTGATAACGGGAGAGAGATAGGAGAGCGCGGGAATGCGCGCCACGCGGCGCATGGCAATCAAAAACGCCAGCTGGCCCGCGCCCGCGACGAATAACGTGAATCCCAGCAAGTAGATCAACACGGAGGTGAAGATCCCGGACATAAACCACAGTACCAGCCCGAGCGCGAGGCTACCCACGCCGCTGGCCGGGAAGATACCTCCCGACCGCATCCCGGAGCGCGCGGAGAGCAGCAACGAGACAACGCCCGCCACGCAGAACGCGACACCAATGACTTTTACCATGTAGTCCAGCACATCTGTAGGCCTTATTACCAATACGATGCCCAGCGCGATAGCCACGATGGCAACGATAAACGATCTCTTAAAGGAGTAGTTATGAGTGATTCGCATCTCTTTTTTATTTAGTTACCCGTTTTCTGTTCCAAGGTGGACAAATGTACGGCTTTTCATCACGCGAAACAAGTGCATCCCCCGGCCCGGTGCATTTCAAAGGATCGTTCCGGGGCTGCCTTAAACGCCTCGAAGGGTCGTCATTGCATGAATGTCATTACGAATAAACGTCATCCCATCACGGCCGTCATTGCGAGTGCCTATATTTTTCAAATAAACAAACAGTAATGACGTGTCTTCGCGTTCCAATGGCTTATGTAGAGGCTGGGGCAGGTGAAATATCAACAACAGCTTGTACAACGAGAATTGAAATCGCTCCAAAAACTGGCCATGAAACATAATTCCAACCAGTTGAACACTAATAGAGTAAGGGAATCTCGTCATTGGTATCCGCGTAGCGGGAAGCAATCCAGCGTTGTATTCACCCGCGTTCTGGTTCAACCCGGTATTTCGTGTTGCCAACAAAACAACCGTGTGGTGGGTGTCAAAAGTCAGATTTCGGGGAGGTAACTCGCATCCCGGCCGAGATGCTTGGGCGGTTTTCGTCATTGCGAACCCGGAGGGTGAAGCAATCCAGGGGTTTACGGATTTCTATATTGCTTCCCGCTACACGGATACCAATGACGAAATCCGACTTTTGACACGCCCTCTTAATCAAGTGTCGTCCCTGCGGGACTGGATGGGAGACGTGTTCCCTTGTTACCGTAAGCTGAAGCATACGGTTAATAAAGTGTCGTCCCTGTGGGACTGGAAAGTCAGTTTTTATCATTGCGAATGACCGTCATTGCGATCCGCGCAGCGGGAAGCAATCCAGGGGTTTACGGGTTTCTATATTGCTTCCCGCTACGCGGATACCAATGACGAAACCCAATTCGCGAAATCGCCCCGGCTCACCGGATAAAAATTGTATCCCGGCGGGATGTATCCGCAACGGAATACCCGAACGCGATCCTTTTCTAAGACATTCCCCGCAATAGACCATCAAAATTTTTATTTATTTTTTTCATCATATTACATTGCCCAAATTTTATGAATTATTATATTTGCAAGCAAAAATCGGATAAACCACCGGAACAGGAAACAACAATGAATCAAGTGACACGCCCGGACATACCCGCAACGACGTTTTTCTTTCACGAGAAAAGGGGCAGGTTAGAACTTCCCCCTCTCCCGCACGTCCCCCGGCGCGTCGCTATCTCGCTGACCGCTCCCGGCGGTGACGAGGCAATTCAACAACACCAGCCAGCATGTTTTACGCGAGAATCAACAAGATAAAGGTTTTTAACAACCGCGA
>JAISNC010000122.1 GCA_031276355.1 Odoribacteraceae bacterium
TCCGAGAAAAGATCCAGCGAGAGCTGGAACGATTTAGACTCGCGGGGGTCCCAGGCGAGGACACGAAGCACGTCAACGGTATCCTCGACCAGGTGGGCGATATGCTCCTTTATTAGAAAATTACACCCGGAGGAGAGGTGATCATCCGGGCGACCGGGGAGGGCCATCACCTCCCGGTCATACGAGAAGGCCTGCCGGGCGGTGGCCATGGCCCCTCCCTTGATGGCCGACTCGGCCACCAGCACCGCCTCGCTTATGCCGGCAATGATGCGGTTACGTTGAAGAAAATTGGAAGGGAGGATGGGAGCAGAGGAGGGATATTCGCTGATCAGGCACCCTCCCTGGGCGACGATCTTCTCCGCGATGCTCCTATGCAGGGCGGGATAGATGGTGTGAAGCCCGTGACCCATCACCGCCCAGGTGAGCAAACCATATTTCAACGCGGCCTGATGAGCCGACACGTCGATACCGTAAGCCAAGCCGCTCACCACGATAGGCGTATAGTACATCTCGGCAATCTGCTTGAGAAACGAATCTACCCGCGCCTTACACCGTTCCGATGCCTTGCGCGTCCCAACGATGGCGAGCGTTTTCTCGTCGGTAGCCTCCAGCGTCCCCTTGTAAAAGATCACTAACGGGGCATCCGGAGAGTGCTTCAACAAGCGAGGATAACGAGGCGACTCCATATAGCAACAGCATATCCCCTCGCGTTGCATAAAGGCCAATTCTTTTTCGGCTTGTCGCTCCCACTCTCCCCGCGCGAGTTTGACGGCATCTATCCCGTACTCGTCGCACAACGCGTAAATAGCTGATTCTCTCTCTTGAAAAAATCCCTCGACACCCCCGCATCGTTCCAGCACGGGGAGGTACAAACGATTGTTTAACTTAGCGCCCATGGCGATGGCCACGTGTAATAAAACATTCCCGTCAGTCATGATAGATTCTTTTAACACGCTTGCCGGTCATTGACAAGCCGGACAAATATAGAGATTTAAAAAAAGAAATACAATAATTTTATCATTGCTACACGTACTCTATTTGATCCTTATTGTCGAATTTTGTAAGTTCGCGGTCATGTAATTTCATAAAAAAATTGAACCAAGAACACGCATATATCACGGACGAAGAACGGATCCAACGTTACCGTCGAAATCAAGAGATCGCTATTTTAGCCGAAGTATATAGCCGGTACGTGCCCATGGTCTATGGGGTGGCATTGAAGTATCTGGAACAACCGGAAGAGGCTCAAGATGCCGTCATACAACTATTTGAAGAACTGATAGAGTCCCTCAAGATACACCAGGTGGGAGAGTTTAAACCGTGGCTTTACACCTGCATACGGGACAACTGCTTGATAGCGTTGCGACGCAAACAGGGGGATTTATCCATCCTTTTAGATGAATCGTTCGTGGATATATGTTTTGATCTTGATTGTAAAGATGGGGAGGAGATAAGGAAAAAAGCATTACAGGAGTGCATCAACACGTTGCCGGAGAAGCAACGCATCTGCATGAACTCTTTCTTTTTCGATGGACTCTCCTATCAAGAGGTGACCACACGTACCGGCTTCTCGTTGAAAAACGTGAAGAGTTTTATACAAAACGGGAAACGTAATTTGAAATCGTGTTTAGAACGCAAGGGATTTTTTGTCCATGAAACAGAGCCATAACGATATAAAAAAATACCTGCGGGGAAACCGGTGTGGCCGCCATGCCAACGCATTGGAGAAACAATCGTTGTCCGATCCGTTTTTGTTTGAAGCGCTGGAGGGGTTAACGCGATCCCCGGGCGACCCGCTGGAGGGCATTACACGGATAGAGCGCCGGTTAAAAACGTACACCTCCTCGGCCATCATGCACAAAAAAGGGTGGTACGGGATCGCGGCCGGGATCGTGTTGATTGCCGGGATCACCTGGTGGAGCACGATATACCGGGAGAAGAGAGAGGGGATGAGCCTGGCCCAACAGGCCGACAGGGAAGAGCCTCTTTCCGTTGAGCCTGTCATCAAAGCAGCGGATGAACTACCGGCCGATAGGGGGATCACGAATCCCCCCCACGAGGAGCATCGCGCATCGGCCGTCGTCTCGAACGAGAGCAACACGGTGACGGAGAAGAGCGAGGAGCTGACGATCCCGGATCGGCAACAGATACAGGTAGAGGAACAAGACGAGGGGGCAAGGATCCAAAAAGCGGAACCGGCGGACACGCTCCCCTCGCGACAGGAGAGACCGGCAACCCCCATCGAGGGAGTCAGCGCGGATAGTTCAGGCAGCCCGTTGGTGGAGGAAGTTGCCGTCGCGGAAGAGAGCGTGGCCATCCATCACGCGAACGCACCGGATACGACGAGCCGGGATACCGCGGACATCGTGCCTACGCCCTCGATACAGGAGGAGACCACTCGCGCCATTGAACGAGATATTTTTCAATTTAACCAGTACGTGAAAGAGGCGTTGCGCTATCCCTCGTCGGCCGTGAAGAACGCGGAAGAGGGAACAATATACCTCTCGTTCGAACGCTTGCCGGACGGGTCGCTCGCGAACATACGCGTCATTAGCGATTTTGCCTCGAAAGAGTGCACGAAAGAGTTGATACGACTGTTACAGACAAGCCCCCAGTGGAACCATTCGCCGATACGGCAAACGTTGTATTGCGTGGCCCGCTTCGAGATGGGCCAGAAGGGACACCCCCACCGGGTATCCCTGTCGTATATCGCGAGCGCAACATAAACAAACGCCCCCGCCGTCAATAGGCAGTCAGGAATAGTTGCAAATCATAGACATACTAACTTGCGTTTTGGATAAGCTCACGCCTTGGCTCAGCCAGTAAAACAACCCGCAGGGGGAGTGTCAAAAGTCGGTTTGCGTCCTTGCGATCCGCGTAGCGGGAAGCAAGCCAGAAACCCGTAAATCCCTGGATTGCTTCACCCTCCGGGTTACCAATGACGAAAACCGCCCAAGCATCTCGGCCGGGATGCGAGGTACCCCCTCCGAAATCCGACTTTTGCCACACCCTCCTACATCGTTCCTGAACAATTCATTAACAACGCGTGGATTCAAAATAACACGACCAGCAACCCCATTTCCACCTAATTCAAAAAAAACAAAACAACCTCAGTAGAAATGAAATACAATAAACCCACCTAATTACCTAATTTCAAATAAAATAGAACACAATAGCTCGAAAACCCGGTCACCCGCTTATCGGGATATATCCGCTTTCGGCGATGACGTTTTTCCCGGCTGTAGTTTGCAGCAGTTCGTAGAGTTTGTACGCCATGGAATTTTTATCCAAATCGCTACGAATAATGGCGTACACTTCCGCTACAAAAGGATATTGCCGGTTGGCTATCGTCTTCTTACTTGGCGCAACTCCGTTGATGGCAATCGTTTTCACCGCATTTCGAGTATTCTCTGTCACCATCTTTTCCTTATAGTAATGAACCGTATAACAAATACTGTTTTCTTCCAATCTTATTTGGAGAAAAACCGGCAACATACTTGTGATTTCAAGATCCACCGGTAAATCGGCTATAGGCGTTCCCCGCATGACCAGACTTTCCATGAGTTCCTGACTGCCGGAGTTCTGATTTCTTACATAAGGGAATATGATCGTATCGTTGCCGCCGACCGCGTGCCAGTTTACGACCGTTTGAGTGTAAATATCGACAATTTGATCGCGGGTGAGCGACGTAACCGGATTCTTCGGATTGACGATAAAAACAAAGGCATCCAGTGCGATCGGGGTTTCGACGAGCGTAACGCCGACAGAGTCGGCATGAGCTTTTTCACCGGGCGACATTTTACGGGCTGACAGGATTATATCCGCTTCGCCATCCATCAAATTGATAAACGAATTGTGGGTTTGGGAGGTTTTTACCAAATCGGCTACCTCGGTCTTTACTGAATACATCTCTCCCACGCGCGTCCATTCATAATTGTAACCGAGCAGTTTGCTGGCGATAATCCGGTTGAGCGGCTCATTCGAAGTCGAACCGTCGAGTTTGGGGAAATTGGCAACTGTAAGTCCTTCGATTTTAAATCCCGAAGTAGGGTCTTCTTCCTTCCGGCAACTTGTAAACATTGTAGCCCCGAAAACCAACACGATGAAGAATAAGGTCAAATTTTTCATTTCATTTTTTTTTATCGTTTCGGGCGTAAAAGTAATAAAAAACAATTACACGCCCGGTAAAATAAAGGGGCCGATTCAAGTAGCTAACGCAACTTTTCTATCGCACGTTACATGCTTGCCAGGATGCAACATACGGGGACACTCGCGACTCTCCCATTTACTAATTGAACTCACGTAACTGTGATTCCCCGAAAGAGAGATTTTTTAGAAAAGTTGCATTTGGTACTTGAATCTGCCCCCTTTTACCCAAATTGGTTTTAGTGGTAAAAATTCATACCTTTGCATTACCGTAATGCAAATTACGGTAACGGCGATTACGATAATATAAGCATATAAAAAATGAAATTTTACGATAGGATAACTGAGATTACAGCTTTACAAAGCATGGAACAAGCGTCTGCGGAAACCGCACAAATGACCATGATGGTCGGACGTAGGCGTGTCGGCAAAACGACATTGCTTAAAAATGCTTTTAAGTCTGTGCCTTTTCTGTATTTCTTTGTGGCAAAAAAAAATGAGGTGTTATTGTGTGATGAATTTTCCCGGGAAATCAGTGAAAAATTAGAGATCCCTATCGGTAGTTATTCCCATTTCTCTGAGTTATTCAGGGCAATCATGCAGTTGTCGCAACGGATAAATTTCACTTTGGTTATTGATGAATTTCAGGAGTTCCGCACTGTCAACCCTTCCGTATTCAGCGATATGCAAAACATATGGGACTCAACGAAAGAGAGTAGTAAAATCAATCTCATACTTTGTGCTTCCGTCTACTCCATGATGCATCGTATTTTCGAGAGTTCCAAAGAGCCTCTTTTCGGTAGGGCTACAGCTCGGCTGGTTGTCAAAGCTTTTGATACCAACACAATTAAAGAAATATTGTCAAATTATCACCCTAATTATACGAACGAGGACTTATTGGCTTTCTATATGATAAGCGGTGGTATCGCCAAGTACATTGAGCAATTAGTTAATAAAAAGGCATTTACCAAGAAAACTATTCTCAACGCTCTGTTCACCGAAGGGTCATTCTTTCTGGCCGAGGGGCGTGATGTATTGATTGATGCATTTGGGAAAGATTATGGTAATTATTTTTCTATTTTATCGTTAATTGCTTCATCCAAAACGGATAGAGGGCAAATAGAAAGTACCCTGAATATGGATGTCGGCGGTTATCTTGAACGATTGGAAAAGGAATACAATATAATCCAACGCAATCGTCCTTTCGGAGCGAAAGAAGGTAGCCGTTCCAACAAATACAAACTGGAAGATTGTTTTCTAAACTTCTGGTTCCGGTTTATCTATAAATACCGTAGCGCGGTAGAGATCGGCAACCTCCACTATGTACTTGATATCGTAGAACGGGATTACGAAACATATAGCGGGATTATTTTGGAAAAATATTTCCGCACAAAGATGATTGAATCGAAAGAATTTTCCGATATTCAGGGCTATTGGAATTCCAAAGGTGAAAATGAAATTGATATCGTAGCTGTAAATGATGTAGAAAAACGGATCGTATTTTGTGAAGTGAAACGCAATCCTCGCCGCATTAACTTGGGAGAATTGGAAAATAAAGCGAAAGATATCATTGTGAAATACCCGAAATTCTCAATCGAATACAAAGGACTCTCGTTAGAAGATATGTAATGCTATGCCCCAAATAGGGATTCTTTAGAAAAGTTGCATGAGCTACTTGAATCTGCCCACGCTCGAAGTCGCTCGAGCTTTTTTCAATGCCGCGAAATTCATGTACCTTCGCGCATCGAAAAGGAGACACAACAAGAGGATGACAAACAAAACATTCTACATAGAGACATACGGGTGCCAGATGAACGCGGCCGACAGCGAGGTCGTCGCCGCGATCCTGGAAAAAGAGGGCTACCGGCGGGCGGAAGATAAAAACGAGGCCGACGTGATCCTGGTAAACACCTGCTCCGTCCGTGAAAACGCCGAACAACGGGTACGGGGACGCGTGCAAGGTTTCTCGGGGATCAAGAAGAAAAGAAGCGGCGTGCTCGTCGGCATCATGGGGTGCATGGCCGAACGGCTGGGAGAGGCGCTCTTCGAGCAGGAGAAAAACGTCGACATCGTCGTGGGGCCGGATGCCTACCTGGATCTCCCCGCGTTGATCGAGCGGGCTGCCCACGGCGAAAAAGCCATCAACATCGACCTCTCCGTGACGGAGACCTACAAGGAGATCTGTCCCTCGCGCATAGACACGACGGCCATCTCCGGGTTCGTCTCCATCACGCGCGGGTGCAACAATTTCTGCACCTACTGCATCGTCCCTTACACCCGCGGACGGGAACGGAGTCGCCCCCCGAAAAGCGTCATCGACGAGCTACTCGACCTCCACGCCAGGGGCTACAAAGAGGTCACCCTCCTGGGACAGAACGTGAACTCCTACCGCTGGCGGGGTGAGGGGACGGAGGTAAACTTCCCCGCCCTCCTGCACCGCGTGGCCCTGGCCATCCCCGACATGCGCGTGCGGTTCGCCACCTCGCACCCGAAAGACATGAGCGACGAGATCCTGCACGCGATCGCGACCCATCCCAACATCTGCCGGCACGTCCACTTGCCGGTGCAGTCGGGCAGCAACCCCGTGCTGGACCGGATGAACCGCAAGTACACGCGCGAGTGGTACCTCGACCGCATCCGTGCCATCCGCGCGATCGTCCCCGGCTGCGGGCTATCGACCGACATCTTCGTGGGCTTCCCCGGCGAGAGCGAGGAGGATCACCGGGCCACCCTCTCCCTGATGGAGGAGGTCGGCTTCGACCTCGCCTTCATGTTCAAGTACTCGGAACGACCGGGCACCGTGGCCGCCCGGCGCCTGCCCGACAACGTGGACGAGGCAACCAAGGGACGACGCCTGCAAGAGGTGATCGACCTGCAGACCCGTCTCTCCCTTGCCAGCAACCGCAACGATATCGGCAAGACGATGGAAGTGCTGGTGGAGGGGGTATCGAAAAAGAGCGACGACGAGCTGTTCGGGCGCAACGAGCAGAACAAGGTGATCGTCTTCCCGGGCGGCCAAGCCACCACCGGCGACCTCGTCCGCGTGACGATCAAAGGGTGCACTTCCGCCACCCTCCTCGGCGAACTCGCTAACGATTGACCCCGTTCTCCCATGCCCTACCGGAAACTGCAAAACGACGAACTCCACCGCCTCTCGCTCGACGAATACAAGAGCGTCGAAAAATTGCCGGTGGTCATCCTCCTCGACAACGTCCGCAGCCAGCACAACATCGGCTCCGCCTTCCGCACCTCCGATGCCTTTCGCGTGGAGAAGATCTACCTCTGCGGTATCACCGCGACCCCGCCCCATCGAGAGATCCACAAGACAGCCCTGGGGGCCGAGGAGAGCGTGGCGTGGGAATACGCGGAGGCGACCGTCGACGTCGTCCGGGAGTTGAAAGCACGCGGGTATATCATCGTCGCTGTCGAACAGGCTGAAGGAAGCCGCTCGCTCGAAGATGCCACCCTTCGACCGGGACAGAAATACGCCTTCGTGTTTGGCAACGAGGTGCGGGGAGTCGAACAAGAGGTGGTCGCGCTATCGGACTACTGCCTCGAGGTACCGCAATTCGGCACGAAGCACTCTCTGAACATCTCTGTCACGGTCGGGATTATCCTCTGGCACCTGCTCCACCCGCTCTTCCCGAACAAGAGGGAGGAAGAGAATCCGTAAATAGCACATCCAGGAGCGTGATGCCATACACGAGGTGTTAAAAATTTCATAAACATGCAGAGAGCGGGGGATGGCATGTTTTTTTTTCAATACCTTTGAACATCCCTTAGAAAAGGGGCCATTGTCAACTACTTATACGAATCACCATGGGAACAACCGCGAAACTTCACTCGTTGAATTACAGCAACACGAAAACGTATCTTTTCGCGTTATTATTCGTGAGCGGGAACATCCTTCTCCCTCGCCTGTGCCACCTCGTGCCCAACGGCGGCTTGATGCTGTTACCCCTCTACTTCTTCACCCTGATCGCCGCCTACAAGTACGGCCTGCAAGTGGGCCTCCTCACGGCCGTGCTATCGCCCGTCGTCAACACCTTGTTGTTCGGCATGCCCCCGGTACCCCTGCTGCCACTCGTCGTGATCAAGTCGGTACTCCTCGCCGTGGCCGCCGCGTACGCGGCCTCCCGGAGCGGGAAAGTCGCCCTGCTCCCCATCCTGGCCGCCGTGCTGGCCTACCAGGGGGTGGGAGGTGTCATCGAGGGCTTCTGGCACTCCTTCCCCGTGGCCGCCCATCACTGGCAAATGGCCGTGCCGGGCATGTTGTTGCAGGTGTTCGGTGGGTATGCCCTACTAAAATATACCCGATGAAATCGTTCGATGAGATACTGGAGCGTTTCTGGACGATCTCCCTCCCCGACGACCTCGACATGATCGTGGGCATTGCCGCGGGAGGCATCGTGCCCGCCGCGATTCTTGGCCGGCGCTTAGAGAAAGAGGTGCACCTGCTGTACATCAACCTGCGGGACGACGCGCAACGGCCCAGGTACGACACGCCCAAGGTCGTACGCCCCAGGAGCTTCGAAATCAAGGGGAAGCGCGTGCTGCTGGTCGACGACCGCGTAAAAAGCGGGGCTACGCTCGCCACGGCCCGGGAACTATTGAGAGATGCCGCGAGCGTCCGGAGTTTTGCCGTGAACGGGAAGGCCGACTACTCCCTCTACGACGAGGCGTGTTTCCCGTTTCCCTGGGAACCGGACCCGGCGAGATACGACAGCGCCCAGCCAGGGCCAACAACGATTCATTTTTCCCACAAGGGGAGCAACACGTAAAAGAAATGGACAGGAGAGATTTTTTAAAAGCCCTTGCCGTGGCGGGCGCAACGATCACGATCAAACCGAGCGAGGCCATGCATATATTGACACAGCGGACACCGGCCTCCCCCGCGGGGAGAGCGGTAGACATGGTGGCCCTCTTGGGAGGCGAACCGGACGAGATGTTCCGCAGGGGGATCGAGGAGCTGGGAGGCATCGGGCAGTTCGTGAAAGCCGGAGAGAAGGTGGTAGTAAAACCCAATATCGGTTGGGACAAACGACCGGAGTTGGCCGGTAACACGAATCCCGTGCTGGTGGCCGAGATCGTGCGCCAGTGTTTTGTCGCGGGTGCCAAGGAGGTGGTGGTATTCGATCACACGTGTGACGAATGTCGTAAAACGTATAAAACCAGCGGCATCGAGCAAGCCGCGCGAGATGCCGGGGCCACGGTCGTGCACGCCGACCAGGAGTCGCACTACCGGCCGGTCTCGCTTCCCCTGGGGAAGAGCCTGAAGGAGACGAAGATTCACGAGGCGATCCTGGACTGTGACGTGTGGTTCAATGTCCCGATCTTGAAGCATCACGGGGGAGCGAACTTGAGTATCTCGATGAAGAATTACATGGGAATCGTGTGGGACAGACCCTATTTCCACTCGCACAACCTGCAACAATGCATCGCGGATCTCTGTACCTTCAGCAAAAAGCCGGTGTTGAACGTCGTGGATGCCTATCGCCTGCTCAAAAGCAACGGGCCGCAAGGTCGTTCGGACTCGGATGCCGTGTTGACGAAGGGGCTTTTCCTCTCGCGCGACATCGTGGCTGTCGATACGGCTGCCGCCCGTTTCTTTAACCAGGTACGAGAGATGCCGCTCGAGAAGGTGGCGCACCTCGCGAACGGGGAGGCGCTGCAACTCGGCACGATGCAGCTTGATCAACTAAACGTGAAGCGCGTTAAGCTGTAATCCCATGTGGAAGAGAACGCGCGTGTGGGTGTCAGTCGCGTCGTGCGGGTTGATCACCTTTTACTTTATAGACTTCGCCGGGCTATCGCCGGGCCTCTCCGGCTGGTTAGCCAAGGTGCAGTTCTTGCCGACGGTCTTGTCGAGGAGCGCGTTGATCATTGCAGCGGCGTGGGTGTTACTGACGTTGCTGGCAGGACGCCTCTACTGCTCGAGTATTTGCCCGATGGGGATCTTTCAAGATTTTATCGGCTGGTTATCGCGCCACATCGGGAAGAGGAAGAGGTATCGTTACCGCCCTCCTCGCGTCGGGTTGCGCTGGGGTGTCCTGATCGTCCCGATTCTTCTTTTCTACGCCGGGTTTCCCCTCCTGTTGAGCTTGCTGGAACCGTACAGCGCTTACGGGCGGATGACCACCGCCCTTTTCAGGCCGCTTTACCTGGCGGGAAATAACCTCTTAGAGGTGATCTTCGCCGGTTTTAATAATCACGCGTTTTACCGCATGGGAATATTCGTGCACGACGGTTTCGCGTTGTTTATCGGCTTGTTGACGTTCGCGATCATCGGGACATTGGCGTGGCTGTACGGGCGCACGTGGTGCAACACGCTTTGCCCGGTGGGGGCCTTGCTCGGCCTCATAGGCAGATACTCTTTGTTTAGAATGTACATCGACCCGGGCAAGTGTACCCGTTGCGGGGCATGCACAGCCCGGTGCAAGGCCGGTTGTATCGACAGCCGGGAGAAACGCGTCGATAACAGCCGCTGTGTAGCCTGTTTTAACTGCATGGACACGTGCAAGTTTGATGCACTACGTTTTACCCGGGCGCGCAAACGCGGGACGAGCGCGGCCGCGGATACCTCCAGACGACAGTTTCTGCTCGCCGCCACTGCCACGGCCATGGCCGTCCCCGGGACATTGGCCCACGGAGCGGTGGAGAAGGTGGTCGGCACGAGCACGCGCAGGAAGAAAGAGCCGATAGCTCCTCCCGGTGCCCTCTCCCGCGATCATCTATTGCACCATTGTACCTCCTGTCACCTGTGTGTCAGTAAATGCCCCTCCCGTGTTCTCAAGCCGGCGTTCTTGGAGTACGGGCTGGCGGGGATGATGCAGCCCGTGGTCTATTACGAGAAGGGATTCTGTAATTACAACTGCACGATCTGCGGCGAGGTCTGTCCCAACGGTGCCATTCATACCCTCTCCGCGGCGGAAAAGCAGATGACCCAGATAGGACACGTGGTGTTGGTCGAGGAGTTGTGTGTCGTCATGACCGACGGCACAAGCTGTGGTGCCTGTTCCGAGCATTGTCCCACGCAGGCGGTAACGATGATCCCGCACGAGGGAGGGCTGACACGCCCAAAGGTGGATGCCTCGATCTGTGTCGGGTGTGGCGGTTGCGAATACATCTGTCCCGTCCGGCCGTTGCGCGCCATTTACGTGGAGGGACACCCGGTGCAGACGGAACGAGCTGCCTTTAAGGAGGAGGAGACAAAAGAGATTACCGTCGACGATTTCGGCTTCTAAAGTTGCTCCTCTCCCGATTCTTGTTACCTTTGTGCGTCAAAATGATTATGACTATGTTATCACTACTACCAGCACTCCACGGCATCGAATGTGGCTTTGGCACACCGGAGATCATCGGGATCGCGGTGATCGTGTTATTACTCTTTGGCGGGCGCAAGATCCCGGAGTTAATGCGGGGACTTGGCCGCGGCGTGAAAAGTTTCAAGGAGGGCATGAACGGCATCGACGACGAGATCAACAAACCTTCCGGCACGAAAAAGGAGAATGAGTGAGCAGGAGTTGACTTTCTGGGATCACTTGGACGAGTTGAGAAAGGTACTGCTCCGGATACTCGTCGTGGTGGTCGCGTTTTCCATCGTCACGTTCGCCTGCAAGGATACACTCTTCTCCATCCTCTTGGCCCCGCGGGAGCCGGGGTTCATCCTCTATCGCCTCTTGGGACAACTCGCCTCGACACTCTCCCTGCCCGCCCTGCGGCCGGAAGAGGTGCATGTCGAGTTGATCAGCACGCAACTGACCTCCCAGTTCATGATCCACATGAGTACATCCTTTTACGCCGCCCTGCTGCTCGCCTCGCCTTACATCATCTACCAGTGCTTCCGTTTTATCGCGCCGGCACTCTATACGCACGAGCGGAAATATGCCTTACGGGTTCTTCTCTCCTCGTTTCTCCTCTTCTTCACCGGCATCCTGCTCTGCTATTTTCTGATCTTTCCTCTATCACTTCGGTTTTTAGCCACCTACAAGGTCGTCGAGGAGATACGGTTGCTCTTCACCCTCTCCTCTTACATGAACACCTTTATCACGCTCTCCCTGTTGCTCGGGCTGCTTTTCGAGATCCCCGTGCTCTCGTGGTTATTGGCCAAACTCGGTCTGCTCACGGCCGCCTACATGACCCGCTACCGCCGCCATGCCATCGTTCTCATCCTTACCGTCGCGGCCATCATTACCCCTACCACCGATCTCTTCTCTCTCGCCCTCGTCTCCCTGCCTGTCTACGGCCTTTACGAGGTCAGCATTACGATCGTGAAGAGAACAAAAAAGTAAAAAATAAAGGCTACCTTTGCCGACCGGAAACCAAAAATAGGATGTATCGTGGGATTTAAAGAAGAGATCGAGAGAAGACGCACCTTTGGCATCGTCAGTCACCCCGATGCCGGGAAAACAACATTGACAGAAAAACTGTTGCTCTTCGGCGGGGCCATCCACGTTGCCGGGGCAGTCAAATCGAACAAGATCAAGAAGACGGCCACCTCCGACTTCATGGAGATCGAGCGCCAGAGAGGCATCTCCGTGGCTACTTCCGTTATGGGATTCGAATACAAGGAGATTAAGATCAACATCCTCGATACGCCCGGTCACCAGGATTTTGCCGAGGACACGTTCCGCGTCCTTACCGCCTGCGACAGCGTGATCATCGTCGTGGACGCGGCCAAAGGAGTCGAGACACAGACACGCAAACTCATGCAAGTGTGCCGCGCCCGCAAGACGCCCATCATCATCTTTGTCAACAAGCTCGACCGTCCTGCCGGCGATCCGTTCGATATCCTGGACGACATCGAAAAGGAGTTGCAGATAGAGGTCACGCCCTTGAGTTGGCCCATCGGAAGTGGCGATCTTTTCCAGGGCATCTATAATATCCACGAGCAAAACCTCTGCCTCTACTCGCCCAGTATCCAGACCATACCGGAAGGCATCGAGATCAACGATCTCACCGCCCCCGATCTCGAGGAGCACCTCGGCAAACGGGCCGCCCAACAACTCAAGGAGGATCTGCAACTGATACGGGAACTCTATCCCTCCCTGGATCGTACGGCCTACCTCGCGGGGGCCGTGGCTCCCGTCTTCTTCGGCTCGGCCCTCAATAATTTCGGCATCCGGGAGTTGCTCGACTGCTTCATCGAGATCGCGCCCTCGCCCCTACCGAGGGAGACCGTGGAACGCGTCGTCCACCCGGACGAAAAAAAGTTCACCGGCTTCGTTTTTAAGATTCACGCTAACATGGATCCCAACCACCGCGACCGTGTTGCCTTCGTGAAGGTATGTTCCGGGATGTTCCTCCGCAACGCCGCGTACTTGCACGTGGGCCAGGGGAAAATCATGAGATTCTCCACCCCCACCGCTTTTATGGCCTCTAAAAAATCCATCATCGACGAGGCGTATCCCGGGGACATCATCGGCCTCCACGACACGGGAAATTTCAAGATCGGCGACACCCTTACCGATGGAGAAAAACTCCACTTCAAGGGCATCCCGAGCTTCTCTCCGGAACTATTCAAATACATTGAAAATGCCGATCCCATGAAAACCAAACAATTGGCCAAGGGAATCGACCAGCTGATGGACGAGGGGGTGGCCCAGCTTTTCGTGAACCAGTTCAACAACCGCAAGATCATCGGCACCGTGGGCGCGTTGCAGTTTGAAGTGATCGAGTATCGCCTGCTACACGAGTACGGGGCCTCCTGCCGCTGGGAGGGGATCAACCTTTACAAGGCCTGCTGGATCGAGGCGCTCGACGAACAGGAACTCGTGAATTTCAAGCTCCACAAGGCGCAATACATGGCCAAAGATAAATGGGGACGGGATATCTTTCTCGCCGAGTCGCCCTACATGCTCCAGATGGCACAGGAGAATTATAAAAAACTACTTTTCCATTTCACCTCGGAGTTTTGACGACCGGTAGACCCCGTGCTCGCCGGATCATTGATCTTCCTCTTCCCGTTTTTTTCGCGGCCTCGTGATGAACACGTACCACGCGAGCTTGATGCCCAGCAGGATCAACACGCACCAGAGAAAAGGCATCCAGCCCGCCCAACCGTACAGCTCCGTTCGTCCGGTCTGCTGGTAGTGGAACATCTGCAATATCGCCCACGCCATCCCGATAGCAAGAAAAAACCTGATTATTTTCATGTATACTATATTTTTATCGCGGGCAAAGATACGCGAAAATCCCGTACCCTGCCTGTCGCCCCCTCGATGGGCATTTCAAGGGGCGTTTCGGGGCTGTCTCAACAGGTCCACGCCTGTTGAATCCCGGTTAGGAGCATCGAAAAGCAACCCGTTGAAATGTTCCCTCCCCCGGGGCCATCGCGTTAAAAACAATTTCGTATTGGATAATCTTGTTTTCCTGACGATTCCTTGTCATTTTTTTTTACTTTCGCGCATTGGCGATGAAAATGGCTATAGTTATGAAACACGACGAACAAGAGATACTACATTTCCTCAAGACCGGGGAGGAAACTGCCTTGCAGATGCTCTTCGAGAACTACTACCAGGCCCTCTGCATCCACGCCCTGCGTTACCTTGGCTCCTTCGCGTTGGCCGAAGACGTGGTGCAGGAGGTGTTCACCACCTTCTGGGAGAAGCGGCGCGGTACGTGTTTCTCCGGTTCTCTTCGCTCGTTCTTCTTCGTCACGGTGCGTAACGCCTCGCTGAACGCCCTCAAGCGTTCGCACCGTGTCCGGTTTGTCGATATAGAAGACCAGGTGGGGCTTCTCTTCGACGATTTCGACCTGATCGAGGAGGAGGAGGTCAAGCGCCTCTCCGCGTCGATCAAGCAAGAGGTCGAGAAACTCCCTCCCCGGTGCGGCGAGGTCTTTCGTCTGATCGTCCTGGAGGAGCTTCAACACAAGGAGGTCGCCGAACGGCTCGACATCTCCATCAACACGGTCAGGACGCAGTACGCCCGCGCCTTGAAACTCCTGCGGGGTCGCCTCGATTCCATCATCCTGCTGCTCCTCTTCCGGCCCTCGCTCGCGTGCCTGAACGAGCGTGTCTAACGTTTAAGGAAGTGGCTTGTCGGGAAGAACTGCCAAGCCTGCCCCTCCCTCGCGGCCCGTCAAGGACGAGGACGTATCAAAAGCCGGGTCCCCCGGGCGTCTCCTGGGGCCGTCGCGAAAGGGATCGCGCCCGCGGGAGGGCACCCCGCTTTCACCCCCTGCCGACACGATCCTCTGCCTTTTTTCCCGCGCCCGCCCCGAAAAACGCGTCCAAAGGGAAATCGTGGTAACCCGTCAGAAAGCGGCGAACTTAGCCTCCATCGGCTATCGCCGCCGGGTTCGTGAAACGCTGTTCCCGGCATATCGCGGCAGCGCTCCCGTCTCTTGACCGTTACCCGGGTCTCCCGGGGCCGGGAATCGTTCCCCCGCGTCCCCGCCCTCGACCCGAACTGCCATTTTGTCGCTAAAAGCGAGGAAATCCGCGCTCCGAGCGCGGCCGTTGTCAGTAAAAGCGAGGAAATCCGCGCTCCGAGCGCGGCCGTCGTCGCTAAAAGCGAGGAAATCCGCGCTCCGAGCGCGACCGTTGTCAGTAAAAGCGAGGACGACCGCGCTCCGAGCGCGGAATCCCGGGTAAAAGGAAAGAAAATCCCCGCTCGCGCGGTCAAACATGACTTCGGGAGCGTGGAACTTGGCGGGGCGAAACCGGTTCGGGCACGACGTGATGTAGGGGCGGGGGTCGCCCGCCCGCGCGACGCGGGCGGGCAGCCCCCCCTACCGGCCGTGCACGGCCGGGGAAACCTGGATTTTCGAGACGGCCTCTTAATCAAGTGTCGTCCCCGCGGGACTTGGAGGCGCGGTGCCGGACGGGGCCGCGATCACGTTCGCGTCTCCCCCGGTTTAATCCAGCAGCTCGGCGATCTTGGCGTGCAGGGCCTTGCCCCGGAGCTTGATCGCGATGATCCGGTTTTTCTTGTCCACCAACACGGTAAACGGGATCGAGGTGACGAGATAGGATCGAAGCGCAGGAGCGTCCCAGCCCGGGGTCCAGCCCTGGGGCCAAGTTAATCCATCCTCTTGGATAGCCTTTAACCACGCTTCCTTGTCCGGTTCTTTATCACACGAGACGCTGACGATCTCTAACCCCTTGGAGTGGTACTCCTCGTAGAGCTTCTTCACCATCGGGTTCTCCTTGCGGCACGGGCCACACCACGAGGCCCAGAAGTCGATCAACTTCACCTTGCCGCGGATGGAGTGCATCGAGACGCTTTTCCCGTCAGGAGTCTCCATCGTGAAGTCGGGGGCCACCCGGCCCCGGGCCAGGTGTTCTCTCTTTTTGATGAGGGCCAATATCCGTTGCCCGTGCTCGGTGGCCTTCCCGCGGTCGCCCAGCAGGGCGTATTTTTCCATCAGGGCATCCACCTCCTCTTTCCGCTCCTCGGTCATGGTCAACGCGTAGTAAGCCGCCGCGTAGCTATCCTGGCAGGCGATGATCAATTTTTTAAACATCTCGGCGCGATGCCGGTCGTTACACGCGTCGTCTATCTCGATAAGCAACCTCTGTAACGTGTCCGTTTTAGGGACACGATTGTTATAATTCAACTGTATATTCTTTTCTTTCAGGGCGTGCGTTTGCCGTAACTCCTCGAACGCGCTGCCTATCTTCTGTTCATCGCCCCCTCCCTTGACGGTACTAATCTCTTTCCCGACGTTCACCTCGTACTCTCCCTCTTCGAGGAATACTGTCACGCACGAACTCTCCAGGCGGCTGTACTTTTTATGCGCGAGCTTGACAATTGCCGCCGTCAACTGTTCTACCTCCCCTTCCAGGAAAAATTTGCCGTCAACGATCTCGCTCTCGGCTATCGTGACGGGATCATCGCCCGGTGTAACGAGGCGGACACGCCACTCTCCACTTCTATCCACGGTTCCCTTGATAGTGAAATGCAACTTCGCTGGCATAAACCCTGATAGCAGGAAGCTCGCGAAGAGAAGTAAAAATAGAATCTTTTTCATTTTCATGTAATCTTTTTATGTAATATTTTAGTTGACGAGGGAGGACTTTTCCTGTACGAGATCTTTCAAACGGTGTCGGCCCGGGGAGGCGACCCCCGACAAGGCTTAAACCCTGTCGGGGTCGATCTCCCTGGCCGGGAAACGCGATTCGGTCACGGGTGTGGCGGGTAGGTGCGGGTACTGTTGCGCCACTCCATGTCGACGATTTTCACGAGGCCGTCCCAGTTACATCTCTCGTCCGGTATCAAGTCGAGGGTGTTGGGGTCGGTACCGACGACGTATTTCTGCAACCTCCCCTTGGTGACCGGGTTATAGGTGGCCACGTACAGGTCTCTATAGACACCGTTGGTATATATATCGAACTCGAGCATCGTGATCTCGTCCGGTAGTTCCCTCTGGTAAAGCACCTGGGCGCTATAATCGTAAGCGTAAAGCGTCTTCTCCACGGCATAGAACATCAACGTCCGCGTGGAGGAGAAGGCAAACACCTTCGCTTCTGGCAGGCGAGGGAGATCTATCGTGAAATTCCCTATCTTGGTGGGAGACGTCGTGTTAGCACTCGCGTTGGCCCCCCCCACGGCGAACCTGTAAATATAATACTTCCCGCTCTCGTCTTTCATCAGCGCGTAAGAGCTACCCTGATAGGCATTACCCGTGTTCGGGGAGTTCTCCCCGTAGACAATCACTCGCCCGGGAGGTTGCTTCCACTGGAAGATATCCGTCTCCGTGTCCACCAGCTCGTAGAGCGTGTTACTGTAGTTGTTAAACACGAAACGGTTGTTATCCATGTCATAGAACATGTTACCGACACTAAATTCATTGCCCCATAAGCCCGTGAAGGCATAGGGGAACACGCTGAATACCGTTTGCGGATCGGTTCCCAGGCGGAGGGGATCCCCGTATCCCCCTTGCGAGAGGGAGAAACGGAACAAGTACCCGTTATCGCATATCATGAACCGGGACAGCAGCATCGCCTCGTTGCGCTTGGCGAACAGGAAGGCCGCTTTCATGTCGGCGGGGAAGGGAAAGACCGTGAAAAGCATTTTCTGGAAGTGATTTGCCGGATTACCTTCCAGCGTGTTCACGTCGAGGTAGTAACTCCCGTCCCCGGTCATCACCCATAACTCCACGAAGTGATCGTACGTGGTGGTGGAGTACTCGGCGGTGAAAGATATTTTCTGGGGGTTTCTCAGCGGGGGCAGGCCCTTGTTCTTCAATAACTCCTTGAAAACGATCGTGTCCTGTGGCATCGCGATCATGTTCACGTCGGTGTACCCCTCCTCGTCCTCCCCGATCAGGAGGAAGCCGCGGACGAGCGGCGTGCGGACGTGCAGGAGTATCCTGCTCGTGCTGGTCCACCGCACGCCGGTCTCCTTGTCGATGACACCCAGGTAGAGGGTATAATCTCCCGGCTCCAGCTCCACGAAATAGTTCAAGTTACGCTCGCGACCGATCACGGCGGTCGGGGCGACGCTCGTGAACTTCGTTGAGCCTGCTTCCCAGACGTACTCGTAGCGATCCTCGCTTGTCGAGTCCTGCGAGAAATGGAGTCGCGGGCTGATCTTTAACGTGTCGACCTGGTAAACCACGATATACTCCGCGTTCAGGCCGGATATCACTACCTCGTTGATCTCCTTGTAATCGTACGACCCCTTGTCCTCGCTACAGGAGAGCGTTGCCAGGGCCAATACCATCGGAAATAAAATGTATCTTTTCATGATTAACAAGTTTAAAAGTTAATACTGGCCATCCCAGGGTACTCCCGGTTTGGAGTTCCAGGTGACGGTGGCAACCCACATCAATCGCCCGTCATCCTCCAAAACCGGATCGCGGGCATTGTATTTTGCCTGTAAATAGGCAGCCATGACTTTGTATATCATTGTTTGCCTGACCGACGGCATCGTAAACGTGTCCAGAAAATCATCGTATACCAGGTTACACACCTCGCACATCAGCTTGAATTTCTTCTCGCTAAATACTCCAAATAAAGCCAATTCCTGGCCCGTGCTGGTGCTATAACCTCCGCTCCACCTGGGAGGCTGCGGGATAGCGCCGTTGAGAAAGACGGTGTAACGGGTCGCGTCCACCGGCTTGGAGCTAAGGGTAGACTTCCATACCGGTAGCCCGATCGCGAAATCACTTGTCGGCAGGAGTTGCAGGTCGAGCCTCCGCACTTCCGTTTTGATATTCTCGTGATTGAAGAAGCGCAACGGCACGTTGACATCGTTTGCCCCGGCCTCCACGACGTAGTGATCGGCCAGTGGCTCGTAATTTAACCCCTCCACGGCCGTCGTGCTGTCCGCGATGACGCTGATCTTGACCTTGCGGGGGTACGATTTCGTCCGGCCCGTGATCATCACGTGTAGCGATAGATCAAGCGTGTCCACCGTGCCCCGCCCGAATTCTATCCTTGAGGTGGAGTCGACCTGAACGTAAGTGGAGACAGCGTTATTCGGGTGGTAGAAATAGACCCCTTCCAGGCCGTCATACATCTCGATCTCTTGCTCGCTGCACCCCGCGAACCCTACTATTCCCGCGCAGAGCAGCATGAAAACTATTCTTTTCATATCTTTCATTTTATGTGATTACACTCTTGGATTCGTCTCGCTCTCCGGTAACGGTACCTTGTATTGCACGCGGGTGATGGTCCTTGTCGCGTTTGCTTTCGCGCCATCCGGGATGGCGAGCCGCTCGTTGCGCTTGAGGTAGTAAAAGAACTGCCCCTCGCCGACAAACTCGCGCAGGTACTCCGCGTCGATCAATTTCGTCAACTCTTCCGGGGTGGTCGCCGTCACGTTACGGCAATTCCGGGCCAGCCGGAGCGGGTTGAGGTAGTTGGTGATCGCCAACGCCACGTCCTCCTCGCACTCCGCCGCGATCAGGTAGGCCTCGCTCAAGCGGATTAACGGGATCAAGTGGAAAGGCCCTGACTCTCCGTATTTCGAGGAGAGGCTAAACTTCAAGCCATTGATGACCACCGGAGACCACATCTTGTAACGGTAATCGTTCTGGTCATCATACGTATAGGGGAGACGCTCGCTGGTGTTAGCAAACATCGCCAGCACGGAGTTAGCCGAAAGGGTGGGGGCAAAGAACTTGTTGTAGATCATTTCCGTCCGGGAGGTATTGTACAACGCGAAGAATACCTCGCGCGAGAATATCCTGTCCTCGACAAGCCCTTGAAGTCCAACGCCCGTCAGCGGGAAGAAACGACGCTCCGGGTTATTCGCCCGCGCGATCACGTCGCGGGCCACCTTGCCCGCTTCCGTCTTGTTCCCGCCCCAGAGGTACGCCCGCGCCAGCACCAGGCGTACGGCAAAGTAGTTGAGCCGGTGTTGCCGGTAGTTCCAGTCGTTGCCGTTCGCGATCGCCTCCCCGGGGTAGTTCTTAGGCCCATCCGTGAGCACGGGGTCGACGGTCGAGAGGAGGGTCGAGGCCTCCGTCAGGTCTTCAATGACGAGCGCGAGCGCCTGTTCGCCCGTGAGGAGGGGTTGCACGGCCCTGTCCGAGCTTCTCACGTAAGGGATGGCGGACTCCTCTTTCAAGGACCACACCGGCCCGAAGAACCGCAGCAGGTCGAGATGCAACCACGCCCGCAACGCGATGGCCTCCCCCTTGATCAGGCGGTAGTAGTTATCCGGTAACACCGGGTTCCCCTCCCCGCACCGCTCGATGATCACGTTGCAATCTCCTATCAACTTGTACGATTTTCTCCAGACGGAATCGATTAGTTCTTTAGGCTTCGTCATCACGTAACTATAGCCGCGGAAGTCCGATAAATCGTGCCCGTTCCCCTGTCCCGACATGCTACTGCAATCGTAATACTGGCCCATGACGTCTATCATGCCCGCCGTCAGGTGCCCCCCGTACAGGTAGGGCGAGTTCAACGAGGCGTATACCCCGTTCAGGGCGACCAGGAAACCGGCCCGGTCCTTGAAAAGATCCTCGCTCATGATCCGGTCGTCGGGTTGCACCTCTAACCAGGAGTTGCACGACGCGACGACGAGCGCGAACGCGGCGAGCGTGGCCGTTTTTATTTTGTTTAACTTATTCATGATGATACTGTTTTGAAGTTAAAATCTTAATCCCAGTGAAAACGACACCGACCGGGCGAACGGGTAATCGATCCCGCGCTCGTCCTTCACGGTCGAGAGGCGGAAGATGTCGTTCATGTAGCCGCGGACGGTCAGCGAGGAGGCCCCGACGCGCTTGAGCCACGCGGCGCTCGTCGTCTCGTAACCCAGCGAGATCGACTCCCCGGCGAGCGTGTTCTCGTTCGCCACGAAGCGCGACGAGATCGGGGTGGTCGTCCCGAAGCGGATGTTCTTGAACTTCGTCACGTCGCCCGGCTTCTGCCAGCGATCGTACAACGCCCGCCGGTCCTGGTTTTCTGCCAACGCGCGCACGGAGATATTCTCCACCTTGTTGTACAGGGTGGTCAAGAAGATCTGCCCGCCCCAGCGATATCGGAAGTTCATGGAGGCGGTGAAGCCCTTGTAGTAGAAAGAGGTGCCGAACACCCCCTCGAGGTCCGGGTCGGTGTTGCCCACCACCACCTCGTCGGCGTAATCGTGCTGGAAGGTCTGCGTGCCGTCCTTCTTGATAAAGATTTCCTTGCCCGTCGCGGGGTCAATCCCGGCCGAGGGCACGGCCCACAGGTCGTTCCTGCTGCCGCCATCGTAAAAACGCGTCAAGTTAGCGCCCTTGCTATCCCTGTTATACTTGATCACCGCCTCCTCGATTCCCCAGTACTCGTAGTCCCAGTGGCGGGCGTTCGCGTGGACGCTCCACCGCGTGGACTCGTCACGGAAGAGGGTCACGTTGATCGTGGTCGTGAAACCCTTCGTCAGTTGTTCCCCCAGGCTCACGGGGGCCGACGCGCTACCGGTGGAGGAGGCCAGCGGGATGTAGATCAACAGCGGGCTGGATTTCTTGGTAAAGTAGTCCACCGCGATCCTTAACCGGCGATCCAGGATCTCGATATCCGCGCCGAAGTTGTTGTCGATCGTCTTTTGCCACTCCAAACCCGGGTTTCCCCACTTGCCGATGGCGGCGCTCAAGCCGAAGTGATTGGGGTAGTCGGTGACGTAGGTGTAGACGTTCGACGAGATGTAGGCATCAAAATTCTGGTTACCGGGGTTCCCCACCGAGTAGCGCAGTTTCAGCAGGGTGATGAAAGGCACGTTGTCCCGGAAGAAGGCCTCGTTGTGCAGGTTCCACGCCAGCCCCACGGCCCACGTGGTATCGAACTTCCGCGTGCTGCCAAACACGGAGGCACCGTCGGAACGGATATTCGCGTCTAACAAGTAGCGGCCATCGTAAACGTAGCCACCGTTCAGGTAGAAGCTGGCCGAGCGCCTCTCGCTCGTGGAGTAGGAGGGGCGACTGCCGGGAATAAAGCCTATGGAGAAGGCCGGGTTGGAACGCTTGTCGTCGATAAACCCGCGGGTAGTGTAGCCGCTTGATCCGCTGGCGTTACTCGACACGCGGGCCCCGCCGGTAAGATTTAGCAGGTGCACCTTGTTGATCAACTCCCCGTAGGTCGCGTTGAAATCGCCGTCGTAGCTGGTAGACGTCGAGCGGGTTTCCGTGTAGCGCCCGCGATCGGCCTCGGCCGTCTCGATGAAATCGGAACAGAAGGGAGAACGAAATGCCTTCTGGTACCCCTCCGAGAGCGAGATGCTGAAGCGCCCCCGGATCCGCAGGCTCGCCACCGGCGTCCACTCGATCTCCAGGTTGTTGCGAAAACCGAGGCTGCGCGTCCTGTCGTAACTGCCCAACGTGGCATCGTAGAGCGGGTTCTGTACATCCATCGTGTCCCACGCGTTATCGGCGGCGTACCCGCTCTGCCCGTTGCGCAACTGGTGCACGGCCATTATCCTCTTCACCTCGCCGTGCTCGTCGCGTTTCCGGTAGTAGGGATTCGCGCGCGAGAATTTCGAAAAGGCCACCTTCTCCCGCTCGGCGTACGTGTAGTCGATGTTGAGGTACTCGTTGAACGCGAGCGTCTTGTAGCGATAGATCAGGCGGAAGTTGCCGTTGATCGTGTTCCTGTCGGAACCCTTCA
>JAISNC010000123.1 GCA_031276355.1 Odoribacteraceae bacterium
ATAACCTTTCAGTGCCTCGTTATATTCTCCGTGTGGGTCAATTACCAAAATTCTCGAACTCTTGAAATCGTTTTTAGCAATAGCTTCCAAGAGAACTGCAACGGTGTTTGATTTACCACTACCTGTTGAGCCTAAAATAGCACAATGCCTTGTAACCAATTTATCTATATCAATTTTTGCGGCTAAGCTTTCTGAAACGCTGATATTTCCAATTGTAATAGAACTCGCTTCATCCCAACCACCATAAACAATGTTCAAATCTTGAATAGTTACAATATGAACCTCGTCGCCTGTAGTTGGCGATTGCGTTATTCCTCTTTCAAATTTATTTCCTACCTGTTCGCCAACTAAAACTAAACTAATCCACCCTGCATTTACAATTTTCTCGTACTCAATCGCTGTTGTATCTCGCATTGATTCGGGAATGGCATCTGCACCTATATTAGTAACTAATCCATATAGATTAGCGTAGCCGAGTGGTATTTTAAGAAAAGAGCCTATTTGCCCAACACGATAAACAACGCCGTCAATAATTGGCATTGTTGATTTTATATTATCAAGTAACTTTACGGAAATCACGTTCCCTGTAACGCTTGCGATTTGCCCTATCAATGTATCTTTATTTCGTTTCATTTTTTCAATTCTTCATTATTATTGATAATCATTGACGTTAGAAAGTTTACAAATTTGGCAAAATCAGGCAAAATGAATTTACCTTTTCCAGTCCAATTTTCATTACCTTTTAAGGGGTGTTCTGTTGTGTTTCTTTCTGTAATGGTTGCACTTTCATCTATTGCCGCATCTTCATCAAAATATAAGTTCATGTTTATAGTATCTTCTTTGTCAGGTTCATTTTTTAATTTCCACTCGCCAAATACTCCACCAATAACAGCATTCCGCATTCCATACACGGATATTTTCTTTGATTCTTTTGCTATGTTTGCCAATTTGGAATCGTTTTGAAGGGCATAGTTTATTGTGTCTTTTCCTTCAATCTTTTCCTTGTATTCATCATAAAACAAAACAAAAACATGGGAAGTCGTATTCGTTTTTAATGCCGACAAAATGACTTCATTAATATGAGCATCGCCAAAAGAATAACCGCAAACAAACAAAACACTATCGTCTTGTTTCAAGAAATTACTTAATCGGTCAGTTAAACTGATATAGGGAAATTTCTTTGCTTCACTATATTTCAAAATTGACGGATATACTAAAATATCTTTATCTTCAATATGTTCTGTGGATTTACGTAAAACTTTCTCCCTTTTTTTATCAAAAGTCCAACCTAATGAGCCGTGAATTTTCCACAATTTTGTGCAATGTAGCGAAAATTTTGAGTTTTCAACTGACAATGCATCAAAGAAAGGTTCAAATCCGCCAACAAAGCCATCATAGTATGGAATGTTTTTATACTCTAAACCCAATTCAAAAAGGAAATCGTAGTTAGTTGTAAATATTTCTATCGGGCTTTTTCTATCTGCACGTCCAACCCATTCAGCAAAATCAGTATGAACTAAATTTTCAACAAAATCTTTTTCTTCTTTATAGTGATGGACAGATACTTTTTCTTTGATTGATTTTTTGATTTGTGTTTCAAGTTCTTCAAATTCGGTTTTGTTTAATCCGTTTAATGTACCTTCTCCTATAATTTCTTTTTTCTGGATTACATTAGAAAGTATGTATTCAATATTATATTTTTCTTCTGTTAATTCAGTTTTTATTTGGTCTAACGCAATTTTATTTTTGCTCTTTATGTCATTGCCTTCTTCATCTTTTTCCGCAGACAGTTTTTCGATAATGCTTTTTGTGAGTTCGCTAATGGCTGGAACTTTTGATTTGTCAGAAGCACCTTGTTTTAACGCGAGTGAAGTACCTGCGCCAAAAAGAAAACCAATTTTCTTTTTGTCTGAAATCAATAAACTTTGTAGTTGTCTGACATATTCTTGTGGATTGTAAAATGTTTTGTTCATAATTCAAAGTATTTATTCTTTGTTGATATTTTGTTTCGCAATCTTCAATACCTCATCTGACAATTCTTTCTCGTCTGCTACAACTGCTGTAATTTGGTCTGCAAGCCAAAATTTCAAAAGTTCCTCGTAGTCAGCGTGCAGTATTTCGGCAATTATTGATAGATATTCTTTTCTTGCACGCCGGTCTCCTTTTTCTATTTTGCAATAAGAGGCAGTGTCAATATCCAAAGCAGCGGCTAACTTGCGCAATGGTAGTCCCTGTTCTTCTCGTAATTGTTTTATTCGTTCGTTGAACATCATATCTTTGAATTTTAATGTTTTAAAATTCTGAGGCAAAGATACGATTTTTTTTCAATCAGCGATAAAAAAGATGAACAATCATCAAAATGTTGATGTATTTACTGACTGATTTACAGAAGTATTGCATCACTGACGTACTGACTACCCCCTCACCACTCTTTGTTTCTTCTTTTTCCTGTGCTGATTCTGCAGTGTCAGTTCTTCCGGGTCGTAATCAGATGTTGGTGTAGGCAGGTCGAGCAATCCTCCGAGGATGGATGTTGGTGTTTCAGATTGTTGTATATGCGCATAATTCTCAATACATTATTGCGTATTAATATTTTGCCGATAGTGATTAAACAGCGAGCGCGACCCAAATTCTTTCCCGATTTTCGATGTTTTGAATGTTTCGCCTCGTCCTGTGGTGTAATTCCAATTTCAACACGCGGGAACTTATTTCGACAACGTTCATTGTATCGCCGCACCACCTCAAATTCTTTCAGGATTTCATCGGGAGTAAGGCTCTCAATCATATTCGAGGCGATGAATCCGCCGAATTTTCCTTCGCGCAAGGCGTAATTTATAGCCTGCCGTCCGTGCGATATGGCTTTTGCTATCATTCGGGAAAGAATTTTGAGTAAATTGTTTTGTCTTATTCAGATGCTCTTTGATTTCATTGAGCAACGAGGGGGCTTTCTGTTTAATCAAGTTTGCGAACTTCTTCTCGTCCTGCTTTCTTCCTTGCACTGTCGGCTTTATGCCCACATTCTTTTGAGCAAAAGCGAGTTATTACGGTTTTTGCTTCAAATGGTTTTCCGCAAAACTCGGTATTTTCAACTTGTTGTATCTCATATAAATAGATATTCATTCGTTTATTCAAGTATGATTTTGTCGCACATCTCCGTGTAAATTAAATAGTGTCGCAAATCTGCTGCGGACATACAATAAAGAATCGATATACAAGCATAATTATTGATAATTACTCAAAAACAAAAATCCCCATAAACGCTTAGTTCACGGGGATTTTATAATATTCGACTATCGTCTGTGATAGTGGATTACTTCACTTCCTCGAAATCGACATCCGTGACTTCCTGGTTGTCGTTTCCTTCGGGTTTAGGGGGGGCTTGCTGGTCGGTGCCGGCTTGTTGCTGGGCGTTGTACATTTCTTGGGAGGCGGCTTGGAAGACCGTGTTCAATTCGTCGATAGACGTGTTGATGGCGGTAACGTCTTGGGCCTTGTGAGCCTCTTTCAGTTTTTGCAGGGCGGCCTCGATTGGTTGCTTCTTGTTCGCCGGCAGTTTGTCGCCGAACTCCTTCAACTGCTTCTCCGTTTGGAAGATCATGCTGTCGGCCTTGTTGATCGTGTCGACGCGCTCCTTCTCTTTGCGGTCGGCCTCGGCATTCGCGGCGGCCTCGTCCTTCATCTTCCGGATATCGGCATCGGACAGGCCGGAAGAGGCCTCGATACGGATGGATTGCTCCTTGCCGGTGGCCTTGTCCTTGGCGGACACCTTTAAGATGCCGTTGGCATCAATGTCGAAACTCACCTCGATTTGAGGAACGCCCCGCGGGGCGGCAGGGATGCCGTCGAGGTGGAAGCGCCCGATCGTCTTGTTGTCCTTTGCCATGGGACGTTCGCCCTGGAGGACGTGGATCTCCACGGTGAGTTGGTTGTCGGCAGCGGTGGAGAACACCTCCGACTTCTTGGTCGGGATCGTGGTGTTGGCTTCAATCAATCTCGTCATCACGCCTCCCAGGGTCTCGATGCCAAGAGATAGCGGGGTAACGTCCAACAATAACACGTCCTTCACCTCGCCCGTCAGCACGCCCCCTTGTATGGCGGCCCCGATGGCGACCACCTCGTCCGGGTTTACCCCCTTGGAGGGCACCTTGCCGAAAAAGCCTTCCACCTTCTTCTGCACGGCGGGGATACGCGTGGAGCCACCCACGAGGATCACCTCTTGAATATCCGAGGGACTCATGTTGGCGTTCTTCAGCGCCCGGCGGCAGGGTTCGATGGTCGCTTGGATCAAGTGATCGGTTAACTGCTCGAATTGTGCCCGGGTTAACGTGCGCACGAGGTGCTTGGGGATCCCGTCTATCGGGAATATATAGGGCAGGTTGATCTCCGTGGAAGAGGTGCTCGAGAGTTCGATTTTGGCTTTCTCGGCGGCCTCTTTCAGGCGTTGGTGCGCCATCGGGTCCTTGCGTATATCCACGCCCTCGTCTTTCTTGAACTCGTCGGCCAACCAGTTGATGATCACGTCGTCGAAATCGTCACCCCCGAGGTGCGTGTCCCCGTCCGTCGATTTCACCTCGAACACGCCGTCGCCCAACTCGAGGATCGAGATGTCGAAGGTACCTCCCCCGAGGTCGAAGACGGCGATTTTCATATCCTTGTCTTGCTTGTCCAGCCCGTACGCGAGGGCCGCTGCCGTCGGTTCGTTAATGATCCGTTTCACGGTCAGCCCGGCGATTTCGCCCGCTTCCTTGGTCGCTTGCCGTTGCGAGTCGTTGAAATAAGCGGGCACGGTGATCACGGCCTCCGTCACCTCTTGTCCCAGGTAATCCTCGGCCGTCTTCTTCATTTTCTGGAGGATCATGGCCGAGATCTCTTGCGGGGAGTACTTGCGGTCGTCGATATCCACGCGCGGCGTGTTGTTATCCCCCTTGACCACCTTGTAGGCCACGCGGTTCACCTCCTTGTTTACTTGATCGTACCGCTCACCCATGAAGCGCTTGATAGAGTATATGGTACGCGTGGGGTTCGTGATGGCCTGTCGTTTGGCCGGGTCTCCCACTTTCCGCTCGCCGTTATCCACGAAAGCCACGATCGAGGGGGTTGTTCTTTTGCCCTCGCTGTTGGGTATCACTACCGGCTCGTTCCCTTCCATCACGGAAACACAGGAGTTGGTGGTTCCCAAATCTATTCCAATTATCTTTCCCATAGTTAATTATTTATTTTATTTTACGTTATTGTTGCTCCTTTGACTCGTTTCAATGGACACCTACCCTCTTTACAAATGACGTGCCATGAAAAGTTTAAAAGCATTTGTCATGTTTTTTATGACGTTCTGACAGAGGCCCAGGCAGGGATACGCCGGCACGGCACGGTCCTATCGTTTCTGCCCTCGGGCGCTACAGGCATCGGGTTAGGCCCTTCCCGGCAATTTTCCGTGGGATCTTATTAGGAGTATGGCGAATAAAAATCTATTTTTGCCCGTGAAACTAAAAACGTATGCGCTTATGCATCTCCATGGATTACAGATTATAGGTTTTTCGAGGAACGGGAGTGCTTCTCTCCCGTTGCAAGAGGTGCCCGCGGCCTACCCTTTGGTCGTGATGGAGGGGGATTACACGCACGAGGAGTTTGTCCGCCACCTGGCCGGGGCGACGGCAGAGGAGGTCGTGCTGGTAGACCTGGATCGTTTCTCCCCCGGGCACCTGGCTCGTTTGCTGCACGAATACACTCAGTTGAAGGATCGGAAAGAGGGCCTCTACTACCTCTCGGCCTCGCGTGTCGGGCGGTGGTTCGGCTTTATCGACCCGCGGCTTCGCGGGGGGGATCGCCGGATCGTGGACTCGCCGGTGTTGATCGGCACCAAGACCCTCTTCATGAAGGCATACGCCGGGAGAGACCTGGACGCGAACCTCGTCCGGGCCGTGGCTTACAGCTTGTTAAAAAGTCACGTGAGATGCTATCAGATGGACACCGCTCTCGCGTGGAAGGCCGGCGAGCGCTCCCCGGTCGCGTGGAATTACGGGGTGAAGATCCCCTTTCGTTTTTTGACTTCCGGGGCCTTTTTCAGGACGCTGCTTTCCCGTCCGGGCGATCCTCGCCGGGAGATGACGACCCGTTTCCTGATGTTGCTCTTCGGCCTTTTTGTCCTGGTCTATATGCCTTATATCAGCAAGGATTACGGGATTAGCGGGGACGAGTACGTGGATCATCGGCACGCCAGGCTCGTGCTCGACTACTTCACGAAGGGCGACAAGGCCGCGCTGGACCAGCCCAAGACGATGCTTCATCTCTACGGCAACGTGGTGCAGGTCGTGGCGGCCGTTGTCGCGGAGGCGATCGGGGCCGACGATGTGTATCGCGTGCGCCATTTTCTATGTGCCTTAACGGGGGCCGCGGGGATCCTCTTCATCGGCTTGCTGGGCCTCCGGCTGGGCGGGGGGGCGTGTGGCCTCCTCTCGATGGTGTTGCTCTTTTTCTCGCCGCGCTACCTGGGGCACAGCATGAATAATTTAAAAGACATACCGTTCGCCGTCGGTTACCTCGTGTCGATCTTCTACTTCATCCGCCTTTTTGACCGCTACCCGGTCGTCAAGTTACGCCACGTGATCGGGGCCGTCGCCGGGATCGTGCTGGCGCTGGGGACGCGCTCCGGGGGGTTGCTCCTCTTCCCCTACCTGTTGATGTACGGGGGGTTGTTCTACGTCTTGTGGGTAGGCTGGAAAGAGTGTTACAAGATCGCGAAGCATTGGAAGGAGATCGAGAACATCCTGCTCGTGCTCGTGCTCGTGCTTGGCAGCGGCTACCTTCTTTCCATTCTCTGCTGGCCCTTCGCGTTGGCGCGGCCTTTCTCCAACGTGCTACTCTCCTTGCGGGAATTTACCAACTTGAGCATCGGGTTGCGGACGATCTTCGAGGGGAAACAGGTGATGTCGAACATGCTCCCGTGGCACTATGTCCCGAAATACTTGCTGATGGCCGCGCCGTTGGTCGTGGTGGTCGGCTGGGTGGGCTACCTGGTCACGACGGCGGCGCGCCGGGGCGTGTTCACGTTGAACGCTTTCTTCCTGCTCTTCGCGCTCATCTTCCCGGTCTTCTGGGTGATTTACAAGCACTCCAATCTCTACGGCGGGATTCGTCACATGCTCTTCGTGATGCCGTTCATGGTCGTGCTGGCCGCCCTCTTCTGGAGCCGCTTGGTGGCCTCCTGCCGGCCGGCGAGCATCGCCTCGTGGGTCATCCTGGTGGCGTTACTCGCGTTGCCCGTCCGTCACGTGGCCCGGAACCACCCGAACGAGTACGTCTATTTCAACGAGCTGGTGGGGGGGCTGCCCGGTGCCTACGGTGCCTACGAGACGGACTACTACTACAACTCGCTCAAGGAGGCCGCCGACTGGTTCAAGGCGAACGTGGATTACAAGGGGCGGCCCGTGACGATCATCACGAATCATTCGGCCAACATGCAACACTATTTCCGGGAGGACACCAACGTGAAGGTGATCTACGGGCGCTACTACGAGAAGTTCGACAAGGATTGGGATTACATGATATACGCCAACGTCTATATCAGTGATTACCAGCTAAAAGAGGGGCTATTCCCCGTGCGCGAGGGGTTGCTCTACACGGTGGACGCGGAGGGATTGCCGATGAGTTTCGTCGGGCAACGCCTCTCGAAGCGAGACCTGGAGGCGATGCGCTTGCTGGACGCGGGGGACTACGCGGGCACCGTTCGCGCGCTGGAGGAGTACCTGAAGGAGCACGATTGGAACGAGGAGATGTGGATGCGCCTCGCCCGCGTCTACTACGCCTTGCAGCAACCGGCCAACGCGGTGCGCGCGGCCAACGAGGCCTTGAAACGGCAGCCGCAGTTGATAGACGCGTTGACCGTGAAGGCGTTGAACGAGCTGGCGCTGGGGAACACCCGCGCCGCGCACGAGGCGGTCGACCGGATGCTCGCCCAGAACGACATCTCCTCCTCCTCGTACTACATGAAAGGGCTGGTCTTTAGCAAGGAGTACAAGGACCGGGAGGCCATCGAGCAACTGAACAAGGCCTTGCGCTACAACCCCGGTAACGACCAGGCGCTGGCGCTGGCGGGGAATATCTTGCGGCGCAACGGGAACCACGCGCAAGCCATCGGCCCGTTCGAGGCCGTGGTGCGGCAGAACAAGGCCGACGAGCCTACCTTCCTCGCGCTGGCCGATTGTTACAGCCGTACCGGGGCACGCGAGCGCTTGCAGCAGATCGTGACCGTGCTGGAGCGGGACGGGAAGGATCGTTACGCGCTGGATAAACTGAAGATACGGGACTTGTTGCTGCAGGGGAAAACGAGCGAGGCGGGGGCCTTGCTGGCGAGCACGGCCGGTCGCGCGGACGATCCCGAGTGGCTGGTGCTGCTGGCAACGCACGACTTTCAGTTGAGCCACGTGAACGACGCGGCCGACCGCGTCGAGCGGGCGCTGCAAATCAACCCGCGGGAGCTGGACGCGCTGAAATTGCGGGAGATGATCCACCAGTCGCGAGGCACCTCTCTTCGATAACCAAACCGTCAAGACATGAACATTCACATCGATTATCACCTGGAGTCGCCGTGTTGCGGGAGCGCCTTCCCCGACGGGCACTGGGAACTGGAGTGCCCCCGCGGCGACGGCGCGGCGCTGATCACCACCCGCTACGCGCGTCGCCAGTTCTGCCCCCGCGAGGAGTCGAGCGGGCTTTACATCTACGCGCACTGGCTGCCGGTCGACCGGGAGTTGCTCGGCTCGGCGGCACCGGTGACGTACCGGGGGGAGGCGTTGGGCGAACGCCTGGGGCTGGAAAACCTCTACATCACCTTTAGCGGTTACTGGCCGGAACGCGGGGCCATGATGAAAACGGGCACCTTCAAGGAGTGCGAGGCGTACGCCGTCTGCGCGCGGCCGGGCCGGCGGGACGACAAGGTGTTGGTCGTCGCCTCCGCCGGTAACACGGCGCGGGCCTTCGGGCGCGTCTGCTCGGACAATCGCATCCCGCTCTTGCTGTGCGTCCCGGAGGACAATCTCGATGCCTTGTGGGCCGACGAACCGTGGAACGACAACGTCAAGCTCGTCTGCACGGCATCGGGGAGCGACTACTTCGATGCCATTCGCCTCTCCAGCATCGCCTGCGAGATGGAGCCGTTCTACCCGGAGGGGGGGGCCAAGAACGTGGCGCGCCGCGACGGGATGGGCACCACCGTCCTCTCGGCCGTGGCCCGCGTCGGCCGTATCCCCGACTACTACTTCCAGGCCGTCGGGAGTGGCACGGGCGCCATCGCGGCGTGGGAGGCCAACCGGCGCTTCATCGAGGACGGGCGTTTCGGCGATCACCTGATGAAATTGATGGTATCCCAGAATCTCCCCTTCGCCCCCATCCGCGACGCCTGGCGGGCCGCCTCGCGGGAGATGCTGCCGTTCGACGAGACGACGGCCAGGCGCCTGGCGGGAGAGATCGACGCGAGGGTGCTCTCCAACCGGAAGCCCCCCTACGCGATCCGGGGAGGGCTTTACGACGCGCTGCTCGCCACCGGCGGCGACGTGCTGGCGGTGACGAACGAGGAGGCGCGCCGGGCCGCCGCCCTCTTCCAGCGGGTCGAGGGGATCGACATCGAGCCCGCCGCCGCCGTGGCCGTGGCTTCCCTGGAGCAGGCCGTCCGCGCGGGACGAGTGGAGCGCGAGGCGGTCGTCATGCTGAACATCACCGGTGGCGGGATGGCCCGTTACCGGCAAGAACACGCGGTGGTCGGGCAAACGCCCGACCGGGTATTTCCCCCGGGCGCTCCCGCCGACGAGATCAAACGGGGGCTGGCCGGCCTCTTCTAACCCGCTGCTCCCGTGAAAGCCAGACGAACACCTTGCCGTGCCTCCCGCGTCCTCGACGGGCGAGCGTTCACGCGCCTCTTTAGCCTGGACCACCATTACCGCGTCCTTCGCCGCGACCGGCGGGGGGGCTGGGAGTTCGCGCGCAAGTCGTTCTCGGTGCTGGTCGTCTCCGTCCACCGTTTCCTCGCCGACGGTTGCAACATGTCGGCTTCCGCGTTGACCTATTACTCGATCCTCTCGTTCGTCCCGGTGCTGGCCCTCCTCTTCGCCATCGCGAAGGGTTTCGGTTTCCGCGTCGACCTGGAGCGCCTCCTGCGTTCCTGGTTCGAGGAGAACACGGTCGTGCTGGACCGCGTGATGGAGTTCGCCAACCGGGCGATCGACAACGCGCGGGGGGGAGTGATCACCGGCATCGGCATCTTGATCCTCCTCTGGGCGGTGATCCGGGTGTTGAACAGCGCGGAGGTGGCGATGAACCGGGTCTGGCGTATCGGGCGGGGGCGCGGGGCGCGGCGCATCCTGACGGATTACCTCTCGGTGCTCTTCATCGCCCCCTTGCTGGTGGTGCTGGGGAGCGGCGTGAACGTTTTCTTGACCACCAGCTTAGAGAGTTACCTCCCGGCGCTGGCCCCCCGGGTCGAGCGTCTCGTCGCGTTGCTGCCTTACGTGCTGGTGTGGGCCTTGTTCCTCTTCCTTTACATGTTCCTGCCGGCCGTGCCCGCGCGTTTCCGGCACGCGTTCTGGGCCGCGCTGGTCGCCGGGACGCTCTACCAGGTGGTGCAGTGGTTCTACATCCGGTTCCAGGTGGGCATCAGTTCCTACAACGCGATTTACGGGAGCCTCGCGGCGCTCCCGCTGTTGCTGGCGTGGATCCAGTTGAGCTGGAGCATCGTCCTGTGGGGCGCGGAGTTGTGTTACATCTTCCGCAATCGCCACTTCATGTATCGCGACGAGGCGCGGGGTGACGAGCCGTGGCTCTCGATGATCGAGGCGGCGATGAGGATCACGCGGGTGGTCGTGGAGCGGTACGCGCGGGAGGGGGCCGTCTCCTCGCTCGAGCTCGGGCGGGAACTCGAGATGAACGCCGACAAGTTGCGACGCGTCCTGGACGAGATGGTGGAGCGGCGCCTGCTTGTCGTCACCGGCACGGGGGACGGGGCGCGGTACGTGCCCGCCCGGGATTACCGTCATCTCTCCGAGGCCGATCTCTTCATCGCCCTCTCGCGCGTGGAGGAGAGCCGGGACGAGCGCTGGAAGGAGCGTTTCATCGCGGCCATCCGCGCCGGGTTCACCGGCAAGTGGCCGGATCACGACTGACCCCGGCCGGGGAGCGTCCCGGCGGGGCCGCGATTTTCATGCAATCAAGCGTTGGTCATCGAGACGGCAGGCTGTCCCGGCGCGGGACGGCAGGCTGTACGGGTGTCGTACAGCAGGCTGTACCGGCGCGGTACAGCAGGCTGTACGGGTGTCGTGTAGGGGCGGGGTTCGCCCGCCCGCGTGACGGCAGCCCCCGCCCCTACCGTTCGCCCGTCGATATAGAACGTGAAAGGCCGCCCGTCCTCGAGGGGACGGGCGGCCTTGTTCGCGCGCCGGGGGGGGGCGGTCAGAAGCGGCTGATGCTCTTCACGCGGTCGAGGCCGGTGATCTCGTTCTCGACGGACAGCTCGAGCGGCTCGGTGGGGTTCGCTTTCAGGTGGTAGACCTTGCCGCTGCCGGGCGTGCCGGCGTAGGTGGCGAGGATCACGTGGGGGGCGGTGGAGGCGATCAGCGTGTAGCGCCCGAGGTAGGTGATCTCGTCGAGGGCGAGGCCGGGGCGGTTGGTGATGGTCACCTCGCGAAGCTCGCCCGTGCCGTCGTCGTTGGTGCGGAAGGCGTGGAGCTTGTTCCCGGAGACCACGTAGAAGAAGCCGTTGGGCTGGTCGCACTCCATGTGGCGCGCTCCCTCGAGGAGTTGGCCGTTGGTGATCTCCTCGGGGTTGGCCTGGAGGGTGACGCCGGAGTAGGTGTAGCGGTAGTACTTCCCGTCGGCGAGGTTCTTGGCGATGACGACGGAGCGGCTGTTCGTGAGGGCCTGCATGAAGAAGACCCGGTGGTTGGCGAGCCGGTCGGCGGGGGGCAACATCTCGAGGTAGGTTTTCAGGTTGGCCGCGGTGGACTTGTAGACCATCACGCGCTTGTTCTTCGTGTCGTGGAAGAGCTGGCTGGAGGTGGTACCGGCGACGTGGGGCGCTACCTGGACGGTGTCGTACTTCCCGGTGCCCGTCACGGCGGGGGGGAGGATGTTGACGGGGGCGTAGATGACGCCGACGGTGGGGCTCATGGGGAGGAGGTTGCCGCGGGAGTCGAACCAGTGGGTGGGGCCGAGGCTGACGGCTTTCTCGAAGGTGTGGTCGACGGGGGCGGGCAGGGCCATCATGAAGCGGACGAGGCGGGTGTCGTTCCACTCGAAGTTGGAGCGGTCGAGGTAGCCGGTGGCCTCGCCGGTGCCGACGATGATGCTCTGCGAGTTCAAGTACCAGTAGACGAACTTGGCGCCCCCGCCGCGGTAGGGGAAGCCGGAGCGCTCGAGGACCCCGCCCTCGAGGACGGTGGCCCCGGTGGCGGTCTCGGTGCCGCGCACCATCAACTCGGCCGTCCCGTCGTCGGCTTCCGTGAGGTAGAGCCACGCGGAGGAGAAGCGCGACGTGACGGTGAGGTTGAAGGCGAACGAGCGCTCGACCCCGGATGCCTTGCTCGTGATGGAGTAGACGACGCGGTACGGTTCCGTCCGCGTGGGGAGGAAGACGGTGGTGTCGAGGTCGGGTGTCTCGGCGAGGGTGACGGGGGTCATGTCGTTCAGGTTGCGCCGGTAGGCCCGCCACGCGTGGGTGTAGTCGCCGGGGTTGATGGCGACCTCGTTGCCCTCGACGACGAGGCGCGGGCCGGGGCGGAGGGTGAGGTGTTGCCCGCGGAGGATGGCCGTGTCGCGGAGGGAGTTGTCGGCGAGCCGTATCTCGACGGGAGGCTCGTACGCGTAGTTGCCCTTGTCCTCGAAGCAGGCGACGAGGAGGAGGAGCGGTAACAGGTAGGTGTATTTCATTGCTCTGTGTTTTTAGGTGGTTATTCGTTCGCCGGTGCCCAGTCGTCGGGGATGGTGACGTACTGCCCGTAGGTGGAGCTGATGCCGCGCATGGTCATGAATCCCTTGTCCCTGGGGTCGGTGTTCCCCGGGTCGCGGAGGGCGTGCTCCCGGCCGGCGAGGATCTTGCTGTTGATGTAGGTGGAGATGGCGGGGGCCAGCGGCATGCTGGTGAACGAGGGGAGCTGTTTCCAGTAGCTCTCGTCCTTGCCGGTGATCTCGCAGACGACGATGTACTTGGCGATGGAGAAGTAGCCGTAGAGCATGTCCATCCATCCCCGCGGCTGGGTGAAGGCCGAGGAGTAGTTGAGCGTGAAGCGGGTCACGTCGGTGGTGTCGCCGCCGGCGAACTTGAACGGGAGGTTGAGCGAGAAGTCGTCGCCGGCGACGAGGCGCATCTCGACGCGGCGGATCTCGTTCTCCCCGGGGACGCGCAGCAGGCGCACGGGGACGTATCCCCTGGATTGGCCGGCGGGGAAGATGCCGCGGGCGGGGAGCGGGTCGAAGTGGGTGCCCTCTTCACCGGAGATGGAGTCGTAGGCGACGAGGAAGTAGCGGTCGCGGTCGACGACGGGGCCGGTGGCGATGACCGGCACGCGGATGACGGAGTCCATGACGGTGGAGAAGCCGAAGGAGAAGTTGATCTCCTTGTTCTCGAAGTAGACGCTCTCTCCCCCGCTGTAGAAGGGGAGGGTGTCCTCGGCGCAGCGCGTGAAGAGGAGGCCGGGGAGGACGAGGAGCAGCACGACGTATTTTTTCATGATGGTATCGCTTTTAAGTTATTGTCTGTTGTATGTCTCCTTGTCGGGAACGGGGAGGGTGAAGCTCCCGATGGTGACGTTCTTGTTGAGTTGGTCGGGGATGGTGGTTTTCCCGTTGCGCTTGAGGAAGTAGAAGTATTGGCCCTCGCCGTAGAACTCGCGGTCGTACTCCTCCTGCACGAGCTGGTCGAGGGAGGAGGCGTAGGCCCCGGTGTTGTTCTGGAGGTAGCCGCGTTCGAGGCGCAGTAGCTCGAGCCAGCGCGCCTTGTCGGTGTCGTTGTCGCTGGCCTCGGCGGCGATGAGGTAGACCTCGGATTTCCTGATGAGGGGGAGTATCTCGTACCGGTAAGGGAGGGGGTCGGCGGCGAGGGGGGTGCCCTGGCGGTACTTGACGATGGCCCTCAACGGGTGGGTGCTGTTCTGGTTCGTGGCCTCGACGAAGCCCTTGCCCCGGATGTCGTCGTTGTTGGTGAAGAGCGCGATGTAGCGGGCGTTGCCGGCGAGCAGGAGCGTCTCGGCGGTGAGGTCGGTGTTGAAGTAATCTCTCTGCACGCGGGAGCGGTTAACGTCGTGGAGGCCGAAGATGATTTCGGGGTACATGACAGGCTCCTGGAAGCCGGGGAGGACGGAGAGGATCGAGGGGAAGATCTTCATGAAGTTGACGCTCTCCCCGCTGCCCGGCAGGGTGCCGCCGAGGAGGGCGGAGGCGATGGCGTAAGCGCCCGGCTTGTCGCCGGAGTGAAGGAGGACGCGGGCCTTCAACACGTGCGCGGCGTAGAGGTTGAGGCGGAAGTTGCGGTACTCCCAGAAGCCGTCGCCGGTGGCGAGGCCCTCCAGCACGGGGTCGGCGGCGAGGAGCGTGATGGCCTCCGAGATGTCCGCGAGGAGTCGCCCGGTGACCTTCTCGACGGTGAGGTAGTCGGCGGGGGCGTTCATCTCCTTGTCGTAGTAGGGGATGGCGCGCTTCGCCTTGTTCTCTTCGGTGCAGGGGGGCGCGAAGAGGCGGAGTAGGTCAAAGTGAAAGTAGACGCGCAACGCGAGGGCCTCGCCGCGGAAGAGGTTGTAGCGCGCGGGGCTGTAGCGTTGCTTGTTGGCCTCGACCTGCTCGAGGAAGACGTTCGCGGAGGTGATCAGCCCGTAGAGTCGTTCCCACGCGGCATCGAAATACCCGCGCGAGCGGCTGGTGGAGTAGTTGTACGCGGCGGGATCCTCGTAGCGGTGGTCGCTGGAGATGTAGTAGTGCTGGGCGAGGGCCTCGATGAAGCCGAACGTCAACTCGCCCCCGTAGATGGAGCGATCGGTCATGCCGAGGTACAGCCCGTTGAGCGCTTCCTGCACGCCCTGTTCCGTGGTGTATAGCTCGTTGCCGGCCACCTTGTCAAAGGGCACTTCCGATAGCCACGCCTCGCAGGAGGTTAGCCCGGTTGCCAGGAGGCAGGCGATGAAAATAGTATGCTTCTGTTTCATGATACGCGCGAGTTAAAAGGTGATGTTCATGGATAGGGAGACGGCGCGGGCGAACGGGTAGTTGATCCCTCGCTCGGCCTTGACGGTGGAGTAACGGAAGATGTCGTTGAGCGTGGCGTTGAGGATGATGTTGTCAATGCCACGCGCGGCGAGCCACGTGCGCCCGTAGAAGGTGTAGCCGGCGGAGATGGACTCGCCGCTCAGGTAGTTGTTCTTCTGGATGTAACGGCTGGACTTCGGGTTGGTGATCCCGCGGAGGCGGATGTCGCGGTAGCGGGCGATGTCACCGGGTTGTTTCCAGCGGTCGTAGTAGGCGCGTTTGTCCTGGTTGTAGCGGTCGGTCTGGTCGCCGATGTTCTCGATGCGGTTGTATAGCTCGTTGTTGAAGTGGTCACCGCCGAAGCTGTACCGGAAGTGCGCCGAGAGGGTGAGGCCGCGGTAATAGAAGGTGGTGCCGATCACCCCCTCGAGGTCGGCCAGCGTGTTGCCGCACACCACCTCGTCGCTGACGTTGTAGGTGAACGTGTAGGTGCCGTCCTTCTTGATGAAGATCTCCTGCCCCGTCATCGGGTCGATGCCGGCGGAGGGAACGGTCCAGATGTCCGAGGCGCTGGCACCGTCGCGGTAGCGGTGGATGCTGGTGTTGCGCAGCTCGTTGTTGAAGCGATCGAGGCTGTTGCCGATGCGGCTGAACTCGGAGGTCTCGTGGTAGCCGTGCGCGTTGATGTTCCACCGGAGGTCACGCTCGCGGTCATCGATCACCCGCGTGTCGATCTTGAAGGTGAGGCCGGTGATCGTGTTCCTCCCGAGGTTCGCCACCAGCGAGGCCTTGCCCGTGGAGGGGGCCATCCCGATCTCGATGATCAGGGGGTCGGTGACCTTCCGGTAGTAGTCGAACACCGCGCTGACGCGCCCGTCGAGGAGCGCGAGGTCGAGGCCGAGGGTGAAGTCGTTCGTCTTCTGCCAGTCGAGGTCGACGTTGCCGTAGGAGAGGACGTGCGCCCCGAGGCCGAAGAGGTTCTGGTGGTTCGTGTTGTAGGAGTAGACGAGGAAGGTGTCGAACGCCTGGTTGTTGTTGCCGGGGTTCCCGTAGGCCACGCGCAGCTTGAGCATCTTCGCCCAGTCGCCGATGAACGGCTCGTTGTGCACGTTCCAGGCCAGCCCCGCCGACCAGGTGTTCGTCCAGAGGTTGTTTACGCCGAAGTTCGAGGAGCCGTCCCGGCGGGCGGTGATGTCCACCAGGTATCGTCCCTTGTACCCGTAGTTCGCCGTCACCATCATGTTCACGGCCCGCTTGAAGTTCTCGTTGTACCCGGGCTTGCCCCCGTCCGGGTAGCTCACCGCGAAGGCGGGGTTGGCCACGCGGTCGCTGGGGAAGCCGATGGCCATGTAGGTATCCCCCGCGCGCGTCTGGGAGTTCGTCTCCACGCGCCCGACGACGTTTACCTGGTGGACATCGTCGTACACCTTCCCGAAGATCACGGCGAGGTCGCCGTTCCAGGAGAGGTGCTGCGAGGAGGATTTGGTGTAGCTCCCGCGCTCGGTCTTCACGCGGTTGGCGAAGCTCGTGTGGTAGGGCGACACGAAGTTCTCCGTCTTCCCCTGGTTGAACGAGAGGTTCACCTTCCCGGAGATCTTCAGGCCGTTGAAGGGGGTGTACTCCGCGCGGAAGTTATCGCGGAAGCCGGTGCTCGTGCTCCTGTTGACGTGTTTCAGCGAGGCGTTGTAGAGGGGGTTGACGATGTGATAGGTCGTGTACGCCCCGTTCTCCGCGTAGATCGAGTAGATGTCCAGATCCTCGGGGTGATCCGGGTGGATCTCCTTCTTGTAGTAGGGGTTCACGCGGACGTACTCGTTGAAGGAGATGGGCGGGTTGTTGCCCACCGAGTGGTCGAGGGTGAAGTCGTTGGAGAGGCGCAAGTTCTCCCGCTGGTACTGCAGGTTGATGTTCGTCCCCACGATGTCGCGGTTCGACTGCTTCATCACGCCCTCGGTGCCGTTATAGTAGAGGCTGAAGGAGTAGTACATCGACTTGTCGCCGCCGGTGACGCGCGCGTTGTGCTTGTGCGTGATGCCGACGCGTAGCGGCTCGCTCAGCCAGTAGCTGTCCACGCCCCCTTCCCGCACCGCGGCCAGCCGCCGGTTGTAGATGGCTTCCCACTGCAACCGCTCGTGCGTGATGCCCGAACGCTCGTAAAACCCGCTCGCCTTCTCGAAGGCCAGCTTCTCCTCGGCGTTCATCATGTTGTAGTCGGAGAGATCGGGCATGTCGATGGTGGCCGACCCGTTGTAGGAGAACTTCAAGCTCCCCGCTTGCGGTTTCTTCGTCTCGATGACCACTACCCCGTTCGCCGCCCGCGACCCGTACATGGCCGTGGAGGCGGCATCCTTTAATATGTGGAGGGAGGCCACGCGATCCATGCTCAGGTCCACGATCGTCTGCAAGTCGACCTCGAAGCCGTCGAGGATGAAGATCGGGCGGTTGGGGTCGTCCCCCCACTCGGAGGCGACGTTCGAGATGCTGCTCTTCCCCCGGATGTTGATGTCCGGCAACCGGTTGGGGTCGGATCCGAAGAGGTTGTCCGGGGTGATGCGGAAAGAAGGGTCGAGGCTCTTGAGGCTTTGCAGCACGTCGCGCGTGCCCACCTGCTTCAGCTCCTCGCCCCTGTAGGAGGCCACGGAGCCGGTGAAGCTCTCCGCCTTGCGCTCGAAGATGCCCGTCACCACCACGTCTGCCAGCGTCGCCACCTCTTCCTCCATCACGATGACGAGCGCCTTGCCCGCCTCGAAGGCGACGCGGGTGCTCTTGAATCCCACGAAGCTGAAGACGAGGTGCCCCCGCTTGAAGGGGAGCCGCAGCGAGAACTTCCCGTCGATCCCCGTGATCGTCCCCGTCGAGGTGCTGTCCACCCGCACGGTGACTCCCGGCAAGGGGATCTCGTGGGGATCCAGCACCTGCCCCTCGACGAGGAACAGGCTCTGGGGCACGACCGCCGCCGGCGAGCGGGCGGGCTTCTCCCGGATGACGATCACCTCCTCGTTCAGGAAGTACTCCAGCCCCAGCGGCGGGAGGAGCCGCGAGAGCACCGTCGTCAACTCCTCCCCCTCGACCTTAACGTCGACGCGGGTATCCTTGATCAGGTTGGAGTTGTAGAGGAACTTGACCTTTGACTGCTTCATCAGTTCCACCAGCACGTCGTTGAGCAACGTGTGTTTCATCTCTAACGTGACCCTCGCCTGTTGCGAGTAAACGTTAGCGTGCACGGAAAGGCCCGCGCAAAACAACATGATTCCCAGGAATTTCATGAATGTTAGCATTTTGCATGGCAAGAACCGGTGACCCGTCCACGCGTTGATTGACTTTTTTTTCATACATTCGCGATTATAGTTAATGGATATTATACTCTCCCTTGTTGCAAGCGATGTGAAAGTATAATGATGTTAATGAACGGCAGGCCGGGGATCGCGAGATCCTTGGCCTGTTACTGTTTCTTGATGATCACGTGATTCCCTTGTATTATACATTGAATCTCGTTCGTGCTCTCGAACTTGTCGAGGAGCCGCGCCACGTCGCCGTGACGCTCCAGCTGCCCCGAGAAGGGGATGGACTTCACGCCCGGGTCCTGGTAAGAGACCTCCAGGTTGTACCACGCGGCCAGCGTGGACATGATCTCCTCCAGCGGCACCCGGTTAAAGTAGTAGTAACCGTCTTTCCACGAGGTGTACTGCTCCACCTCCACCTCTTTTACCCCGGAGCTTCTCGTCTCCTTGTCGAACCACGCCTGCTGGCCCGGCGCGATCTCGTGTTCCCCGCCGGGCAGGATGACCCTCAAGCGTCCCCCGGTCAAGGTGGTGGCGGCGATCGATTGCTTCGGGTAGGAACGCGTGTTGAAGGAGGTGCCCAGCACCTCGACCGTCATCTCCCCCGCCCGCACGGAGAAGGGCCGCGTCGTGTCGCGGGCCACCTCGAAGAAGGCCTCTCCCTCCAGGAACACCTCTCGCCCCGGGCCGGTAAAGGCCACCGGGAAGCGCAGGCGCGAGGCGGAGTTCAGGAATACCCGCGTGCCGTCGGAGAGTTGCACCTCGTACTCGGCACCGGCGGGCACGTTGATCACGTGGTACTTCAGCCCGGCGCTCTCGCCGCGGGGGGTATATACCAGCGCTTTTTCCCGGGTCGTGATCTCCACCCGCGCGTCGGACGCGATCAATCGCTCCTCTCCCGGCTGGAGTATCACGACGTTCCCGTCGGCCAGCTGTAACTCGGCATAGGAGCGTCCCGGCTGGATGCATTGCTCGTTGACGACCCCGGTCTCGCCGCGGCGCGCGTGCAAGAAGGCGATGCTCGCGAGCACCAGGATGCTCGCGGCGACGGTCGTCCAGCGCCGTGCCCGCGAGAGACGCGCCTTCCGGCGCACGAGGCGATAGAACTCCTCGCGCTTGGCCTGCAGGCGCTCCCCGGACAAGGCCTCGAACGTGTCAAGGCGATTGTAACAGGCCTCCACCTGTCGGGCGTACGCCGCGTGCGCCCGGTCGGCCTCGATCCATCGCCGGTAGATCGATCGCTCCTCTTCCGATGCCACGCCTTCCAGGTTACGCTTGATGATTAGCCACTCTATGTGCATAGATTTACGTTTATACCTATGACACGCGGCGACGGGTTTTCATATACACGACGCGCTACTTTTTTTCAGAAAAAAGAGAAGACGAACGCGAAGAACTTTTTGAAGTGGAGGTAGGCCCGGCTGACGTGCGTGTTTACCGTGCCCGTGGAGATGTTCAGCTTCTCGGCGATCTGGCGGTAGCTCATCCCTTCGGCGTGGAGGCGCAGGATGAGTTGTTGTTGGGCGGAGAGTTTCGAGATGCAGGCGTTCACCCGCTCCGTGATCTCCTCGCCCGTGTCGTGGTCGGCGCTAAACACGATGGATTCCACGAGCTTCTCTTTGTTCTTGTCGCGGATGTCGAGGTGGCGGAGGTAGTTCATGCACCTGTTCCGGGTGGCCGCGTAGAGGTACGGTTTCAGCGGGGTGTCTCCCGGCAGCGTCAGGCGCTTCTCGTAGAGGTTGACGAAAACCTCCTGCACGAGGTCTTCCGCGTCGGGAGAGAGGATGAGACGGTACGCGAAACGGTAGAGCGCGTTGAAATAGAGCATGTAGATCCGGTCGAACGCCTCGTTATCGCCCGTTTGCAGTTCCGCTACCGTGATCATCGTCTCTTCGTTCATCGCGTGCCTGGGATGAGGATTACGGGGTTTCTCCCCTCCTTAATATTTAAAGGAGCTTCCCCCGAGGAACTCGCGGATGATCGAGGTGGGGGGGATCTCGTCGGGGGGGATCGCGCGGACGTACGAGAAGAATTTCAGGAGGCGCAAGGCCTTGGAGTGCTCGACGAGCTTCTCCGGCACCTCTTCCAGCAGCGGCACGACGGCTTGTTTCAAGACACCCAGCTCGTAGGCAAGGGCCGAGTTAAAGAAGACGTCGGCCTCTTCCTGGTAGGGGACGATGTGCTTTAGCTCGCCGGAGAGCACGCTCTCCCAGCGCTTGAGCGTCTCGACGGCGGAGTACCCGCGGAACTTGTAGTCGCGGGCCATGCGGCGGATCAAGCGATTGTCCGTCGGGTTGATGATATTGTGGTCGTCAATGGAGATCGACGTGAGTGCCGAGATAAACACCTTGAAGAGGTTCTCCCTCGGCATGCCGGCGGTGAGGCGCGGGTTCAGCCCGTGTATCCCCTCGACGATGATCACGCCCCGCGGGGGAAGGCACAGGCGCTCCCCGTCGTGATAGCGGTGCCCGGTCTCGAACGAGAACTTGGGGATTTCCACCTCCTCGCCCCGCGCGAGGCGGCAGATGTTGTCGTTAAACGCGTCGAGGTCGAGCGCGTCGATCGTCTCGAAGTCATACTCGCCCCGCTCGTCGCGGGGGGTATCCTCGCGGTTGACGAAGTAGTTGTCTAACGAGAGGTTGATGGGGCGTATGCCGTTGACCATGAGCTGGACGGCCAGGCGTTTCCCGAAGGTGGTCTTGCCGGAAGAGGAGGGGCCGGCGATGAGGATCACTTTCACCTTCCCGCGTCGTTTCCGGATCATGTCGGCGATGCGCGAGATCTTCTTCTCGTGGAGGGCCTCGTTGATTTTGATGATCTCCCCGCCGTTGTTGGTCTCGACGTGCCGGTTCAGGTCGCCGATGCTGGTGACTCCCGTGTTTTTCCCGTTTTTCTTGTATTCCGTGAAGAGCTGGAAGAGCTTGTCTTGCGTGACGAGCGGGAGCAATCGCGCGGGGTGCTTGCGATCGGCCAGCAGCAGCAACATCCCCTCCTTGTACTTGACGAGGTCGAAGACCTTCACGTTGCCCGTGCGGGGGGCGAGCGTGCCGTAGAAATAGTCGCGCGTGCCGTCGATGAGGTAGACGGAGGTGTAGGTTTTCCCCCGGCTGGCGAGCAGGGCCTCCTTGTCGCGCAGGCCCACCCGGTTGAAGAGGCGGATGGCCTTGTCGGTGAGGGTCTCCTCTCGAAGGATCTCCGTGTTGGCGGCGACGATCTCGTGCATTTTCTCCTTGATGAGCGCGATCTTCGCCGGGGAGATGCTGCCTCGGCCCGCGTGACAGAAGATCCCGTTCGAGATGAAATGCTCCACGCGCAGGCGTTCGCGGGGGAAGAGCGTCCGGATCGCCTTGTAGAGCACGAAGATCAGCGAGCGGACGTAGATGCTGTAACCGTCTAACGAGGAGATCGTGATGAACTGGATGGACTTGGGCTTGTATACCTCGTAGTGAAGGTCTTGTATCTCGTTGTTTACCAGCGCGCCGATGACGGCATCGCTGTCGCCCGGGGAGATGATTTGTTGTACCTCTCGCAGGGTGCTGCCGGTGGGGATCGCGTGGTGGGCGCGCGTGTTCTCGCAGAAGATGGTCATCGTGTTCTCTTTCATGAACGTTCGTGTAAGTGGTTAACGGTAATCTTTCTTGTTTTTCGGGATGGCGACGCGGTACGTCTTGTTCGGTTTCACCGTCAGCGTGTTCGCGCGCAACCAGGGGTTGAATCGTTTCAGCGTTTTGTAGGAGATCCCTTGCGCCCGGGCGAACGAGGCCAGGTTATCGATGGATCGGCTCACCTCGTGTTCCTCGTACTCTTCGGCGGGGTATCGTTCCGGGACGCGAAAGCCGTAAAGCGCGGGGTGCTCGAGCACTTGCTTGAGCGCCAGCAGGCGGAACAGGTAACGGCTGGTCTCCTCGGCGAGGAGGAGGTCGTGATAACTCGTCTCCTCCTGCAACTCGATTTGCCGGGCGATGTTGTTCTCCCCGGCGTTGTAAGCGGCGGCGGCTAAGCTCCACGTCCCGAAGCGCTCTTTCCCCCTCTTCAGGTAGCGGCACGCGGCGCGCGTGGCCTCCTCCAGGTGATAGCGTTCATCGACCTCCTCGTTTACCTCCAGCCCCTGTTCCCGGGCGCTGGCCTTGAGGAATTGCCACAGGCCGACGGCCCCGGCGGGCGAGACGGCACGGGGGTTCAACGTGCTCTCGATCACGGCGAGGTATTTGAAGTCGTCCGGCACCCCCTCTTCCCGCAAGATCGGTTCGAAGCGGGCGAAGTAGCGCGGGGCGTTCTTGAGTAGCTGGATCGTCTGGGAGTGAAGGTACGTGTTCACGATCAACTCCCGGCGGAGGGCTTCCGCCACGTCTTGCCGCCATACGGGCACCTCCTCATCGGCGAACGTGAGGCGAGCGGGGAAATAGACGTCGCCGGCGAGCGGGAGGAAAGTTCCCACCGGCTCCCGGTCGTCCGTCTCTTCGGTCTCCCGCGCTTGCAGGATCGTCAGGAGGCCCAGTAGGCCCCCGGTGATAAAAAGGGTAATGCCGCGATAGTTCTTGTGGGTTTTCATGTCCATTTTCCCGGTTTGTAAACGGCTCGCAAATTACCTCCTTTTTCAGGATTCTCCTCGAATCCTTGTCTCCTTGTTATGTTAAAAAATTTGAAATGATTATCAAGGGGCGGGGGCACCGCGCGTCGTTACCTGCCTCGCCGGCGGAGCCAGATCACCAGGCAACTCGCCAGCAACAGTAACGGGAGGAGGCCCATCAGGACGTACTTGCTCGCTTTCACGTTGGAGCCTGTCACCGAGAACTTCCCGTCGGGCGGTGTCGGGCGGCGCACGTCGATCGGCACCTCGTTGTCGGACATCCAGAAGAACGATCCCATGATCAGGTTGTAGTTCGATGCCGGCACGTTCGGTCGCTGGATGCTGATCTCGCCGTTGCCGAGGCAATCGGCATCGCCCGTGATCAAGATCCGTTGCTCCTTGCCGTTGACTTGCCGGGTCAACGCCAGGGCCGTCGGGTAGGATTTCACGACCTCGCCGATCGCGGGGTT
>JAISNC010000002.1 GCA_031276355.1 Odoribacteraceae bacterium
CAAGTGTCGCCCCTGTGGGGCTTGGAGGTGTGCGCGTTCCCTTGCTACCGTAAGCTAAAGCATACGGTTAATCAAGTGTCGCCCCTGTGGGGCTTCCCTTGCAGTAGCCTCCAAGTCCCGCAGGGACGACACTCTGTGAAGAGGGTGTGCCAAAAGTCGGGTTTCGTCATTGGTATCCGCGTAGCGGGAAGCAATCCAGCAATCCGTAACCCCCTGGATTGCTTCACCCTTCGGGATTCGCAATGACGGTCATTCGCAATGATAAAAACTGACTTTCCAGTCCCGCAGGGACGACACTTGATTAACCGTATGCTTTAGCTTACGGTAACAAGGGAACACGTCTCCCGCCCAGTCCCGCAGGGACGACACTTGATTAAGAGGGCGTGTCAAAAGTCGGATTTCGTCATTGGTAACCCAGAGGGTGAAGCAATCCAGGAATGGAGCGTGTTCTGGATTGCTTCCCGCTCCGCGGATCGCAATGACGGTCATTCGCAATGATAAAAACCGACTTTTGACACACCCTCTTTCCGAGAAATTCGGCTTATACCTTAGACGTGGCCGCCAAATGCTCCATGTAGTACTGGATGAGTCGAGAAACGGCATACTTTTCCATCTCGTGGTCGGGCACTTGCAGGTAAGCCTGCATGGCCGTCGAGAAGGCTGAAACCTCCAGATCATAAAAGCGGGCATGAATCACGCGATGCGAGAGAATATGCCTCTTCGGTGCCACGCGCTCCTGAACGCGTAATAACGTCACTCCCTCCAAGAGATACCGGAAACGGTCATCACGACACAACTCATCAAATTCCAACGGGCGATCCGTCTCGATCAACGGGAACTCGTAAAGATTTTGCCAAATATCCTTCGCTGTACGTTTGGAAAGGAGCGTCACGTTCTCCCTGTGGATATGCAGGTAATTAAAATAACGAGGCTTGACGGTCGTCTTTCCCTGCTTCACGGGTAACTGGTCTACACGGCGAGTCGCGAGAGCGACGCATTTCTCCTGTAACGGGCACTCTCCGCACCCCGGCGACTGGGGGGTACACTGCAACGCGCCAAACTCCATCATCGCCTGGTTATAACGGTCAGGATGTTGCTCTACCATCAACTCACGGGCAAGAGCCGTGAAATAGCGTTTTCCCTCGCCGTTGTCAACGGGGATATCCACGCCAAAAAGCCGGGCCAGTACACGGTAAACATTCCCGTCTACCGTCGCGTGGGGCAACCGATAAGCGAAAGAACAGATCGCGGCAGCCGTATACTCGCCCACCCCCTTCAGCGAAAGTACCTCCTCGAAAGTCGTTGGGAAAACTCCCCCGAAACGACTCATCATTTCCCGCGCGGCCGCGTGCATATTACGCGCCCGACTGTAATAACCCAATCCTTGCCAATATTTCAACACCTCATCCTCGCTGGCCCCTGCAAGGGAGAGCACGTCGGGGAAACGCCTCGTGAAGTGGTAATAATAATCCAACCCCTGGGCCACTCGTGTCTGCTGCAAGATAACCTCGGAAACCCATATCAGATAGGGATCTCTCGTCTCCCGCCATGGCAACTCCCGCCGGTGCACCTCGTACCAGGCGATCAGTATCTCCCCGATCTCTCTGCCCATGAATCAATTAGCCGAAAACTCTTCCTTCACTAAGCCTCGCTTCAATAACAGCGACCGTTCGGAGGGAGGCGTGCCCCGGAACTTCACGTACTGGGCCATCGGATCGCCGAAACCTCCCTCTGCCAACACGTGTTGTCGAAACTTCGCGGCCAGTTCCGGATTGTAAATATCCCCGGACTCCTTGAAAGCCTGAAAAGCGTCCGCGTCCAACACCTCCGCCCACAAGTAGACGTAGTAACCGGCGGCGTACTCACCACTAAAGATATGGGCAAAGTAAGTAGAACGGTAACGGGGGAGTATCTCCTTGATCAGCCCGTACTCTTCCAACGAGGCCCGCTCGAACTCGTTCACGTCATACGCTTGCGACCTCTCCCGGGCATGCCAATCCAAATCCAGCAACGAGGCGGCGATGTATTCCACCGTGGCAAAGCCCTGGTTAAAATGGCGGCTATTCCGGATCTTTCGGATCAACTCGTCGGGCATCGGCTCACCCGTGTCGACGTGCTTGGCATATCCCTTCAACACCTCCGGTTCTCTCGCCCAATTCTCCAGAAACTGGGAGGGCAACTCTACCATGTCCATCGGCAACACGCCGGCCACTCGCCGGTACTCCCCGCGGGAGAAGAAGCCATGCAACGCGTGACCAAATTCATGAAACAGCGTTTCGACGTTATCCCAACTCAACAGCACCGGTTTCCCCTTCGTGGCCGGCGGGAAATTAAAAACCAACGACACCTGAGGCGATAACACCCTCTCCCCTACCTTAGAGTAATGGCGAAACTCCGTCATCCACGCTCCTGCTGACTTTCCCACACGCGTGAAATAATCCATGTAAAGCACGCCCAAGGGCACCCCGTCCCGTTCCTTTACCTCGTAAACCTCCACGTCGGCACGGTACGAAGGGATATCCTCTCGCCGCTGAAAAGTGACACCGTAGAGGCGAGTTGCCACCTCGAACATCCCCTCTCTCACGCTATCCAACACCAAGTAAGGCATGATCTCCATCTCGTCCAAGTCATACTTTTGCTTTCGTAACTTCTCGGCGTAATACCACCAATCCCAGCTCTCCAACGCTCCTTCCCATCCCTCGGCACGAGCGATCTCTTGCATCTCCCGTAACTCCTCCCGGGCCACCTTCAAGGCAGGTTCCCAGACCCGTTCCAAGAAAGCGTACACTTGATCCGACGATCGTGCCATGTTCTCGGCCAAAATATAGGCGGCGTACGTTTCAAATCCCAACAGATGCGCCTTCTCTTGGCGCAGGTGAACAACGCGACGGATGATCTCTTTGTTATCATGCTCGTTATCATTATTTCCACGCGCGAGGTAGCCCTTGTAAAGCTTCTCCCGCGCCCCCCTCTCCCGCGCATATTGCAAGAAAGGGATCAGGCTTGGCTTATGAAGGGTAAAGCGCCACTTCCCCGGCTCCCCGTATGCCGCGGCACTCTCCGCTGCAGCCGCAACGACACTTTCCGGCAAGCCTTGTAACTCCCCCGGATCCTCTATCACTAAGGAAAACGCGTCCGTCTCCCTCCGTAAATTATCACCAAAGCGCAACGTCAACGTTGACAACTCCGCGTTAATCGCCATGACGCGCGCCTTATCCTCGGCATCCAGAAGCGCCCCACCCCGCACGAAATCAGTATAATAAGCATGCAACGCACGGGCCGACACCGTGTCCAACAGCAACTGCTCCCGTACGTCATACAGAGCCTTTATTCGGGCAAATAACCCGGGATTCATCATCATCGCATCACGGTGCGCCGCGAGCAATGGCGAGATCTCCAGTGCCAACGCTTGCTTCTCCTCGTCCGCATCGGTCTCCAAGAGGTTAAAGAAAATGGACGACACGCGGTGCAGTAAATGCCCGGCCCTGTCCAAGGCCACGATCGTGTTCTCGAACGTCGGTTCATCCGTATTCTCCACGATCGCCCGGATCTCCGCGTCGTGCAGTCTCATCGCCTCGCGGAAAGCCGGGGCATAATGCTCCAGCCGGAGGCGGTCAAACGGTGGCACCTCGAAAGGAGTATCAAATTCCACCTGCAACGGGTTCCCGTTCTTACAAGCCACCATACACGCCATCATTCCTACTAATAAAATTACACCCTTTTTCATATTCATACTCGTTCATTTACCCCATAATTTAGCCAGATTAATCATCGTCTGTACGGCCCGGTGCATTGTATCAAGAGAACAATATTCGAACTTGCCGTGAAAATTCATCCCACCGGTAAAGAGGTTCGGGCAAGGTAATCCCATAAAAGAGAGACGGGCACCGTCCGTGCCGCCGCGAATCGGACGCACCACGGGGGTCACTCCCGCTTCTATCATCGCCTGGAAAGCCATGGAGATCACCTCGGGATAAGGCTCTACTTGCTCGCGCATATTATAATACTGATCTTTCAATGTCAACGCGATCACCCCCGCGCCGTATCTCTGGTTCAACCACTCTACCACCCGCGAGAGATACTCTTTTTTCTGCTCGAAACGTTCCCGGTCGTGGTCGCGGATGATATAATCGATGGTTGCACGCTCCACCGTGCCGTTCACCCCTATCAGATGATAAAACCCCTCGTACCCTTCCGTGTGCTCCGGGCGCTGCCAGGCGGGCAAGAGAGCGTTTATCTCTGTCGCCACCTGCAACGCGTTAATCATCTTATCTTTCGCGTACCCCGGGTGCACGTTACGCCCCTGTATCACCATCTTCGCGCCGGCAGCATTAAAATTCTCGTACTCCAGCTCTCCCTCGAACCCACCGTCAATGGTATACGCGCACGTCGCCCCGAATCGTTTCACGTCGAAAAAATCCACGCCACGCCCGATTTCTTCATCCGGCGTAAAAGCTACCCGTATCTTCCCGTGAGGTTCCCCCGGGTGCTGAAGCAGAAATTCCGCCATCGTCATGATCTCCGCGATCCCCGCCTTATCATCCGCCCCCAGCAGCGTTGTCCCGTCGGTCACGACCAGCGAGTGCCCCTTGAAACGAACAAGTTCTGGAAAATCAGCTATTTTCATCACGACATCCTCATTCAGCCGGATATCGTTCCCGTCATAATTCTCAATCACCCGGGGGTTCACGTTCTCCCCGCTCATGTCGGGGCTCGTGTCCACGTGCGCGATAAAACCGATCACCGGCCGATTCTCGTGACCGGGAGTCGCCGGGATCGTCCCCATCACATACCCGTGCGCGTCCATCTCTACCTCCGTCATGCCCAAAACGCTCATCTCTTCCGCCAAGTGACGCAACAACACCAGCTGTTTCGCCGTGGAGGGGAACGTCTCGCTCGACTCGTCGCTCCGCGTGTCAAAACTCACATAGTTTAAAAAACGCTCTTTTAATCCCATAGTTCCTCGCGATTTACGCATCGTCTCCTTCATGTCGACCGGTACTCCGGCCCGAAGCGAGTTCCCGACCCGTTCTTCTTTTTCTATATTTTCGATCATTGATTTCATACAATACCGCTCCAAAGGTAGTTAATTTCCCTCCAAAAGGAACTCTTTCCCAAAACCAAAATTTCATCGCTACCCGTATAGCGTCACTATCGAGAAATTCCCGTATATTCGTGTCGTGAAAATTTAACAGATATGAGAAAAGAGATAATGATAATGGGAATGAGCCTCCTCTTTCTCGCCGGCCTCATCGGATGTTCGCCCGTGCGGCAAGTTCCGGTGGCGGAAGGATGGGCCAATAACTCCGTGAACGTGGCCGTCTTCAGGAAAAATTCACTGGTTTCGCACGGTGACACGCAGTTTGTCGCTTACTACGACCCGGAGGGATTTCTCACGCTGGGGAAACGCCACCTGAAAGCGCGCACGTGGACGCTCCAGCGCACGCGCTACCGAGGAAAGGTGACGGATGCCCACAACGTGATCAGCTTGATGATCGACGGGGCGGGACGCGTGCACGTGGCGTGGGATCATCACGGGAACCCGCTACGTTATGCACGAGGGATCGCCCCGGGGTCGTTGGAGCTGGGCGAGCGGGAAGCGATGATCGGGACGAACGAGGGAAACGTGACTTACCCGGAGTTCTTCCGGATGCCGGACGGGAACCTGCTGTTCATGTACCGCGACGGGACATCGGGGAACGGGAACCTGGTAATGAACCGATACGAGGTAACGAGCGGACAGTGGGCGCGATTGCACGCGAACCTGATTGACGGGGAGGGAGAGCGGAACGCTTACTGGCAGGCGTGCGTCGACCCGCGGGGAGTGATCCACCTATCGTGGGTGTGGCGGGAAACGTGGGACGTGTCGACGAATCATGATTTATGCTACGCCCGATCACGCGACGGGGGAATGACATGGGAAAATTCTCGCGGTGAGTCTTTCTCGCTCCCCATCCGGGCAGCAACAGCCGAGTATGCCTATCACATCCCGCAGAATAGCGAATTGATCAACCAGACCTCCATGTGCGCCGATGCCCGCGGGATACCGTATATCGCGACGTATTGGCGGGACGAGCAGGCACGGGTACCCCAGTATCGCGTCGTGTGGTTGGACGACGGGACGTGGCGGATGAATGACCTGGGGTTTCGCACGAGGCCGTTCTCGCTAAAGGGGGGTGGCACAAAACGCCTACCGGTATCGCGGCCACAGATCGTGGCGGGGAAATCACTTTGGCTGGTGTTTCGGGACGAGGAGCGAGGAGAACGGGTAGCCGTGGCCAGATGCGACGATCTACGGGAAAATCGTTGGAGAGTTGAAGACCTGACACTATTCCCGGTAGGATCGTGGGAACCAACGTATGACACGGAGTTGTGGCGAGAGAAAGGAGGATTACATCTCTTCGTGCAACGCGTGGAACAGGTGGACGGGGAAGGGCGCACCGACGGGCCGCCACAGATGATTTATATCGTGGAGACGAAGTACCCCCGACGTTAACGGTGAATGGCCAAGATACACCACAAACAATTGCGACGGGCTGTATGGGCAGATCACTTAAAAAATGGTCATGCATGATGGCGCGACACCTGTTTTTTAGCAGGCCTCTCATCGCGGCCGGGGAACGGTTTTTGCAGGTGTCGCCCCACCATTCGTTTATGTATAACTAAAAATTTACAAGATGTCGCATTTAGCTCCTTTGATAAGTGATTTGGCCTTGATCCTGATCACGGCAGGTGTCACGACGATCCTGTTCAAGTGGTTAAAACAACCGGTAGTGCTGGGTTACATCGTGGCCGGTTTTCTGATTAGTCCGCATTTTTACCTGTTGCCTTCCGTGGCCGACCCCGAGAATATCCAGATCTGGGCAGAGATAGGGATCATCTTCTTGCTTTTTGCCCTGGGACTGGAGTTTAGTTTCCGGCGCCTCATGACGGTAGGAGGCACCGCCTCTGTCGCCACGTTGCTTAACATGGGATCGATGATCGTGGTAGGATACCTCATCGGGCAGTGGATCGGGTGGACACAGATGGAATCCATCTTCTTGGGGGGCATGTTATCGATGTCGTCAACGACCATTATCATCAAGGCGTTCAATGAGATGGGACTGCAGAAAAAGAAATTCGCGGGGATCGTCTTCGGGATGTTAATCGTGGAGGATCTGGCAGCCATATTGATGATGGTACTACTCTCGACAGTGGCCGTCAGCAAGCATTTCGCGGGAACAGAGCTGATAGAGAACGTCTTGCGATTGCTATTTTTTATCGTGATCTGGTTTATAGGAGGGATCTATATCATACCCAGCTTACTGAAGCGGTTCAAGCGGTTCCTCAATGACGAGATGTTGCTAATCGTTGCCGTGGGGTTGTGCTTGGGAATGGTACTATTCGCGAACAGCGTTGGTTTTTCGGTCGCGCTGGGGGCCTTTATCATGGGGTCCATCCTGGCGGAGACCGTGGAGTCGAAGCGCGTGGAACACCTGATCGAGCCGTTGAAAAACCTGTTTGGCGCGGTTTTTTTCGTTTCCGTGGGGATGTTACTCTCGCCGGATATTTTCGTGGGGCAAGGTTGGGCGATATTGATCTGCACGGCGGCGGTGCTGGTGGGCCGCATCATCTTCGCGACCTTGGGCGTGCTGGCATCCGGGGAGGGGCTAAAGGTCTCGCTGCAGTCGGGATTCAGCCTCGCCCAGATCGGGGAGTTCTCTTTTATTATTGCAACGCTGGGGATGCAACTGGGGGTGATTAGCGCGTTTATTTACCCGATGATCGTGACCGTATCGATCATCACGACTTTTACCACGCCCTATTTTATACGACTGGCCAATCCGACGTACGCGGCACTGGAGCGGGTGATCCCTCCGGGATGGCGCACGTTGATAGATGGCTATTCGGCTTCGCGGGAGAAGTGCGTGAATCGACAGAGCGATTGGACGAAGGTATGGAGGAGCATATTATCTACGGTATTGGTATTCATGCTTTTGTCTATTGCGGTGTTACTCGTGGCGCGGCAGTACGTGATCCCTTTTATTATAGAAAAGATCCCCCACGCGTGGGGAGCGGCACTGGCGGCAACGGTCACGTTGCTATTGATGGCACCTTTCTTGGCGGGGTTGGTATTACCAAGGAAAAAGATCAAGACGGAGTTCGTCCGTTTGTGGATGGACAGTTCATTTTACAAGGGGCTACTGATTTCACTGACACTCCTGCGGGTCATCGTGTGTATGGCGTTGATCTTGCAAGTGCTGATCCCCCTATTTCCCGGGATGAAGAGCTGGTTGGTGTTGATCGCCTTCGTGATCATGCTTATTCTCGTCTTTTTCGAGGGCTTCAAGAGACGACCGGAGAAGATGGAGGAGTTGTTCATGGAGAACCTGACCGAAAAGGAACGAATGGAGGAAAACGACAAGACGATTAATCACCACGTTCGAAGTCTTCTATTAGACAAGAACGTGCACGTGGAGGAGATCGACATACCACACGAGACCCCTATCTTGGGCAAGACGCTATCGGAACTGAAATTCAAGCAGCAGACGGGAGTGAACATTATCAGTATTATCCGGGGGAGGCACCGGATCAATATCCCCGACGGGAACGAGGCAATTTATCCTTTCGATAAGATCGTTGTGGTAGGCTCGGACGAGGAGATCCAACAGTTCATGCAGGCAGTACAGGAGAAAAACCGGATGGAGAGTGGCGAGGAGGAGTTTCGACAGATCGCTCTTTCGCGGTACGTGGTGGAGAAGGGATCATCGTTCATCGGACGCTCGATCCGGGAGTTGAAGATCCGCGAGAAGACGGGCTGTCTCGTGATCGGCATTGACCGGGCGGGAGAAACGATGACCGAGTTGACCGCTGACCTGGTGCTGCAACCCGACGATCTCCTTTGGCTGGCGGGAGAGAAGGGATACCTCTCCGCTTTCGAGATGAACCTGTTAAAGTAAACTCGGCATAACCGGGCGATTCACTTCAATAGAAGTTCTTGTCGTGATTGGATCAAAATCACCTGTTTCCCGCGTTTCAATCACCGACACGATGACATGAATGGGACTATCTCCAAGTTCTCGAGAAGGTCTTTACGAGAGCATAGAGCGAAGCAATCCATTGATTTTTGGGTTTCTGGATTGCTTCCCGCTCGTTCCTCGCGGTTACCAATGACGAAAACCGACTTTTGAGACAGCCCCATCCATTTTTAGTACACGGTGACTTATTGATCAAGGGCTTTAAGTGCCGTCAAAACGGTTGCCTTGGTGACCGGCAACAACTCGAGCGTCTCCTGTAGTCCGGAGGTAATCTTGATCTCCTTGGTAGCGAGTGAGTAAGCCCCGTCCTTTATAGAAAAGGCGATCAGGGTACCCTCTGCATTGAGGGGCATGCTATTGTCATAACTCTGGACGGTCGTCGCGTTGACCTCCGTGTAGAGTTGGGCGATCACGTTAGAGTCTTTAGCCTTGAAGAAGACAAAGGTATCGCCCGTGCCCCCGCCGTAGGTGGCCAGCGAACCGAACTGTCCGGAGAGAACCACGGTCACGGTCGTGTTATCCCCCATGTTCCAATAGATATCGCAGTTGAACCATCCTAACTTTTTGAACTGGAAAGAGAAGTTCTTGTTCTGGGCGAACGCCATATTCCACTCGCCTTGCCGTTCCCCGTCCACGGCATTGACCACGGTATCGGGTACCTCTTGCCATACAAACCGGTCGTTCTTGTCAACAACCCCCTCCCATACGTATGTCCATTCACCGTCCTCCTTATCCGTCGGGATAGTCACGGTGAGGAATTGAGAGGTGATCGGATCGACGCTCTCCCCGCCATGCAGGACGTTGATATGAAAGAACCCGTCGGACTCGAGGTAGAGGCCACTTATCAAGTTCGTGTTCGTTCCCGATAGAACGATCTCGCTTGGCTTCAGCATGGTAGTAACCTCAACGGTATACTCGCCCGTGATAGGCTGACCGTTTTTGGTGAACACGCCGCCACCGGGGATGAGTAACTGTACACCGTTCTCGAGCGCTATCGTCTGCGGTTGATCCGAAACCTGGCGTTTAAAGGTTTTTTGGGCACCGGCCAGATTTTCCTTGATAAAATCACTTGCCTGGTAGTTTTTACTCGTGTCGTTGTCATCGTTGTCATCGGAACAGGCACAGAAAAGAGCACCCGCGCATAGGATAGATAAAAAAAACTGTTTCATAATGGTTGTGTTTTTTGTTTTTATTACTTTCGTGTACGTTAAAGATGCAGAGATGCTAAAATAGTTGCCCGACTCTCTTAAAATTATGGTGATTTAACAAATAAAACTCGTCCAATAGACCGCGTAAATACTTGTAATAAACTGTAAGTAAAAATATTATAAACGAAAAGAAATTTCAAAAAACCGGAGGGCAAAAAATAAGATGGGATCACCCTTACTCGCGATCGACGAGAAACCTGGAGTTTAGAGATACACCGATCCCTGACACTTGAAAAGATTTAGCCCGGGAATCACCCGTAGTACGAAAGATTTCAGTAATTTCGTCGATTAATATGAATATGAAAGTAATTGCATTCAATGGTAGTCCCAAGCGGGAGGGGAACACGTGCCAAGCGATCAAGACCGTCGCCGGTGAGCTGGCAATGAGAAATATCGAGGTCGAGATCGTCCACGTGGGTAACAAGCCGATCCGCGGGTGTATGGCTTGTGGGCAGTGCGCAAAGAGTGGAGATAACAAGTGCGTGATCAGCGATGACGAGGTGAACGAGTGGATAGCGATGATGTTGGCGGCGGACGGTGTGATCCTCGCCTCCCCCGTCTATTTCGCCGGGATCAACGGCACGATGAAGTCTTTCTTGGATCGCGCCGCTTACGTGATTGCGCACCAACAAGGGGCCATGCGTTATAAAGTAGGCACGGCGCTTGTAGCGGTGAGGCGAGCCGGGGGGAGCGTAGCACTCGACACGCTCCACCATTACATACAGTTTTTCGAAATGCTCTCTCCCGCGTCGAATTACTGGAATATCGTCCACGGACGTTTACCCGGTGAAGTGTTACAAGACAACGAGGGTCAGCAAATCATGCGCGTCCTCGGCAGAAACATGGCCTGGCTGATGCACGCGGTAGAGCAGGGAAAAAGAAACCTCTCTCTACCCGACGTAGAGGAGAAGATCTCCACGCATTTTATCCGCTAACAGCCCTTGTAAATTCACTTTTTCCCCTTGCGCACGTAGGTTTTGTTACGCGCGGAAATCTTGTTCCTGTTCCTCTGTCGGGAAATATTTTCGGTTTTTTATTGGGGCTGTCTCAAAAGCCGGTTTTCCTCCTTGCGAATCGCGAGGAACGAACGGGAAGTAATCCAGGGCGCGTTAAATTCCTGGATCGCTTCCCCCTTCGGGTGAGCGATAACGTTCAGGCCCCGTCTCTCCCAGCGCTAAAATTTCCATTGATAGTCATGATAAACAGCTGTATGCACGATAAAAGCGGGGCGAGAAAAAAATGACTGATTTCAACATCTAATTAATTGTATATTCATCTATTTCTTGTGTTGCGCACCCTCAAAGATTTCAAAATTCGAGGAAGACTCACGCAAATGTTCTCTTAATGAGCAACGAATGGCAACGGTTGCTCGAGGAAGTAGTCAGATAATGCCGATAAATTCTCACAGTATATCATATTTTGTAAAACATAATTCTGTCGAGAAAAAAATTGACTAATTTCATACATTTGATTAATTATATATTCATACATTTGCGCCGTTATGTCGCGTGTCGATGATTCCCTGTCAAGTACCACCTCGCAGCGGTCGGCTTGTTGCGCCGGTTGAGTCGTCATGTGCACAGAACCAATAAAAGTGAATAATAAACTATAAAAATTAAGAATAGTATGAATACATCACGAATTTGCTCGCTCGCGCTGGCGGCCCTCGCGATCTTGTCGTGCGCGGACGAGCCGCTGGACCCCACCGGCAACGAGGAGCGAGAGACCACGATCGCCCTCTCTCTCACCGCGGCACCCGAGATCCCCGGCATGAGCGGCACGCGCGCCCTTCCCGCGGAGGGGACGGTGGAGGAGGGAATTACCGCCGGGTACATCGTCAAGGACTTCTGGTTGTTACAATTCGACGAGCGGGGGTACCGGGTCGGCCCCCCCCGCTATTACACGATGCCCACCACGGGGAGTACCACGGCGGTCGCGGTGATCAAGCCCACGAGCGGGAGGTACAAGTGCGTGCTGTTAGCCAACACCCATTCCAACGCGCTCGGCACCGCGCTGGGGCCTATCAACTCGCTGGACGACCTGAAAACCATTCACAAGAGGATCTGGAGACTGGAAGACATGTACAATGCCGGTGGGCTCGCCCCCGACTTGTTCATGAACGGTACCGTCGACGTGACCAGCGATACCAAAACGTTGACCTGCGCGTTATACCGTAACGTGGCCAAGCTCACGCTGACGCTTACCAACAATAGCGGTTCAGGCGTGACTATTGCCTCCGTGCAATTGCGCAACGTGCCCGATCGCCTCTTCTATGCCGACCGGTTGTTTGACGGCGCCGCGCCCCCGAGTCCCTCGCCCGCTCAATCGGGCGCGATCGATCTTCCCGTCGAGCCGTGCGCGGTAGCGGCCAACAGCTCGAAGACGCTGCGCTATTACCTGCCGCGCAACTGCCAGGGTACTACCGGGACGAGCACGGAAGCCCAGAAGAACATGTACGCGCCCGGTCGCGCCACCTACATCGAGATCATGGCCGTGACCAATAGCGGTTGCAAGCCGTTGCGTTACCGCTTCTACCCGGGCGCGAACATGACGAACGATTTCAACATCGTGCCGAATTTCCACTACACGCTCCCGATCGTCTTTAGCTCCGCGGGAGCCGAGGGGGATAGCCGCGTGGAGAACCTGGGGAAGGTGCAACTGGTGGAGTCAAACTCCTATCTCATCAACCCGCTCTCCGGAAACGTCCAGACCACCTACGGCGTGCCCGTTACCCGCATCAACAAGTTCTGGGGCTCCCCGGACGGGGCGGCGGCTAACATGCTTGCTCCAGATACCGGGTGGGAGGCCGAGGTGATCTGGCAAGATAAAGCGGGCGCGGGCCTTATCGATTTTTGCGAGGCCACCGGCACGATCCTGACTACAGGTAAATACGAGGGCACGGGAGAAACGTATTTTTACTTCAGCCCCAAGGAAAACGCGTCGGGAAACGTGTTGATCGGTGTCAAGAAAAAGGGTGCTACCGAATACCTCTGGAGCTGGCACCTGTGGATCACGGGCTACAACCCGGATGCCGCGCCGTCAGCCTGGCAGGAGAACGTTTACTCGTACACCGTTTCCGGCGGGGCCGTGCATCGCTACGCCAACGGGACGGGCACGACGTGGAGCACCCTTTACACCGATAAATTCATCATGGACCGCAACCTGGGTGCGGCCAGTGCCAACCGCGGGAATGCCAATACCCACGGCCTGTACTACCAGTTCGGGCGCAAGGACCCGTTCCCCGCTTCGAGTGTTCTACTGTATGGCGTGGCTGGCAACGCTCTCCCTCGCTATCATGACAACACCGATTGTATCTCGAGGGTCAGGGGCGCGACGTCGATCAAGATGGCGGTACAGTATCCTTGCAACTTCTACTATCCCGGGAATGACGACTGGGTGCAAAACAACCCGTATACCGCTAACTCGTGGAATAACCCGGGATGGCATGAATCGCCGACCGGCAAGAGTCTTTTCGACCCCTGTCCCCCGGGATGGCGGTTGCCCGTGATCAGCACGTGGAACACGTTCGTCCTTCCTGGTACTATTACGCCCAACGCCGCTAACTATCCAGACGACTTCAATATCAATACCGATCGAGCCGGCTGGGAGTTCTACATAGCCGGTTCCAGCGGCACAACGGCCTTCTATCCGGCGGCGGGCCTTCGCTTCGCCAATTCGGGTGCCACGATCAACGCGCGGGGCATCGGTTACTACTGGTCCTCCGCGCCGCTCGACAGCGTGTTAGCTCGTTACTTGTGGTTCCACTTGGATCACGGCACAGGCCAGCAGACCGAGCATCGTGGTCAAGGTTTCTCCGTGCGCTGTGTCCAAGAATAAAGGGAGTGCGACGACCGCGACCGTTTCCCGCGCTCCCCGGGGCGGCAATTGGCTCCCGTCCGGGCATGCTTCACGCGTTTGGGCATCCCGGACGGGATACGTCGTCCTGTTTTAATGACCCAATTAAAAACTAACATTACTAAACAGAAATGAAAATTTCCGAAATCGAAACGATCGCTATCTAATATGCTGATTATTAGATAATTAAGTGGAGTAGCAGGGATACTCCACTCTGTTGTTAATGCTTGACTATCAATGCAGTACATGCTTTCTATTTTTTCTTATTGTGTTTTTCATAAACATATTTCCGGGTTGACGAGCAGTCAAAATTTGCTGTTTCCAGATCGAATGATAAAAAGGATTTCATAATATATGGTATTAAAAATCGTCCGTGATAGTCCTGGACTTGCCCCAGGCTTTTTTTATGGGCGGGAGATATTTCTTGATCATCTCGCCTATTTTGTCTTTCGCATACTCGTAGTCCACGTTTTCTGCGGATAATTCTAATCGTACTTTTTTTACACCGAGTCGCGCTATTCGTTCAAGCTGATCGAGTGTTACCGGGTAAACCGCGTTAACACTGTATTACCTTATTTTCAATGATCCGATGGTCGAATGATAACGACCAATATCATCTTCCACTGAAGAAAGCGCGTGCAACGTTATGATCTCGTCATCGCTTAACTTTAACAAAAGAGTCGCCTTGTCGTTTATAGTAATTGGTACGAGTGCCGTTATATTCATACTGATGGAAAAAATCGTCGTCCCGTCCGTGTACGCCATTAATGATAATAAGATGGAGTTCTTGTACTTGTCTGTCGACTTGTATATCTTCACGTAATCCGTAGAGATGTATCGACTCCCGTCCCCGTTAACCTTATCGTTTATTTTTTGCCCGGATGCTATTATCGATAGCACAAGCATGCAAGTCAATGTAATGAACGCTTTCATGGTTTATTTTTATCAAGTAGTATTTTAATTGTTCTTTCTTTTTCTTCCAAAAGCATCTTCAAATGCTCGATCTCTTTCTCTTGCTCGACCATGATATTAACGTTACCGGACTGAACCCTGTGTCCCTTGCCATATACCTTCACGCATGATATCGGAGTATTTCTGTTGAAAAAATAATCTATCGGTACGTTAAAAAAGTCGGCAATTTTTTCGATGGTAGTCACGTTCGCTTTTCCGGATTTCATCAAATTATAATATGTCTGCTTTGATATTCCGGTTTTCTCCAGGAACTTCTTGATCGTTATATTACCCAATACGATTAGCTCTGTGATTTTCAATGCATTTACCATGTCTCGTTTCTATTATAATGATATATTATATTCATCAATACAATGGTTTTTTTATCCCGCGAATCAACTTGCAGCAACACATGTGGCATCGTCTTCCCGGAGGGCAGGGCGATTTTTTTCTCGCATAATAAATTGTTCTATCGTGCGCTGCTGAGAGGTCACGGTATTAATTAATTGTTCTATTTTTTCCCATACATTTTCTGGAATCGTGATGTGCTCTTTTTTTGTAACCAATTCTTCGATTTGCCGGTCTTTGCGCTCGATTGTCTCCAATAATTTATTAATATCTGCTTCTTGGAATGCTTTTCTATTTTTGGATAAAGACACGTCCGTGAATTTTTCTCCTGTACCCGTGAGAACCCACACTTTGTTGATAGACGAAATATTACTTATCTTATCAAGAAAATCCGATTGAAGCTCCTTGCGTCCAGTTTTAATGTCAGTGAAATGCTGCGATGAAAAGCCAGCTTTTTCCGCGAGGGACTTGAAGCTACGGAATTTCCCCTCGTCAATCAATAGCTGCACGGCATAAATAAGTCGCTTCACCTCAATGCTTTTCGCCTTCGGAAAAAAATCATCAGTAAATATTACTATCTCTTCTTGCATATATCAGTATATTTTCTTTATCTTTGCGCTATAAAGTTTTTAGCAATGTAGTATAAATATAAAGTAAAAACAAGAGCAATGAGCATGAAAAAAGAAGATCTCATGAAAATTATTCAATGCTTGCCAAGAGGCTACGGTAGAATAATTATGGAAAGGACAGGGTTATCTCTTCCTACAATTTACAACACGATTCACGGGAAGTCTAAAAATGAGCTTGTTATATCCACAGCGATAGAACTCGCCAAGGAGACAAAAGAAAAGTCTGATAATATAAAGTCATTAATTGAATCATTGTAAATGAAACCCCCTCTTACATATTACGGAGGTAAGCAGCGCCTGGCCGAGCGTATCTTGGCCATGTCGCCCCCGCACGAGATATACTGCGAGCCGTTTTTCGGCGGCGGAGCGGTATTTTTCAGGAAATACAAGTCTGCCGTCGAGGTCATAAACGACCATGATAACGACTTGATCAATTTCTACTCGTGCGTCCAGGGCCGGTTCGACGAGCTGGAAGCGCTCGTGCAACAGACGCTCTGCTCCGAGACCATGTACCGGCACGCCAAGGACATCTGGAACGCCCGCGTGGAATCCAGCGATGTCGAGCGCGCGTGGGCCGTGTGGCTCATCACTAACGGTTCGTACGGCGGGAGCATGCATGGCGGGTGGAAATGGTGTAACGGGGTATCAGGTAGTCACGCCGGTGTCTACCTGAATATAAAAAGGAACCTGTTCTCCAGGAGACTGAAAGAACGTCTCTCGGAGGTGCAGATATGCTGCCGGGACGCGCTGGACGTGATCGGTGACCGGGACACCTCCCGCACGTTCTTCTATCTTGATCCCCCGTACCCGGGCTGTTACCAGCAGCATTACAGCGGTTACACCGTCAAGGATCTCGCGCGGCTTCTGGATCTCCTTTCGGGGATCAAGGGCAAGTTCATCCTGTCCAACTACTGGAGCCAAACCTTGAAGTTCCACGTGATCAAGAACGGGTGGAACTATCGCGTGATAGAGATGCCGCTGATCGCGTCTCGCGATCGTGGCAGGACGCGAAACGAGGTGCTTGTCTATAATTATATCACGGAACCTTCATTATTCGATGGGCAATGGAAAATATAAGATTGCTATACATTGACTTGTTTTGCGGGGCCGGTGGCACGAGTACCGGCGTGGAGAGCGCGACCTACAAGGGTGAAAAATGCGCGAAGGTGATCGCGTGCGTGAACCACGACGCGAACGCCATAGCGAGCCACGCGGCCAACCACCCGGACGCGCTGCACTTCACCGAGGATATCCGCACGTTGGAATTGTCGCCGCTCCTGGAACACGTCGAAGAAATGAAAGCGCAATACCCTGACGCGCTGGTGGTACTTTGGGCCTCGCTGGAATGTACGAATTTCAGCAAGGCTAAAGGCGGAAAACCTCGTGATGCCGACAGTCGCACGTTAGCCGAACACCTGTATCGCTATATTGCCGCCATTAACCCGGATTACATACAGATCGAGAACGTGGCAGAGTTCATGAGTTGGGGTGATTTGGGCGAAAACGGGAAGCCTGTATCGTGCGACAGTGGACGCTTATACCACAAGTGGGTTAATACAGTAAAGGATTACGGTTACGATTTCAGTCACCGTATTTTGAACGCCGCCGATTACGGCGCGTACACCTCCATAAGGCGTTTCTTTGGGCAGTTTGCCAAGTGCAGGCTACCGATAATATGGCCGGAGCCGACGCACGCGAAAAAACAAACGTCCGGTTTATTCGGACAGTTGAAAAAATGGAAGCCGGTAAAGGATGTATTAGACTTCGCTGATGATGGCGAAAGCATTTTTATGCGCAAAAAACCGCTTTCCGACAAAACGCTTGAGCGCATTTATGCCGGATTGGTAAAGTTTGTGGCGGGCGGAAATGATAAATGGTTATTGAAATACAACTCGATAAACGGCGTAACCGGTAAACATGTGCCGCCATCGGTAGACGAGCCTTGCCCGGTGATAGGATGCCAAGACCGGCTGGGGATTTTGCAAACACAATTTCTGTCGAAATATTATAGCGGGCACCCGGATGGCAAAAACTTTTCGGTAGAAGAACCGGCGCATACTGTCACGCCGATAGACCACCATTCGTTAGTGAGTGCCAGCTTTATCCAGCAGCGGAATACCGGCAATCCCGAACACAAGATTGTATCGGTAGAGCGTCCCTCCCGCACCATAACCGCCACCGGCGGCAATCAAGAGCTGGTACAGCCTGTTTTTCTCGCACGCTATAACGGACAGCCGAAACAGGATGTAAACGCCGTTTCGGTAGAGGTTCCGTCGCCGACCTTGACGACCATAGATCGGCTTGCATTGGTAACGCCGAATTTCATCGTCAATGAATATTCGGGAGGCGGCCAACACGCGAGTATTGACGACACATGTCCCGCCGTTCTTACGCAACCAAAACAAAAAGTTGTTCAATGTAAATTCATTGACCAGCAATTCGGGAATAGCCATCCGTCAAGCATCGAGCATCCGCTCGGCTGCATCACGGCGAACCCGAAATACAATCTCGTGACGTGCCACACGAACCGCTATTACTTGATGAATCCGCAATTTAGCAGCGAAGGAGGCTCTATCGACAACCCGTGTTTTACCTTAATCGCTCGCATGGACAAGAGACCGCCTTATCTTGTCATGACCGAAGCCGGGCAATTAGCGATTGAAGTCCATGAAACAGACAGCGAGCCGATGAAACGGATAAAGGAGTTCATGGCGTTATACGGGATAGTCGACATAAAAATGCGGATGCTACGGATACCGGAGCTGAAACGAATAATGGGCTTCCCGGAAGATTACGTCCTGATCGGCAGTAAGGCCGAGCAAAAGAAGTATATCGGGAACGCCGTCGAGGTGAACATGGCGAGGGTATTATGCGAGGCGCTTTGCCTCGCGTTAATCAATAAATATCTAAAATGAACAAGAAATGAAAAAGATCACGTTAGAAGATTTCAAGAATTTCCTGGGAGAAGCGTACAGGAGCTACGCCGAGAACGTCAAGAAAGAGCACGTGAGCCTCCGCTCACTATCTCCGGAAGCCCCGGCAGAAGATCATGTTGAAGAGTTCACGTTAAGGACGATCCCAACGCAATGGATATCGTCCCCGTTTATCTGGGGTAGGACAAAGGAAAAACATGAATTTTGGTGCGAGCTCGACATCAAGTGGAAGAATTATATCTTCCGAGGAACCACTAAATCTCCACGGCCATGAAGATAAGTGAACTCGTGAAAGAGCTAAACGCAGTAAAACGGGCGCACGGCGACCTGGACGTGTACTTCCCGAATGGGTGGGACGACAACGGGGCCATCCCCGAGAATATAGGGAACGTCGACGTTATGTTCGACGAACCTCAAGGTGTGTACGACGAGATCCGGTGGGTATTGATTTACGGGGAATCGTGAAAATTAAAACAGAGAAATGATCAGGATCATCCGCGTGTTCCCGCGCCGCACGGCAGCCACCCCCGACGACGATCTCGTCCGGGTAAACACCCCTCCCGGTTTCTTCGACGAGGCCGACGAGGTGCGCGTGTCCGTCGCGTTCACGTGGGACATCCCGCGCGCCGAGTGGCTCGCCAGGCAATGGAAACCGGTAGCGCCGGTATCCATCGGTGGCCCGGCGTTCAACGCGCCAGGGGGAGACTTCGTGCCGGGAATGTACATGAAGCGCGGATATGTTATAACCTCGCGCGGATGCATGAATCGCTGCTGGTTTTGTAGCGTTCCCTCCCGCGAGGGCGGCATCCTGAGGGAACTCCCGGTAACGGACGGCTGGATCGTTACCGATGACAACCTCCTCGCGTGCTCGCCATCCCACGTCGAGGCGGTGTTCGCCATGCTTCGCCGGCAGCCGCGTCGCCCGGAGTTCGTCGGCGGCCTCGAGGCGAAACTGCTCACCCCGGACATGGCCGTCGCTCTTCGCTCCCTCAACCCCCGGAGCATGTACTACGCTTACGACACCCCCGACGATCGCGATCCGCTGGTGCAAGCGGGTAGATACCTCGCCGCCGCCGGTTTCCGGCGAGAGTGGCACGTCTCCCGTTGCTATGTGCTCGTAGGCTACAAGGGTGACACGTTCGAGAAGGCCGAGCGCCGCCTTCACCAGGCGTGGGAGGCCGGGTTCTTCCCGTTCGCCATGCTCTACCGGGATGGTTCCGGCAAGCATTCCAACGAGTGGAAAAAATTCCAAAGCGAGTGGATTAACCCGCTTGCAACAGTAAGAAAATTGAAAACCATTAATAATCAATAGTCATGAAAAAAGTAGCATTAACAATTAAAACAGAGAAAACCTATCACATTGAATTCAACGAGGAAATTCTTGACGAGGAAGTGATCGAGAATTTCAACGAGTACATGTTCGAGATCAAGCAAATGCCAGAAGACGATAATTATCGTCGTCCATTCATGGACAAGTTTTTACCACTACATGGTATCACGGAGAGCGATTACCCATACTTGAACCTCGCGAAACACGTCGCGCTCCAGGCTTCTATGGATAATCTTGAATACTTGGAATTACTCCCGAAGGCTCAATATGTCACAAAGGAAGCGGATGAAGAGGTCGGCTTTCTGGTCTCGAGATATCCCAATACCGGGATATTCGTGGAGAAAATAGACGAGGACGTTGAATTCGATTTCGATTTCGACAACATAAATGTTTAAAAAACAATATTATGAAATAAATAGGGAACCATGAAAAACGAGACCGAAGTATTTAATTTATTCTTGGACGAAGAATCAATCTACCTCTATCAACATGAGCCAATCCGTCAGGGTAATTTTGTTTACGCGTGTAACAACCACGTGATGGCACGTGTATTCGCAAATATAACAGAAGGCGAATATTGGAAGGTGCAGTATCCTGATCTTTCAATAGCATTCATCGATACGGTGAACAAACGCGTCCTCACGAGGAAATTCATCAAGGATAGCATGTCGAAAGCACCACTCGTGGACGAAACGATGGAAACCGACGAACTCCTCCCTTGTGAAGTATGCAAGGGACGGGGACAAGTGACCTGGACTTTCGAGGATTACGAAAAAAAGGACGATTGCCCGGCATGTAACGGTTCGGGCTACTCAATAGAACACAAGAGAGTTCCGACCGGAAACAAAATCCCGGATCCAGAATTCAAGATAAAAATCGAAAATAAGACGTTTAGACTTGAACTTGTTAAAGTGCTTTTCACCGCGATGGAGTTGGCAGGGGTAAATAAGGTGACGATGCATTATAACAACTCGACGTGTAATGAACAATCGATATTTAATCTCACGCCATACATTGACGTGGTGATTATGCCGATCAAGGACGAAAATTGATCCAGACGTACCGCTGGAGATCATACATTTCACGAGATTTAGATACTAAGTCTCGCGCATGACACGGGGAGCACGGAAGGCTGGACACAATTTCGACAAGAGAAGTAGACGAGGCCGGTGGTTCGATCCCACCCTCCCCGCTAACCCAATTAAAAACTGACATTATGATTACAGAAACCACTTACTACGAGGAAGACCTCAAGAGAGGAAAATGCAAATGTTGCGGGGAAATATCCTCGTTCATCGTGAAGTCCGAATCCCTGTGCGTCGACTGCCTGCAGGAGATTGAATTCATCGAGGCGTGTTCCGGTATAATGAACAAATCTTTAAAAGATGAATAGTAAAGAAGTGACCATTGACGACCTTGCGGCCTTCCTCGGGCTGCATTACGTCCTGTTCGTGAAGCTCCTCACGGAGTATCACGCGGAATACGACACGCCCACTCGCGGGGAGAGGGTACGCTACCACTGCGAGCGGTGGCCCCCGCAAGATTGGATATCCATGGCCTTCTCCTGGAAAGCGGCCCCCGGGGGAGCCTCGCTCTGGGCGAAGCTGGACGAGGGGTGGCAAGAAAGGTGGATGGATCTGCGGCAGAAGCGCATGGAAGAATTAGCTAAAAACAAGCAGCCATGATGACGAGAGAATTAACGATAGACCACCTCAAGGAGTTCCTTGGGGAGAATTACGAGAAGTTCGTGGCGAATTTCAATCCGCGGTACCTCGACGCGTACCGGGAGGACGGGTACACGGACATGACCACGGACGCGCTTGTCGCGTGGCACATCCACAATTTGCACCCGTTCCGCTGGATTTCCTCCGCGTTTTTCTTCATGGAAACCACGGAAGGCACTGAATTTTGGCTCGCCATCAACGAGGGGTGGAGGAAACATTTTTATGGATTCGAGAAAAGTCAAGTGTCATGGAATGGGAAAGAGTAACACATGAAGATTTGAAGGCATTCCTCGGGTTGCATTACGTCCTGTTCGTGAAGCTCCTGGAGGAGTGTCACGTCGAGTACAATGTACCCACTCGCGGGGAGAGAGTAAGGTTTCACTGCGTGCGCCAACCCCCGAGATACTATATACGGACGGCCTTCCAATGGGAAGATGCCCCCGGTGGATACTCTTTTTGGGCGAATCTGGACGTTCAGTGGCAGAAGCGCGTGGAAGAATTAACTAAAAACAATCAACCCGATGAACAAGAGTAACACGATCGAACGGCAGGGAACCTACCGCTACACCCTCTACGATCCACTCGCCGACGAGTGGACGAGACACTCCGCCCGCGTCCAGATCCTCGATGAGACCGCGCGCAGCTACCGCGTTCGCTTCCTGTCGCGAAGCGCTGGCGGCCACGGGATCGGAAGCGAGACGTGGGTGAGGAAAAAGAGCGTCTCTCTCCAGCGAGAGAGGTCGGTAACAAGAGTAACGCAAGAGTCGCGCTGGCTCCCGTACATGGACTAAAAAATGAATACCATGAATATTTTCAAGAAAAAAAATCCCCCGGATAGCGTGATCCTCGGTAGCCCGACCCGCGCCGGGTGCCCGAAACGAGTGCTCCAGGTCTTCCGGTTCGACGATGGCCGGTTGTGGAACGTGCTCGGGACGGTCTCTCCCGGCGGGCGCGAGGTATTTGTCGTTTGGGATGCCCGCGGGCACGCGTATGTTTGTCACGAGAGAGAAAGAAAATTCGACTTACTCATTCCCGATCAACGGGAAAATAAAACACGCCATGATAGAAGGCATTTACATTGATGAAATTGTCACGTGCGTCACGTGCAAGGGGAAGGGCTGGACACGCGTCCCGGCCCCAAATACCTGTAACGAGTACACGAAAAAAACGTGCGACCAGTGCCACGGTACCGGGTTAATCCAGTTAACCGGTAAACTGAACGTCCACGCGTATATCCCGCCTTATTATGATACCAAAGGAGAAAATTGAAGCCATCAAAAAGGGGATCAAGCTGGTAGACCTGGTCCCCGATCTCCAGCCGAGCGGGAAAAACTTCACCCGCCAATGCCCGTCATGCGGGAAAAGCGGCAAGGGGAAGGGACTGGTGGTGACACCGGCCAAGAACATCGCCAAGTGCTTCTCCTGTGATTTTTTCGTCGGGGATGCCATTGACTACTTGATGAAGGTCGACGGGATGGACTTCGTGCCGGCAGTCGAGCACCTCGCCGCCAGGTTCGGGTACGACATCAAGGAGGACGCGCCGCCCGACCGGGCTTCCCCCAAGAGGAAACACCAGCTCGTGGCGCGCGCGTCGTTTTGCGAGACCCAACTGGCCGGATCCGGCCTCACGAGCGAGGATGTCGAGGTGCTCGTCCGGGACGGGGCGAAGGAGACGCGTCACCCCGCGTTCGTCCGGGGGACACGCGACCAGTACGGGCGCGTGCTGGAGGGAGCTGGAGACGACATGCTGATCTTCTACCACGACCTGGCCGGGAATCCCGTCAAATACAAGGACAAGAGCGGGAAATTTCTCGACCTCGTCCGCGTGCGGTGGTCAAACCCGGAGTTGCACAAGGACAAGGAGGGTCGCCCGATCAAGTATCAATCTCCTGCCGGCAGCGGTTCTCACCTCTACATACCGGAGCGGGTAAGGGAATTGTATCGCCACAAACGCCCGATCCAGCGTTTATTCATCCAGGAGGGCGAGAAAAAGGCGGAGAAATGCTGCAAGCACGGCATCATCAGCGTCGGGATCATGGGGATCCAGAACCTGGGCTATAATAACCAGCTGCCCGTGGAGCTGCAACTCATCATCCAGGAGTGTGACGTGAAGGAGGTGGTGTTCATGCTCGATAGCGACTGGAACCATCTCTCGGAGAACCTCAAGGTGGCCGACCAGGTTGACCGTCGCCCCCTCTCCTTCTTCTACGCGGTGAAAAATTACAAGGAGTACATGCGCACGCTGGTCAACCTCAACATCTCCGTCGAGATCTATTTCGGTCACGTGATCGAAAACGATAAACGTGACAAGGGGATCGACGACTTGCTGGTCAACACGCTAAAGGGGAGCGAGTATGGTCTCCGGGAGGACATCGACCGGGCCATCCATGACAAGAAGGGGGGCGGCGCGTGGGTACATATCTACAAGATCACCCAGATGCCGGATAACAAGATCGCCGACCTGTGGTTGCTCAACGACGCGGAACAGTTCGCCGAGCGCCATCGGCACCGGCTCGCGCACCTGAAGGAGTTCCGGATCGGGAAGCTCCTGCGCCGCTTCGGGGATGACGGCACGCTGGTGCTCGCCCAGCCGTTGCTGGAGGGCGAGGAGTTCTGGGAAGTCCTCTCCAGCATGACTCGCGACGGGAACGAGAAAAATACCCTCTCGTTCAACTACTACAAGGCGTGGCAGTTCCTCCAGCACCGCGGCTATTTCCAGGTGAGGATGAAATCCGGGATCGAGGAGTTCGTGCACGTGGACGGGAAGATCATCACCAAGGTTCGCTACATCGACATTCGCAACTACGTGACCTCCTTCGTGAAGGAGATCAAGCGCATCGACGTGCTGAACATGCTCTACCGGGGAGGCCCGCAGTACCTTGGGCCTGAAAAACTATCCCACCTGGAGACGATCTCGCCCGTGATCGAGCGATCGACGAAGCTATCCCAGCGCCTTTACTTCAAGGACAAGTTCTGGGACATCTCCCCGGAAGGGATCGAGGAGAAACCCTACACGCAACTCGCGCAACACGTGTGGGGAGATAAAATCATCGATTTCTCGCCGAAATTGCTCCCGGAATTCGTGGATGTCGAGATACTCCGCGAGGAGCACATTCAAAAACTTAACCTGAAAATAGCCCCCGATAAAGAGTTTTCTCTCGAATATTCCAATGACGCGGAGAATTGCGCCTTTTTCAAGTTCCTCTACAACGCGTCGAACTTCGTGTGGCGCAAGTCTGCCGAGGAGACGACGAACGAGGAGAAAATCGAGTGGTGTCGTCACCTGATGAACAAGCTCACGTCGATCGGCTACCTCCTCCACGACTACAAGAACGAGTCGGAACTGAAGGCCGTGGTGATCATGGACGGGAAAATCAGCGAGGTGGGAGCGAGCAACGGCAGGTCGGGAAAAAGCCTCATGATGAAGGCCATCGAGTACGTGATCCCGCAACTGTACATCCCCGCCAAGAACAAAAAACTCACGGAAGACCAGTTCATCTGGGACGGCGTGACGGAAAAGATCAAGAACATCTTCCTCGATGACGTGCGAGCGAACGTGGATTTCGAGTTCTTTTTCCCGTTGATCACCGGGAAATTGAAGGTGAACCCGAAAGGCGCGCCTCCCTTCACGCTGGAACCCGAGGACACGCCAAAACTCGCCCTCACCACGAACCACGCCATCAACGGGGACGGGAGCAGCTTCAAGGACAGGATGGCGCTCGTGTCATTCTCGGATTTCTACAACGAGAAACACAAGCCGATCCACGATTTCGGGCGCAATTTCTTCTCCGAATGGGACGACCAGGAGTGGAACCGCTTCTACAACCTGATGGCCAATTGCCTGATCCTTTACTTCCGGAGCCTAAAAAACGCGTGGGGGAAGACGAACCAGGGGATCATCGACCCGCCGATGGATTCACTCGAGAAGCGCCGCTTGCGCCAGGCGATGGGAGAGATATTCCTGACGTGGGCGGACGCGTTTTTCACACGAGAGAACCTGAACTTCAGGCAACCGCGCCAGGCGATGTACGACAAGTTCGTCGAATTTGACGTAAACATACGGAAGTATTATAACTCCACGAAGTTCGGGAAGTGTATCCGGCACTACTGCGAATATTCCGGATATCACCTGAACCCGCAGAAAGCCAACGAGGAGAACGTGATGTTCCTGGACTTCGTGAAGGAGTACCCGGATCGCTCGTTTTTCGGGTCCATGGATAAATCCGGGGGAATCGAGTACTTCACGATCGCCGACAAGCACTGGACAGGAAGATAGGCGCACGCGAAGCGGGCAAAAAAAATGTCGACGCAGTCGACACCTTTCAAAATCAAGGCCCCTCGACAAAGCATTGTCGAGGGGCCTTTTCGCGCGCGCCCCTCCCGCTCGCGTAAACAAAATAAATAGTTGTACATTAGTACAAAAGCGAAAATCGAGCATGCCGGCGGAGGGGAGGCCGGCGAACGGGGCCAGCGCGACCGGTTTTAGCGAAAACAACGGCGAAGGGTATATATATTCTTCTTTTTAATATTCTGACCTTACAAAAAAGGGTATTAAAAAAAATGGAAAAATCGAGTGCAAAAGTGCGCACTATTTTTTTATAGTGATAATCAAATAGTTACAACGCACTTTTTCCGCACTTTTTCGCACCTTTGCACGAATTTAAAAAAGTGCGTGCGTAAATAATTGAATATCAGTAATAAACAAAAATAACGCACTCTTGCACTCTTGCACCACGTTTCGCGTTCGTTTTTTACAGGGGTATTTTACAACGGGGTCAAAAAAAGTAGACTTTTTATTTTGATAAGTCTCTAAAATTCATTACATTTGAGGTTAAAATTACGGTAATGGTAACAACGAGAATAAAAATAAAGCCCTACCTGAGGGAATTTTTAATACACGTGTACGGTGGTGAGCCGGTACGCTTCCCGGATAACAGTTACATCCTGGCGTTCATCCACGAGCTACGCGTGAAGCAACCGACGCGCGTCCCGAGGGAGCTGCCGGGGAACCTGGAGATCGTTATCCCGTTTCAAAAGAACGGGAAGGACGCGAGGCAATACAATTACCTCGCCACGAGATCACAAATGGTGATCCAGGACAAGGTGCATACCCTGTTCTGCGCGGTCATGAACGACTACGTGGCGCGCAAGGTGCACGTGGTCGGCCTCGAATACCGGGAAGCACTCGAACTCTTCATGCAAGAGTACGAGATCGACTCCATCACCTACGAGGGACTGAAACAAAAGAACTACCGCGACCGAAACGGCAAACGATACCGGCGGGAGAACCGTTTCAAGATGGAACGGATCAAAAAAGAAGTTTTTTTTCCCGACCAAGAGGCGCAAAAAGTTCTTGCCGCGTCCCCTGGAGACGAAAAATTAACATTAATCTAATAATCAATACAATATGATCTGCCAAAGAATACAATATTGCTTCGCCCACGAGGTGTCGGACGTGTTCCCGGGTGGCATCGTCCTGCTCCCTGGATGCTCCCTGCGCGAGTTAACCGGAACAATCGACTATAATTCGTCCGGGAAGAACGCCGACACGGGTAACACGCTGACGGAAACGGCCCGCGTGCGAGCGCGAGAGACCGACCCGTTATTGCTGACCGTGAAAGACCCGCGACTAATACTGAAATTGTTCGCCGGGGACGGCAAAATCATCGTCATGGGGTCGCCACGCTACCCGGCCCGCGTGACGATCAGCGAGAACCCTCCGGAGATCACGCTCAATTTCTCGGTCACCTCGGCGTAAAAGGTGCCGGAAAGTCCTTTAGCACATCATTTTTCGTTCATAATATTGTCGCTACAATTACATTGCATGAGAAATAACCTCGTATTTGAATTGCTCGAATCGCCAATGGCAATAAGAGAAAATTACCGGAAGGTGCTCGAGATCGCGGCAAACAAGATGGTATCCGAACCGGATTTTAAACTTGATCCCGATAACCAGTGCGTCAGCACGAGCGCTGGAGCGGTACTCCCGAACGATCACGAGAGAAAAAATCCGTTTGACGCGTTCGATAAAGGCAGCGTCGTCATCATCCCGTTAGAAGGCGTGATGACGAGGAACCAATCGTGGTATTATTACGGGGTCGACATGATCGCCAACTTCCTTCGCCTCGCCAACGAGAGCGACGCGGTCTCCGGCGTGATCCTTCGAGCCGACACGCCAGGAGGCACGGTCAATAGCGTGTTCATCCTGCAAGACGCGATCTCCAAATTCACGAAGCCGATCGTCACGCTCACCGACGGGAACCTCTGCTCTGCCGGTATATGGGCGGCATCGTTCACCGATGCCATCTTCGCCTTGAACGAGATGAACGTGGTCGGGTCCATCGGGACCATGGTAACGCTCTCCGATTTCACGGGCATGTACAAGCAATGGGGGATCGTTAGCCGCTCTATTTACCCTCCGGAAAGCAAGTTCAAGAACCTGCCATACCGCGAGGCTTCGAAGGAAGATCCGGACGACTCGTTAATCATCCGGGAGATACTCTCTCCCCTCGCCGTCAATTTCCAGGAGACGATCAAGAAGAATCGCCCCCGCCTCGATACTTCCGTGGAAGGGATCATCGAGGGACGCGAGTTTTACGCGGGAGACGCGGTAAAACATGGACTCATCGACGGGATTGCGAGCCTGGAAATGGTCGTCGAACACGTGAACAAGGAAATAAAACGTCGCGAGAATATAATTTCAAACATTTAATACCATGAAAGAAAAAGTCAAGAAAAAAGTACAAGCAGTCCTCACGTCGTTAGGACTGATCGCGAAGGCGAAATCGAACGCCATGACTCCAGAAGACTGGAGCAGGTTCAACGAGTCTTACAAAACGACTTACGGCATATCGTTCGAGGACGATAACGCGCGTGAAGAATCGACCCCTCCGGCCATTTCCGCGGGGCTGGCAGCCGAAATCATCCGTATCGCCAACGAGATATCATCGAAGAGCAATACCGATGAAGAGAAAGAAGAGGAAGAGACAGCCGAATCGGAAGAAGAGGAGAAAGAGGAGGAGGAGGAAGAGACAGCCGAAGAGAAGGAGGAAGAAGAGGAAAAGAAAAAAGAAGAGGTGAAAAAATCCAAAAAAGCTTCCGGGAAAAAGAAAGCCGCCTCCAAGCAAGGCGAGAATGATTTACAACAGGCATTCAACGTGATCGTTAATGCAATGAAAACCATTTCCGCCCAACCCGAGTCATCCCTTCCCGTGAAGTCCGTCAGGGCCGAGAACCCGGACGTTCTTCAACGAGTGATCGGGGCATGTCCTCACAGCAAAACGCATCTGTTCGGGATCGAGCACCCCGTGTTCGCGCGTTCCCACTGGTTCAACCAGTCTATCGTCACCCGGACACCGCACTCTACCGTGGCAACATCGGAGGACGCGGAAAAGTTCTCGAAGACGTTCCGCGATTACACGCTCTCCCTGAAAGCGCGGGCTGACCACTTGACCGAGAACAACCAGCTCCGGCTGCTCGACTTCAAGCAAATGGCCACCGGCGCGATGAACATCGACTACGGTAACCTGGTGATCCGCTTTGGCGAAGAATACCTCGTTCGCCGCCAGGACATGATCATCGCCTACCTGCGCGAGTTGCCCTCCGTGAACGATATTTTCCCGTGGAGATCGGGTGTCCAGGACGGCGAGTACGTGCCCACGGCGTTCTTCGGTGAATTTTCCCAGCGCTACCAGCCGGGAGAGGTGTTCAAGGGATCGGTCAAGCTGCCGCCCCAGATCGCGCGCGTCTCGGACGTGATGATCAAGTACAAGTTCGAGGACTTGATCGCCCTCGAGAAGCAGTACATCGGGTACATGAACAAGGAGGGATCGGACGTTATGAAGTGGACGTTCATCGAGTGGCTACTCGTGCACATCTACACCTCGATGCTCAACGAGCAAAACCGCCGCCGGGTAATCGGCGTACTGGTCCCGGTGCAGCAAGGAGTAGATAACCCGGCCGCGTTCGCCGCCGATGGCGCGCTCCGAGCCATCGAGCGCGATGAACGCGCGCTCCGCGTGCTCCCCTTCGAGGACTTGAACACCTACACCAAGGCGAACATCGTGGACTACATTGAAACGCTGTTCGAGTACGTGAATAAGATCCTGCCCTCCCTGGAAGGATTCAAGCTATACTTGAACGCGAAACACATCCCGTGGTACCGGCAAGGATTCCGCCTGAAGTACGGGACGGACACTGACTTCGCCGGCCCGAAGCTGCAAGCCATCGACTACTCGCTGGAGAACTTTATCGGCGTGCCGAACATGGACTACACTGACTACAAGATGTGGTTGACCATACCGGGGAACATCGAATCGCTGCAGGATCGCCCGAACGAGATGTATAACATCTATTTCGAACGTCGCCTGGAAGCGTTACTCGCCATGTCGAGATGGAAGGAGGGCGCGTGCGTCAACATGAGCGGGATGCCCTGCGCTACGAAAAGCGAGCTGCAGGCAACAAAGAGGCGCTTCCAATACATCTTCACGAATTTCCCCGTCACGGCCCTTGCCGCCGGTGCAACTACCATAGACGCGACGCAGAACACGCAGTTCATCACGGTAGCCAATGGTGCCGCGACCGCCCTCACCGACATCAATAACGCGTCCGAGGATCGAACCATCAAGATCGTGTGCGGTAACATGACCAACGCTACCACCATCGCGAAGTCCGGCAAGTTCGCCAACATCGCGTCCGCGTGGACTCCCGTCGCCGTCGGTGACTGGATAGAACTTTATCCCGAACTCGAACTGGTTAACAAGGTCATAAACGGAAAGACCTACCAGGTTACCCAGATGACGGGTAACTGGCTCGAACTCGATCGTCACGTGTCCGTGGTGCAAGCGTAAAATCGTTAACAATCAAATTAAATCGCAATGCCAATAACATTAAACAACCTGGACGCGTCCTCTGATCCGAAGGACAAAAATCCAAGTATAAAATACAAGATCTTTCTCGCCCAACAAGCGGACGTGAACTTCGACAACTGGCCGGCGGTCGTGAATGGCGCGATCCCCTCTCTTCCGATGAAGACAGGAAAACTCTGTAAATACATCGAGCTGCAAGATGGATCCGTCAAACCGAACGCCGCCGCCGTCGGCGAGGTAGCCCCGCAAGGCCAATTGACGATACAAGCCAACATCGAGGGCATCTACCCGGAAATGCTCCAGTGGCTTTACGAGCAGAACGGAAACAAGTTCGTCGTTATCTGGGAGCATTGCGTTTCCGGCAAGAAATACATCGCCGGATCGCCATGCTCGACGCTGAAACTATCGTACACGGCGTTAGGCCTCATCGAGGACTGGCTGGGAGCGAATATACAGTTCGTCGGTGCCGCGTGCATGGAACCATTCTGGTTCTTCTCGGGCACGATACCGCTCGTTCCTGACAATGACTAATAAAAACCAGGGGAGGGAAACCTCCCCTTTAAAACTTTTCCTATGTATTCATTTCCAGAAAAAAACCGCATAATACAATCTATCGCGTCAAGGGATCATTTCATCGCGGATAGAGAATTATTCTTCGCCCATTGCTCCCACCACAGGTTGGAACAAGAAATCAAACGAGCAAACGAGTTTACGTACAAGGAACTCGACGAACGTATCTTATCACTGCTTCTTGATAAGGTATCAGAAGAGGAGATCATTGCAAATAGGACAAAGTTCAAACCTAAAAGTCCACGTAAAGCGAGGCCCAAAACAAAACGCGCCACTGGATCCAGCTCTCCCTCACCCACGACACCCCCCGCCAAAAAAAAACAAAATCCGAAGAGTTCCCCGGAATAGCGTGGGAGAAAAACGAAAACCCGGACATCCAGCTCTGCATCCTCCTGTACGATGAACGCGTAACGCGTTATCACAGGATGAAAAAAATATCCGACTTGCTGGATAAAAAACCAACAGCCGCTCTTTGCCAGGAGATGGTATCGTGTGACATTCTCAATAAACAGGCCCATTTAGAACTCTCTTCATACAATAGCACCGGCATATTTGCCCACGTTCATCCCCTGGTAATAGAGCACAAAGAAAAAACAAACCTCCTTACATCATTACAAGAATTACGCGCGCACGATCCGGAAGGCTTCCTGCAAGAAGTAACAAACACGACACAAAACATTCGCCGGATAGAGAGCAATATTCGGCAGAAAAAATACAAGGATGAAGCCACGCTAATCAGCTGGCAAAAAAATCTCGAGTACGCTAAATTCAAACAAAAAATCCTGGCATCATTAATCCGCCCGGCAGACACCACCGAGTGATATTTTTTTTGCCTTGAATCGCGGCGAAAAATAACCGATTTGGCCCAAAAACATACCGATTTGGCCCCTTTGATATTTTCAAGATACATAAAACACTGAAAATCAGAATGAGAAATGTTTCTGAAAAATTTAAAAACAAAACGTATGTAAGTAAGGCCCGCACCGCTGAAGGGGGGCCTTGTAATGCATGGAAGTTCTAAAGGGGGGTAATATGATTATAGGTTATACAGTACATTTATTTTCAACAAATTACGAAATTAATAGGTTGACTAAAACGCGAGTGCATGTAAACAATGGAATCATATACCGTTTCCACGCAAATAGGCACCGATTAAAAATCGTCCTTTCGCAAAAAAAAGTCTCACTATACATTCGCATAAAAAATTAATATGGAAAGATTGGTATGGCACACTGAACAACGTAGGGTCAAGGATTTGATACCTATTGATTTTAATCCAAGAAAAGTTAATAAAGAAAAGCAGGAGAAATTGATACAAAGTATCAACGATTTCAATCTCGTTGAGATACCCGTGATAAACACGGATAACCATATTATCGCGGGACAACGAAGGTATGAAGCGTTATTCTTCGCGGGTAAGCAGAACGATGTTATAGACGTGAGGGTTCCTAATCGTACCCTCACGGAGGAAGAAGTAAAGCGCTATTGCTTGATATCTAACACGCATTCAGGCGAATGGGATTTGGCTAAATTAGAAGAGTTCTTTTCTGAAATAGACTATACAAACATTATAGAGATTCCTCACGTGGAGGTAGATCTGCCGTCCCCAGACATGATAGCCAACAATAAACGTTCGACATCACGGGAGATCATAGAGGACGAGTATGATGATGTAATGCCACAGTCCCCGGTAACCATGCCAGGAGACCTGTACGAGATCAACCGGCATCGCCTCCTGTGCGGGGATAGCACGGATCAGCACGCCGTGGGCCGGTTAATGAAGGGGCAACTGGCGCAAATGGTATTTACCGATCCTCCATATAACGTGAAAATAGGCGATATCGTGGGGTTAGGAAAAGTACAACACCAGGAGTTTAAAATGGCTTCCGGGGAGATGAATAAATCACGTTTCACTCGCTTCCTGGAAGATGTCATCCTGAACCTGATCAAGTTCAGCAAGAACGGCTCTATTCACTACATATTCATGGACTGGAAGCACGTCAACGAGCTAACGGAGGCCGGGAAACTCTACACGGAATTCAAGCAACTCATCGTGTGGGTCAAGGATAACGGCGGGATGGGCACGTTTTACCGTTCACAACACGAGCTTATATTCGTGTTCAAAAACGGGCGGGCGAAACACATCAACAACTTCGAACTCGGGCAAAATGGTCGGTACCGGACGAATGTCTGGAATCACGCGGGAATCAACTCGTTCAGCAATAAGGAACGAGACGCGTTATCCGATCACCCGACGGTAAAACCCGTCCGACTGGTAGCAGAGGCGATGATAGATTGTAGCACGGAAGGGAGCATTATTCTTGACCTGTTCCTCGGTTCCGGGACCACGCTCGTGGCAGCCGAGCAAACGGGAAGGATATGCCACGGCATGGAACTCGATGAGAAATACTGCGACACCATTATCCGTCGCTATCTTCGCTTCATGAAACAATATGGATCCCCGGTAACTATATCAAGGAACGGGATTCCCCTCGATCCCGCTGAAATAGCAAAATTCTAACAACATGGACGAGAATTTATTGAATAGAATCAGTTCCTTCGGGGTCCTTGGATACCCCATCGACAAGATCATATTCTTGCTTGATCCTCCCGATCCGGACACGCTTCGCGCGGAACTCGACACGCCAGGGAGCGAGGCGTATAACGCCTACCAGAAAGGCAAGGCGACAGGGGAATATTCCCTTGACAAGGCCCTTTTCGACGAGGCGACGAAAAACAAGGACATTGACGCGAATGACCGCATGCGCGCGCGTCTCCATCTCGACAAGATCGATAACAAGATCAAGACAAAATTCGATCTATGAGCCTCGCGCAACTCCAGAAAATATCGATCGATATCGTCCAGCGCTTCCTGGATACCCGCGACGCGAAATCCTGCGGGCTTGCCCCGGCGCTCGCCGAGTACATCCTGCAGGTGAATTTCGCTTCCAATCTCCACAAAAAATACGCCTCTATCACCGAATGCGCGAGCAAATTACGTCACGAATTCCCGTCGCTATCCATCCACGCGTGTCGCCAGCGCGTGTACGACGCGATTAATTACTTCAACAGCGACTGCACCGTCACCAGCGAGGCCTGGAACAACTACTTTGCGGATCAAATGATGGCCCTCCGCGACGTCAACCTCGTTGCCCACAACTTCAAGGAAGCCCGTATATGCATGGAAAAAGCCCGGAATTACCGTATCGAGGCATCCTCCGGCCTGATCGACCCGCGGCTCAAGGAATTCAAGCCACAGATCGTCTCTCCCGATCTGCAACTCGACCGCATGGGGATCAAACGCGAGGGGCTTCTCTCCGCCTATCGCAAGGCGGTAAATATCATCACGAAGCGCGACATCCCGGAGACTGAGAAAAAACGCCTCATCAAGGAAGTAGAAACCGAACTCGACATAGAAGATGCCAAAACAGAATGACGACATATTCGCGCGGAACTACCTCTCCGTCGTCCAGATCCTGGCGAAACTGATGGATACCACGTTCCTGTACGGCGAGATGGGCCGCGGCTCCGGTAAAACGACCAACATCCTCTCCCCCCGGGTCGATCGCGTGCAAAACGACATGCCCGGTTCCTGCCTCGCCCTCGGTGCCTCCACGTACAAGTCCATCTTCGACAACATCCTCGCCGGTCTCATCGGCTACCTCCAGGACACCTACCTGCGGGGCACCTACTTCGAGGTTGGCAAGGAACCCCCGAAACACTTCAAGCCCTGCGCCACATTCATCGACGACTGGCGACACACCATCAGCTTTCACAACGGCACCGTCATCCAGTTCATCTCCTGCGACCGCCCGGAATCCATGCTCGGCAAGAACATCGCGCACCTCTTCGTTGACGAGATGCTCCGGATCCCGCGCGAAAAATTCACCGAGCGCATCATCCCCGCCCTGCGCGCGGACCGGTCAAAATTCGGCCACTCCCACTACTTCATGGGGATCACCGGCTTCAGCTCCACGCCCAATTTCGAGACCGACGAGGACTGGTTCATCGAGTACGAGCGAGATGCCGATCCTGACTTGCTATCCTGCATCATCGAGATGGCGCTCGAGCTCGACCGGCGACTCGTCGAGCTGGAGATCGCCCGCCGCGAGTTCCGCGACGACGACGTGAAAAAACTCTCTCGCTTCATCGAGCGCTGGAACGCGCGAATCAACGATTTCCGGCGCGGCGAGACCGCCTACATCCACGCCTCATCGTTCTCCAACATCAAGATCCTCGGCATCGACTACATCCTCGGCCAGATCAAGAGCATCAAGGACGAGGATCAGCTCAACACCTCTATCCTCTCCGTCCGCAAGCGACGCGTCAAGGACATGTTCTTCGGGAAATTCGGCAAACAACACCTGTTCGACGACTCCTACCGCTACGACTTCATAGACCGCGTGCGCGCCGATGAATCGCCCGGCGAGAGCAGTCGCCACCTCAAGTACTGCGATCCCCGTCTCCCCCTCTACGCCGGGTTCGATCCCGGCCCCTTCATGAGCATCGTTTTCGCGCAACGGCACCCCGGGCACCCGCCCGACTTCCGCGTCATCAAGGATCTATTCGTCATTCACCCGGAACAGCACGACGAGCTGGCCGCTAACATAGACGACTTCTTCCGCCACCACGCCCGCAAGGAGATATTTCTCTACTACGACCGGGCGGCCAACCAGAACAACCCGCGCTATCGCAAATACTACCCCCTGCTCACCGACAAGGACGACACCGACGCGATGCTCCTCCAGAAGGCGCTCTTCTCCCGCGGCTGGACGGTTCGCCTGCTCTCGCTCTCCCAGGAGACCATCTTGCACGCCCAGCACTACCGCCTCCTCAATATCCTCTTCGACAAAACGGACGGTCGCCGCGACAACATCCTGATCGACCGGAACGAGTGCGAGGCCCTCGTCAGCAGCATCCATCACTCGCCCCTCAAGCGAACCGAGGGCCGCGTCGTCCTCGACAAATCCGCCGAGAAGGAACTCGAGTACAAGGATCAAGCCTTCTACTCGCCACAGATCGCCACGGCCTTCATGTACCTCCTGTGGGGAGAGTTCCATCAACTTCTACCCAACGAATCCTCCTCCATGATGAACATCGGCGGGAGTTTTTAACTCGATTATTAACTTTTATTACGAGATAATTTTTCCTCATTCTCTTGCATGAATATATAATATATGATATATTTGTAGTAGGATTAACCATTAGAACCGGCGGCAACGGGTAACAGCGGCACCAAAAACATGAAAACAAAGTGTTATTCAGTGAGACTGGACTCTTTTTACCAGATCTCGGAAAAGGCTTACAAGGCCGTGGCCTTCGACGGATCCACGGCCATAATCCCGGCAAGCCAAGTTTTCGGCCAGGACTGGGATGTTCAAAAGTCCAACGCGTACTGGATCTCCGCGTGGATCCTTGAAAAAAAGGATCTACAATACTCCTCGAAAAAAGTGGCCTGGTTCGACGAGTCGGGCAAGATGCTCCCCACTTACCGCGTCGATAGGCATACTCCCGACGAGAAAGAGCCCGTGCAAAACAACGAAATCACTGAATTGAAAAAAGATGAAAACACAATATGAATTTCTCAACGCCACGCATCTTATTATTATAGACGCAATCAGCATGCAAGCCGGCATACAACTTGGTGTCAACACCAATAGCCGCTGGTACCATGACGAGGCTATCACGGAGATGCTCGCCTCCTCATAACTTCAAGTTCGGCAGTCCGAACTGCTATGTAACGGTCGTGGCGGCCTCCGGAGCGAGGCAAAGCTTCTTTTATGAGAACTATCCTCTTGACACCTACAAGGAGGTCATCAACTTCATCCACTCAACTAAATAGATCATGGAATTATACGAGGACGAGATAATTGCGCGGTCTCAAGCCGTCAAATATCACATGTTGTACTACGAAGATGATTGCATTATATTGGTGCAAAATAACTATCGTAGGAGAATCCCGGATGGATACTATTTCGAGGACACCGGCACCTACATCTACGTGTCACTCTTTTATTCTCATCTTTTCCAGCACAAGGAAAAGATAAAATTGTTCATCGTGAACAAAAAAACAAAGGACTGGAGGGACTTCGATAACGTAGAGGTCAAACCTCACGCCCCGGAGTCCATGTCGCCCTTGAAAGATAACGATATACATGAACTTAGAAAGTGATGGAAAATTTTCTCCAGGATCAAATCGCCGCACGTGACCATCTCCGCGATTGGAAAGTCGGTGCCCTCTTCATGGAAGCGGGCACCGGCAAAACGCGCGTCGCGTGCGAGCTGGTGAACGAGACACCGGACATAGATCTCGTCGCGTGGATCGGACCACTAAACACGATCCGGACGCGCGACGGGGTTAGCTCCGTGATCGACGAGGTGAACAAGTGGGGAGGCTTACGCGCCCCCGTGATCTACACCGGCATCGAAAGCCTGTCAGCCTCCGACCGGATTTACCTTGAGCTACGAGAACGCGTGGTAAACGCGCGAAACCCCTTCATCGTCGTGGACGAAAGCCTGAAAATCAAGAACGCGAACGCCAAACGGACAAGGCGACTCCTCGATCTCGGGCAAATGGCGAGATTCAAATTAATTCTCAATGGAACACCGTTGAGCAAGAACTTGCTCGATCTCTGGTCGCAAATGGAGTTCCTTAGCCCGCGCATCCTGAACATGGACATGCGCGCGTTCATGAACACGTTCTGTCGCTATACCACCGTCACGAAATACTTTGGTGGTCATCGCGCCTACACCAAGGAATTTATCACGGGATACGAGAATATTGACTATCTATACTCGCTTATACGTCATTACGTCTACGAGTGCGACCTGCATCTGCAGGTAAAGCAATACTACTCGACCATCTATTACAGCCTCGGTGAAGAGGAACGAAACGAGTATTATTACCTCAAGGAAAAGTATCTCGACGACAAAACGCTCCTCTGGAAAAATAACAACATCTTCCTGGAGATGACGCAAAAGATGCAGCACTCGTACTGCTGCACGGAAGAGAAATTTAAAAAAATCGAACGTCTCTTCCAGGAGATCGACGAGACAAGAACGATTATCTTCTGCAAGTACATCGACAGCCGGAACGAGTGCGAAAGGCGTTTCCCGAAGGCTACCGTGTTAAGCTACCAGAAGGAATCGATGGGACTCAACCTGCAACACTTGTGCAACACGATCTATTTCGACAAGAACTGGGATTACGCCCTCCGGGTGCAATCCGGCAGGCGCACCTTCCGGACAGGACAAGAGCAAGACTGTCGCTACTGGGACTTGACCGGCGATGTCGGACTCGAAAACTTGATCGACGAGAATATCAATAAGAAAATTGATATGGTAGAATATTTTAAGGGGAAAACAAAAGAAGATTTAAAACGTATAATATAGCAATAAAGATATACCGATGAAAACAGAAGTTTTACAAGGAACAGA